>JANXZQ010000463.1 GCA_025355445.1 Gammaproteobacteria bacterium
TCACGAAATCAAGCTGCCGCCGGAAGGCGCTGCATTGCGGCCGTCGGAGTTGCCGGGCTACACGATCGCACTTCAGAAGTGCGGAATCTGTCATTCGACTGACTATATCAACCTGCAGCCTCCGCATATGTCGCTGACTCAATGGACGGCGGAAGTCGTCAAGATGCAGCATGCTTACGGCGCGCCGATCGATGAGACGGAAATCAAGCTGCTGGGCGTTTACTTGACGGCCACTTATGGGGACGGCACATCAATTTAGAACTCTGCTGCGGCGAACCCCGTTGCAACGGCGGAACCATGGAGTCAAAGCGTGGACTCTCGAATCGCCGCGATGAAACGTTCTCCATAACGGGCCAGTTTGGCTTCTCCGATGCCGCGGATGCGAGAAAACTCATGCAGCGTCGCGGGTCGCTGTTGGGCCATTTCGCGCAGAGTCGCATCGTGGAAGATCACGTAGGGGGGCAGCCCGTGCTCATCGGCGAGCTGTTTTCGCAGCGCACGCAACACTTCGAACACTGTCCGGTCGCCGTTGCCGAGTGAGGCGGCTATCGCCGCGGCGCTTTCCCGCCGTGTCGATGCAGTGGGACGTGCCGCGCGAGCCGCCTGGACGGATCGTTCATCCTTGAGCACCCGCCAGCTTTCTGCGTTGAGGACCAGCACCGGGTATCCGTCTTGCGTTTCCGCAAGGAGGCCCTGATGCAGTAGTGCACGGATGAGATTACGCCAGTCTTGTGTGGAACGGCTCTTGCCGATGCCGTAGACGCTCAACTCGTCGTGATTGCGTGAAATCACACGCGCGGAGCGGCTGCCGCGCAGTATCTCAATGACGTGTGCCGCTCCGAAACGCTCATGACGTTGCGCCAGCCGTGCCACGCAAGATAGGAGCTGCTTGGCTTCGAGAGTCGAGTCCTCGAGTTTTCTTGGCTCGCAGCAGTTGTCGCATGTGCCGCAGGGCGGCGTGTAGTCCTCGCCCAGGTAGCGCAGCTGGATGGCGCGACGGCATTCGGTCGCCTCGGCGTAGTTCAAGACCTGGCGCAGCTGTTGCCGTGCGATGCGCTGCTCTTCTTCAAGCGGCTCGCCGCTGTCCGGGTCGACCTTCTGCTGGATAAGAAAATCCGCAGTTCGAATGTCGGCCGGCCCGAAGAACAGCGTGCAGCGTGCAGGGTCTCCATCCCGTCCGGCCCGCCCCGATTCCTGGTAGTAACCCTCAAGGGTGCGCGGCAGATCGTAGTGAACGACCCACCGTACGTCGGGTTTGTTGATGCCCATGCCGAAGGCGACTGTAGCGATGATGACCTGCACATCGTCGCGGATGAAGGCTTCCTGATTCGCGCGGCGCACCTGAGCATCCAAACCGGCGTGGTACGGCCGGGCGGCGATGCCGTCGGACGTCAGCTGTTCGCAGATTTCCTCGACACGCTTGCGCGACAGGCAATAGACGATGCCGGAGCCGCCGGCTCTTACCAGCCGCAACAACTCTGCATAGGTACCGGCGTCTTTCTGATGCACAGCGTAGAAAAGATTGGGCCGGTTGAAGCTCGAGAGGTGCACTGCGGGTTCGCGTAACGCCAGCTGCGCGATGATGTCCAAACGTACCCGAGAGGTGGCCGTGGCGGTAAAGGCCAGTATGGGAACGCGCGGATGGCGTCGGCGAAGCGTCGACAGCTGACGATATTCGGGCCTGAAGTCATGTCCCCATTCGGACACGCAATGCGCCTCATCGATGACGAAGGCGTTGATCCCTGGCGTCGCCGCAAGCTGCTCCAAGGGACCGGTGAGGAAATCGGTCATGAGCAGCCGTTCAGGCGCCAGATACACGAGCTTAAAGGTTCCACGGAGCATCGCCGCGATCCGCTGCTGAACCTCTTCTCTGGGCAACGATGAGTTGATGAAGGTGGCGGCGATACCGTTGTCTTCGAGCAGCCGCACCTGGTCCTGCATGAGGGCGATCAACGGTGATACGACGAGGCTGACGCCCGGCTGCAGCAGCGCCGGCAGCTGAAAACAAAGGGACTTTCCGCCGCCGGTGGGCATCAGGGCAATGACGTCCCGTCCGGCGAGGGCGTCTTTGACGACGGCCTCCTGTCCGGGCCGGAAGGCGGTAAATCCGAAGAAGCGATGAAGAGAATGGGCTAAATCGACCATGCGCGGCATTGTACCCACCACGCTCTCGACCCGCCGACTCGAATTGATGGGTATGTTGAGGACAAATGCAGCACCATGGCGACAAGCGCTAACCGCATACAAGTATTTTGGGGGATGGCATGATGAAGTCGATTCAGATCTTCTGCGGCGCATTGATTGTGCTGGGCTGGATGAATGCGCGCGCGGAGAACGTGCTGCTTCGCCATGCCACCCTCTACGACGGCAGTGGCAAGGCCCCGGTAACCGCTGACGTGCGTATCATCGGCGAGCGCATCGCGGCGGTCGCGACGACCCTTAAGCCGTTGCCTGGCGAAACGGTGCGCGACCTGCATGGGTTGGCGCTTGCACCCGGCTTCATCGACATGCACAGCCACGCCGACCGCGGGTTGCTGAAGGATCTGGACGCTGCGACGCAGACACGGCAAGGGATCACGACGATGGTGGTCGGGCAGGATGGCGAGTCGAACTTCCCATTGGCAGGCTGGCTCTCGAAACTCGACGCTACACCGGCGGCGCTCAACGTGACCAGCATGGTCGGTCAAGCGACGTTGCGAGAAAAGGTGATGGGCAAGGATCTATACCGCCCTTCGACCGATACGGAACTCGCCAGGATGAAGACCCTGCTTGGCCAGGAGCTGGCAGCCGGCGGCTTCGGACTGTCGACTGGCCTGGAGTACGAGCAGGCGCACTTTTCCACCACTCGGGAAGTGATCGAGCTGTCGAAGGTGGCGGCAGCGACGGGTGGCTTCTACATCAGCCATGTGCGCGACGAGACCGATCGTGTATTTGACTCCTTCGATGAGGTCCTCACCATAGGACGTGAAGCCGGGCTGCCGGTCGAGATCACCCACATCAAGTTAGGATCGACCGGCGTGTGGAATTTGGCGGCGAAGCGTATGCCGCACTATTTCGAGGCGGCGGCACGCGATCACATCACGCTGTGGGCCGATGTCTATCCCTATACCTACTGGCACTCGACCATTCGGGTGATCGTACCCGACCGGGATTTCTTCAATCCGCAGAAAGTCGAGCGCGCGCTTGCCGACAACGGCGGCGCCGGCGCGATCCGCTTGGCTCACTATGCTCCGGACCGTACTCTAAATGGCAAGACGCTGGAGCAGATCGCGCAGCTCTGGAAGGTCAGCCCGGTTGAAGCCTACATGCGCATCGTCAAGGCTACGGAGGCCGAAGTCGATTCCGATGAGCAGCTCGAGGACATCATCGCCACATCGATGACCGAGGCCGACGTGAAGTGGTTTATCGCGCGACCGGAGATCGCCTTCTGCACCGACGGCGAATTGCACGGCGCTCACCCGCGCGGCGCCGGCACTTTTCCGCGTGTGCTAGGCCGCTATGTGCGGGAGCAACACGTCGCGCCGCTGAGCGCCGTGATCCATCGCATGACCCAGGTGCCGGCGCAGCGGCTGAAACTGTCCGATCGAGGCAGTGCCGCTGCAAACTTTGTGGCGGATCTGGTGATTTTCGATCCGGCCTTGGTCATCGACCGCGCGACCGTCGAATCCCCGGAAGCAACACCGCTCGGCATTCCGGCGGTCATGGTATCCGGCACCTTCGTGATCGATGACGGCAAGCCAACCGGTAAACATCCCGGCAAGGCGCTGCGCGCGTCACCGCACAGCCCACGGTGAGCCCGCGTCAATTCGAGCCATGCCGTCGGAATCTTCTCCCGATAGCGAATTGGTGGATCACGTCTTCCAATCCGAGCGCGCCAAGCTTGCCCGCCGTCCGGCATTGGTTCTCACCCTCGATTTGCATATCGAGAGCATAACCTATTGAACAGTAACGTAGTATTTTGGCGTTAGTTTTGTTTATAATGAATTTACTATAAATGATGAGTGCTTTCCGATGCCCTCCGATGAAGCCACGATTCAGGCGTTACGCCGCGATCTTGCCCTGCAGCTGTCGCGAGTCGCTAGGCGTCTAGGTGCCACGCAAGTGGCCGCAGCCCGGCGACTGGGCGTTCCTCAGCCGACGTTGAGCAAGATCATCAATGGTCGCGTTTCCGATTTGTCGATCGAGTTTCTGCTTCGGGTTGCCGTTCGCGCGGGATTGCCGATTACGCTACAAACCGGTCGCGACGCTGAAGAGGCGGGTGCCTTCGTATCGGGCGTGGCTCGCGGAAGCACTCATGCGCCCGGATCCAAACTTGCAAGGGACGCGCGAGAATCGTTGCTGGAGTCCGAGCGCCGTCTAATGCCGGGTGAGAGGCTCGAAGCCTTCCTCGAGCACAACCAACTGCTCGGCGCGCTCCATCAGGCGGCCCGCGCCGCGGAGGAGCGGCGAGTCCACGGCGCGCCGAGCGCCGCGTGAGAACTCTGCGAGCAGGCCAATCGGCACTTCTCTTCCTTGATGTGGTTGAAATCCTGACTCGCGAACGCATCGACTATTTAGTCATCGGCGCCTTCGCGCTTTCCGCGCATGCTGTGGTGCGGGCCTCAAGTGACGTAGACGCATTGCTCTGCATTTCCTATGCCCGCCTCAAGAAGGTCTCCACGACATTCGCAGCGGCTGGATTTAGCGTGACACTGCGCCGTGGCGATGAGGATGATCCAATCTTAAGCATGCTCATCTTGAGCGATGCCCATGGCAATCGAGTGGAGCTTCTGGGCGGTCTACGCGGTCTCGACCCGAAGGTCTTCTCGCGAGCCATCGAAGTACCCTTTCACGGCGTCAATTTGCGCATCGTCGGTCGAGAAGACTTCATCGCCATGAAGTGCTTCGCGGGCAGTCCGCAGGATCTGGCGGATGCTCGCGCCGCCTTTGAGAGCGTGCACAGCCCTGTGGATCTCGATCTGCTACGCGTCGTGACGCGTCGCTTTGGCCGTGAAGCGGCTGATCGGCTTGAGGAACTTGTCACTTAAGCAGCCCACTTGGCTCGTACCCCCAAAGTCATTATAATGACCTAATGTTTAAGCATCACCATGGAGGGTCCGCCGCTGAGTAAAGTCAGCCTAGGTGATGCGTTGGTGATCGGACTGTCCAGTTCCGGTCCTTCGCAGACTATTGCCGTGAGTTTGGCGGGCCTGGTGGCCGTCAGCGGCTATGCGGGTGTGATCCCCATCCTCATTTGCTTCGTGCCGATGATCGGCATCGCGATCGCCTATCAGCGCTTGAATCGCTGGGATCAGAGCGCCGGCGCCACCTACACCTGGGTCGCGCGGGTGTTTCATCCGTATCTTGGATTCTTGAGCGGCTGGATGATCCTTCTTTATTACACCCTCGGGACCACCACACTGACCATTCCCGCCGGAATCTACACGCTCGAGTTGTGGGCGCCTGCGTATGTCAATCACCACGGCGCGATTTTCGTGGTCGGGGCGCTTTGGAATTTGGCCATAACGGCGATTGCCATCCTAGGACTTCGCGCCGTGGCGCGCGTCGAATGGTTGATTGTCATCTTTGAATACGCAGTGCTGCTCATCGTCGCGGCGGTGGCAATCGCGGCGCTGTTTCGCGGACAAACCGCGGCGACATTCAGTTGGCAGTGGTTCTCTTGGGACGGTATGGGTCACATGAAAGGGCTGATGGGCGGGATTCTCATCGCCTGTTTCATGTACTCCGGTTGGGATGCCGCGGTCTACGTCAATGAGGAAACCGAAGATCGCGTCAACAGCCCTGGCAAGGCGGCGCTGGCCAGCGTAGTCATGCTGGCGCTGATGTATTGCATCACCACCTTCGCCTTCCAAGGCGTGCTATCGCCGGCCGACTTGCAGGCGCATGCCGGCAACGCCTTGTCGGCCATCGGTATTCGCCTGCTTCACAAACCCTGGGACGCCGTCGTGGCACTGGTGGTGCTCACCGGCACACTGGCTTCCCTGCAATCGGCGGTGGTCGCCTCCTCGCGCATGGGGTTTGCGATGTCGCGCGACCGGGTCATGCCGCAATTCTTTCAACGCCGCGCGGCGCAGGGCGGCACGCCGTGGGCGGCGACTCTCACCATGTGCGCGCTCAATCTTATCTTGCTGGCGCTTGCGCTCAGCACCGGCAGCATTGCGCTGGCGCTGAGCAATGCCGCCAGTAGCTTGGGGTTGATCTCCATTGTGTTCTACGGCCTCACGGCTGCCGCGGCTTTTTG
>JANXZQ010000491.1 GCA_025355445.1 Gammaproteobacteria bacterium
CGCCCGAACTTCGAGATCGATTCCGCGCATCAGGGCGAAGAAGGTGTAGCCATGGTGAGCCAGGCGCTGCGCGAGGGACGCTCGTACGCCATGGCTTTCGTCGACATGCGCATGCCGCCCGGTTGGGATGGCCTCAAGACAATAGAGCGGCTTTGGGCGACGGATCCTGACGTGCAGATCGTCATCTGTTCGGCACACACCGATTATGACTGGACAGAGGTGGTGCAGCGGCTCGGCCACTCCGACAAGCTGTTGGTTCTGCGCAAGCCCGCCGAACCCATCGAGGTACTGCAGTGCGCCACAGCGCTCAGCCGTAAATGGGAAAACGATCGCCTGGTCAGGGATCATGTTCTGCGCCTGGAAGAGGTGATCACCGCGCGCACGCGAGGCTTGGAGGCCGCCAATCTGCAGCTGCGGCATCTGGCCACGCACGACGTGCTGACGGGTTTGCCGAATCGCGTGCTGCTGGACGATCGCTTGCAGCAGGCCATCGCCCATGCCGACCGCGACATGCGATCCTTCGCGCTACTGATATGCGATCTCGACCGCTTCAAGCTCATCAACGACTCCCTGGGGCACCGCGCCGGCGATGAACTTCTGCAGGAAGTCGCGCGCCGGCTCTCGACCGTGGTGCGCACCGCCGACACCGTGGCACGCTTCGGCGGCGACGAGTTCGTGCTGATCGGCACCTCGGTCACGGACGCCGAGGATGCCGCCGGTCTGGCCTCTCGAGTGATGGATGTTCTACAGGCTCCGGTGCGCATCGCCGACATCGACATCCACACTTCGCCCAGCATCGGGATCGCCATGTATCCGGATGACGGCACGACCGGCCAGGCACTCCTGGCGCACGCGGACGCCGCCATGTATTCGGCCAAGCAGCGCGGCCGCGGCAACTTCAGGCATTACGAGCCAGGCATGCATGCCGGCAGTGAAGATCGAGTGCAGTTTGAGAGCGATCTGCACAACGCCCTGGCGCTGCATCAGTTCGAGCTCTACTACCAGCCTAAGGTGGATACGCGAACCGGCGAAGTGCGCAGCGCCGAGGCGTTGATCCGGTGGAAGCACCCTGTCCGCGGATTGGTTTCACCGGCGGATTTCATTCCGCTCGCGGAGGAATGCGGCCTGATCGGTGCAATCGGCGGTTGGGTGGTCCGCGAGGCCTGCCGTCAGGCGCGGGCCTGGCAAGACGACGGTGTGCCGCCGCTGCGGGTGTCGGTGAATCTCTCGGCCTCGCAGTTCCGCGACAGCGGATTGGTCGACAGCATCCGCCGCGCGCTCGATGACGTCGGGCTTGATGCCCGCTACCTGGAAGTGGAACTCACCGAAAGCGCCGTCATGAGCGATCCTGAGCAGTCGATCGCCATTCTCGAGCAGTTGAGCGCCATGGGGGTGCTGGTGTCGGTGGACGATTTCGGTACCGGCTATTCGAGCATGAGTTATTTGCGGCGCTTTCCCATCGACAAGCTAAAAATCGATCGCGTGTTCATCGATGAAATCGTGAGCCGCCCGGAGGATGCCTCCATCGTGCGCGCCATCGTCTCGCTCGCGCATAGCCTGCGGCTCAAGGTCGTCGCAGAAGGGGTGGAAACCCCGGCGCAGCTCGATTTCCTGAAAACAGCGGGATGTGACGAATATCAGGGCTATCACTACAGCCGTCCGCTGCCAGCGACGGACTTCGAAGCGCTGTTCCGGCAGTCGCACTCCGATGATGTGCTCACCGATGAAGATGCCATTCGCACTCACAGCAAGCTGGCAGCTTACATTCGCAAATAATCAAAGCCGCGTGGCCTGCGGATACATCTGCAGTTGCGGGACTTCGCCGCGCTGTAGTTTTAGCTGCACATCGCGCCAGTATTCCACCCCCAATAGATCGAAGTTCACTTCGCGAAAGGAGCGGCGTGCATGGGAACTCTTGAGCTGCAAGCCATGCTCGAGTTCTTCGGGCAAGAAAATCACGCCCTCCTCGTAGAACCATTCCGGGACCGCTTCTTCGCCGGGCTCACGGTCGGCGTTGGTGCGGATCTTCACGTCGGTAAGCTTCTCGACCGCGTCGTAATCGAACAGGAATACCCTGCCGTACCGCCCCACGCCGTAGTTCCGTGAATCCAGATCCTTGTTGAATATATTCGTTGCCGCATTATTGCGAATGCACAGGCCGAGACTCACCATGACGGCGCGTGCCGCTTCTTCGCTCGCGGTCTCGAGGAACACCGGCAACGGCACGATCTTCAGCTGCGCGATCAACACTCGCAAATAGACCCCTTCCTCATCTATTTGCACGCTGCCGGCGGCCTGTTGCGAAATCTCATCCAGCAGCGCCGGCTCGAACATGTTGCGCTCCAGCCGAAGGTTGAAGTACATGACATTGTCCAACATGCTGCCGGCCCGATTGATCTCGTGCACCTCGCGATACTTGTCGCTGACGGCTGCGACCCCTGGGAAGGCGCCCCACTTGTAGGAACTGGTCGGTCGATCGCGAATGACTTTCAAGTGATACGCGCATTCGTCGAAGGTAAATCCGAGCGCCACCGTGCCGGGAACGCCCGGTGAGCGCTGGAACCTGTGTCCGCGGCGGACTTGCGCGCCGATCTCGTTCAGTATGGCGACTTTGCCAACGTGATTGTAACCAATGGTCGAATATTGGTGACCGAAGGGACGGCGCGGCATCAGGCTGAAGAGGAACACGCAGGTCTGGTAGTAAAGCCGGGTCGTCACGTGAAAGTTCGCGAGAGCGGAGCTGAACAAATCGTGAATGTCCGAGACGCGATGCAGAACGGCATCCACATAGATCCCCTCCGGGCTGTTCAACAGCGCCACGACGAACGGCACGATGCTATCGTCGGCTCGCACCCAACGACCGACCACGAACGCGCTTCGATCGCGAAAGAAGCCCGCCTCGACGACGTCGAGCGCCGATACGGGAGACGCATCGGGGATGGCGTCAAGCACCCGACCGATTCTTTCCAGTATTTTTTCCGCGTCGTGCTGCAGATTACTGAAAGGCACCGCGAAATTCGGCACCAGCAAAGCGGTACGCAGCAGTTCGGCGTCGACGCCATTCTGCACCCCGCAGCCGGCGATGGACCGAGGCCATCGAGAACGCGCGCAACTTGCTGGGCGGCGGGAAGGAATAGGCTACCGGCCGCCACATTCCGCCTTCGATATTGCGACGTATGGAATGAGCAAAACTGAACGCGATGTCGGCATCGTAACGATCGACGATCATGGCCGTGAACGCGCGATCCAACGCATCCCACTTGGCCGAGTCGCCGGCGAGTGCGGGAAAGGCCGCGAGAATCTTGGGCCCGTGCTCGGCAATGTAGCGGCTGTATAGCCCTAGGCGCTCCCGGCTGATTTGAATGGATGCGTGCGGATCCATGGTCTCGAATGCGCGCTGCGCGCGGTGCGGATACGCGCACAATTGACGGTAGAAATCGTCGTAAACGGCCAGTATCAGTTGCGCCGCCACGCCGACCCGGGCGCTGGGTATCGTGGTGGCCGCGAGGCGCTTGTACCTTGTTTCGACCGTTAGTTCAGTGTCTAGCGACATGTCAGCGCTATCCTACAGCCACGGCGGATAGTCACCCATTAAGGGCTCAAGTCTCGCCCTGTATAGTCGGGCGATAACGTGCCGGCCCTGAGCCCACCTGGAGTTGAACATGTCGCTGAAACCCTGGAGCCGCTCCGTCCTCGTGAGCATTGCACTGCTGGCGTTGCCCGCACTGTCGATGGCGCAGATTTCGTTGAATGTTTCGGTCAATGTGCCGCCCCCTGAGCTGCCGGTGTACGACCAGCCGCCCATTCCCGGAGATGGTTATGTTTGGACCCCCGGCTATTGGGCCTGGGGCGACGATATTCAGGACTACTACTGGGTGCCCGGCACCTGGGTACTCGCTCCGCAACCCGAATATCTCTGGACCCCGGGATACTGGGGCGCCGGAGACGGCGCCGTGTTCCTATGGCACTCGGGCTACTGGGGTCCGCACGTCGGCTTCTACGGCGGCGTCAACTACGGCTATGGCTATGGCGGCGAGGGGTACGAAGGCGGTTACTGGCAGGGCGGGCGTATGTACTACAACCGCTCCGTCAACAATATCAGCAACGTTCATATCACCAACGTCTACAACCGAACCGTGATCAATAACATTACCGTGAACCGGGTCAGCTACAACGGCGGCAACGGCGGCGTGCGCGCCCGGCCGACGGCGGCGGATGAGCGCGCCGGCCAAGATCGACACATTACTGTCACTCCGGTGCAGCGCGAGCACGAGCAGGCGGCGCGCGGCAACCCGGTACTGCGTGCCAAGGAGAATAATGGTCGCCCGCCGATCGCCGCCACTCCACGCGCCGGGACATTCTCAGGAGCAGGTGTAGTGGCGGCCAAGCCGGCGAACCGTTCCGAAACCCACCCAGCCCAGTCTCTGCAGCACGCGCCCGCTGCGCATCCCCCCGCCACGGCACAACCGGCCACCGAACCGCGCCCAGCTGGCGAACCGCGCCCGACGTACACTCCGCGACCTCCAGTCGAGCAGCGCCATCCACCGGAGCAAGCTCAGCAGACTCATCCGGCGCAACAGCCGCCGCAAGCACCGCGTGCGCCGCGGGCGCCGGATCAGCAACCACCGCCGCAGCCCCAACAGCCGCAGAGGCCGGCGCAGCCGCAGCGGCAAGCGCCGCAGCCCCAACAGCCGCAGAGACCGCCGCAGCCGCAGCGGGAAGCGCCGCAGCCTCAGCAGCAGCAGAGACCGCCGCAGCCCCAACAGCAGCAGAGACCGGCGCAGCCACAGCGGGAAGCGCCCCGCCCCGCTGACCCCCGTCAAGAGGATCATGAGCACCATTAGTCACGACCCAAGCGCGCATCGCTTCACCGCCTCGGTGAAGGATCACCGGGCGGTTCTCGATTACACCCTGCATCGAAGCGTGATGTCGATAATGCATACGCACGTTCCGCCGCCGATCGAGGGACGTGGCATTGCCGCGGAATTGATGGGCGCGGCGCTTACCGCCGCTTGGGCGGAAGGCTGGACGGTGAATCCTGTTTGCTCGTATGCCGTCGCGTATCTGCGCAAGCACCCCATCGATCCTCAGAAGCAACATGTCGAGGATCTATTGGATGAGGCGCTGGACGAATCTTTTCCTGCGAGCGATTCCCCCTCGGTCGGCGGGAGCAGTTAGCCACGGGCGGTTAGCCGCGGGCGGTTAGCCGGGAAGCATGGGGCGCCCTTCGTGCGCCACCAGCAAATCGTGCATGTCGTTCGCATGCTCTTCTTCGACCGTCAAGATACCCTCCAGCATGGAGCGCGTGCCGGGATCATGGTTGCCGAAGTAACGGATGAGTTCCCGGTAATGATCCACCGCGATGCGCTCCGCGATCAGATTTTCCTTGATCATTTCGATCAAGTTGTCCGCGCTTCCATATTCGGATGCCGCACGCATCGCAAGGCCGGTCGGATTGAAGTCGGGTTTGCCGCCGAGCTGGTTGATGCGCTCGGCGACTTCATTCATGTGGCCCGCCTCTTCCTTGGCATGCTGCGCAAATTCCGCCTTGACGCCTTCGCTGGAAATACCGGTAGCCGCCACGGCGTGGCTGGTATAGCGCAGCACGCACACTATTTCCGTGGCCAGCACGGCTTGAAGAATGTCGATGGTTTTCGTTACGTCGCCTTCATAGGTGAACGTCACCCCGCCGGTTTCGAGATTCTTCCGCGCCCGCTCGCGCAAGGTCTTAACGTCGGTCAGAAACGGCTGGGAAGTTTTTTTCTCGTTGCTCACAATGGTCTCCTTAACGGCGGGGCGTCGGCCCATATTTATACACTGCGCCCTCGGTTCACGCCAACCCAAGTCACTGTCGGATTTACACCGACAAAGCCTCATCGAGCGCGATCACCAGCGGCCCCAATTTCGGCGGGCTGGCCTCGAAAGTGGGATTCACGCCGTGTTCCCGCAGTGCTCGCGAGCACACGGGGCCGATGGATGCGATCACTAAACGGTTCAATTGGCCGGCAAGTTCCGGCGCCTGACCGGCGCGCTGCGCGAGCTCGTATAAATTATGAATCTGCACGGCACTGGTGAACACCACGGCATCGACGCCGGAACTCGCCAGCGTCTGCAAAAGCTCATTCAGCGGCCGGGTATCTGCCGGCAATGCCCAACGATAGGTGGCGATCTCCTGCACCTCGGCGCCGCGCTCCTCCAGAGATTCGCGCAGCTGCTGATTTGCAGTCCCGTAACGCTGCACTAATACTCGCGCCCCACGCACCGGTATGTCCGACACCGCCGCCAATACGGTGTCCGTGGTGAACGGCGTGGCCGCACGAATGTCTATACGCACTGCACGTGCATTTAATTCGCCGACCGGCTTCGGTCCGCGCACCACCACGACCGAGGAGGCCAGCCATTGCAACAGTTCGCCCGTCAGACCTGCCGCATCGGTGGCCTGAAACAGAGCGCGCGTTCCGACACCGGTTTGAAATATGACTATTTTGAAAGGCGCGATGCGCCACTGTGCAAGCATTGCGGCAACGGCATCTGGATCCACGTCCGGCACTTCCTCGAGCGCCGGCGCCAGCATGGGTATCCCGCCGCGGCGCGCGATCAGTTCACCCAAATGCGCCCCGGTGCGAGTCTCGAGAATCGCCACGACTTTGGATTTCATAGGCCGCATATTCAACCATGCGCTCGCGGCGATTGCAGCGCGAATCGCGGCTAGCGTCTAAACTGCCAAGATGCCGGCCTGCTCAAAATCGATTTCGGTCCTGCTGCTGTGCCTGATGTTTGGGCAATTCGCCGCGGCTGCCCCAGCTTCCGAGGAGACTCGCCAGCTATTCATCGCGGCCATGGAGCGCGTGCGTCAAAACCTGCCGGACGCGCCCGATCCTCCTGCGCTCGAAGGCTACGTAATCCACGACTACCTGGTCGCCGCCAGATTGCGGCGCGACCTCGCGCACAGGCCCGACGAGTCCCTGGACAACGCGATTGATTCATTCCTACAGGCCCATTCGCCACAGCCTGTGGCGCGCGGCCTGCGGCACGACTGGTTGGTGAGCCTGGCGGAGCGGCAACGCTGGGACCAGTTCCTGCCGCGTTCGATCGATGTCACCGATCCGCTGCTGGTATGCGACCGGCTGCAGGGAAGATTGACCGCTGGCGACACGCAGGGCCTGGGCGTCGCGGCACTGGCGCGCTGGATGCTGCCGCTAAAACCCATGCCGGAGTGCAATGATGCCTTCGCCTGGCTACGCCGGCAAAACCTGGCGACTCCGGCGCTCGCGGAAGCCAAGGTTCGGGCGGCGCTCGCTGCTGACAACTCGCGTCTGGCGCGCGCCTTCATGGCCGACGTGCCGGCGGCGCGCAGCGCCGCATTGTTGCAGTGGTCAGACCTGTTGGAGGCGCCCAAGGCCGCGCTGACGGTGCTGGCAACCCACCCGGCGCTGCCGGCGGAGCCGGACGCCCTCGCTGCCGGCTTCGATAAACTCGCGCGGACTGATTCGGCGGCTGCCGCCGGATTATTGCCCTTGCTTCTTGCCGGGCGCGAGTTGACGCCGGAGCTTACCGCTCGACTGCGGCGCACCGTCGCGCTCGACGCGGCCTACGACCATGACATCCGGGCTGCCTCGAAATTCGACGACGTGGCAGCGGCGGGCGACGACACTCAGGTCGAGGAATGGCGCGTTCGCGCGGCATTGTGGAGCGGCGACTATGCCAAGGCCTTGGGCTGGATCGAGCACATGCCTGCGACGCTTGCCACCCAGCCTCGTTGGCGCTACTGGCGCGCCCGAGCTGTGGCGGCTACGGTGGGAACCGAGGCGGCGGTGCCGCTGTACGGCGAGATCGCCGGCCTGCGGGATTACTACGGCTATCTCGCGGCCGACCGACTGCGCCGCGGCTATAGCTTGAATGCGCGCGCCTCGCCGGATGACCTGAACACCCAATCCGCCATGGCGGCCGACAGCAGCGTCATACGAGCGCACGAACTGTTCGCGTGCGCTATGACCGACGAGGCCGGCGTCGAGTGGTCTGCGGCGCTGGGCGGGGCCGAACCTGCGGTCAAGGTTCAGGCCGCGCACCTCGCCTCCCGTTGGGGCTGGTATGCACAGTCCATCGCCATGCTGGCTCAGGCCGCCGAATGGGACGATGTTCGGCTGCGCTACCCGCGCCCATACCCGGACGTGGTCGCAATGGCCAGCCAACTCGCGGGCGTGCCCACCGACTGGATCTGGGGCGTAATGCGCCAAGAAAGTCTGTTCCGCAAGGACGCCGTGTCGCGCGCGGATGCGCGCGGGCTGATGCAAATGCTGCCTTCCACGGCTGCGGCGGTCGCGCGGCGCTGGCATCTGACGCCTCCCGGCAAAGAAGGATTGTTCGAGCCCGCCCAGTCGGTGCCGCTGGGCGCCGTGTACCTGCGCGAGTTGCTCGATCGTCATTCGGGCCAGCTGGTACTTGGCCTCGCGGCCTACAACGCAGGTTCCGCGCCGGTGGCGCGCTGGCGGCCACCCGCAACCATGGATGCCGACGTGTGGATGGAAAACATTCCCTATGCCGAGACCCGCGCTTATGTTCAGCACATTCTCGAACACATCGTCGCCTTCGCCTGGGTGCGCAATGCCGAGCCACCGCATCTTGACGTGCTCATGCCCGCGGTAGAGCCTGCGGCACCGGTGTTATGATCAACAAAAACGAGGATTGCGAATGACAACGAAGGCGGGATTATTTTTGCGGGTTGCGACCCTTGGCCTTTGCGGCATCGTGTGGGGCATGCCCGGCATCGTGTTTGCAGACACCGTGGTGGTGAGCGCCGATCGCATGGTCGACGTGCTGGCGGGACGTGTAGTCGATCATCCTCAGATTACCATCGTCGATGGCCGGATCACGGCGGTCGCAGCTCAAGGATCCGCCATCGCGCCCGGTGCGCGCCATATCGATCTCGCCGGCATGACCTTGTTACCCGGGCTCATCGACATGCACACCCACATCACGTCCGACCCGCGTTACGGCGGCTATCGTGGTTTGGAGTTCACCGACAATTTCTGGACCGTTGTCGGCGTCGCCAATGCCAAAAAGACCGTCGAAGCCGGCTTCACCACCATCCGCAACGTCGGCTCCGGCAACTACGATGACGTGGCCATCAAGCAGGGCATCGAGCAGGGTTTCGTACCGGGGCCGCGCATCGTTCCGGCTACCTATGCCATCGGTGCCACCGGCGGACATTGCGACGACACGGAATTCCCGCCGTCGGTTGCGGTGCCCGCACCGGCGGTGGCAAACGGCGCCGCGGAGATTCGCGCGACCGTTCGCAAGCTGCGCAAGTACGGCGCCGAGGTCATCAAGTTCTGCGGTACCGGCGGCGTGTTCTCCAAGACCGATACGGTGGGCGGCCAGCAATACGACCTCACGGAAATGAAAGCCCTGGTCGATGAAGCACATATGCTGGGATTGAAAGTCGCGGTGCATGCCCACGGCACGGCCGGAATCAATGACGCCATTCGCGCCGGCGTCGATACCATAGAGCACGCCAGCTTGGCGGACGCAGAATCATTTGCCCTGGCCAAGCAGCACGGCACCTGGTTCTCGATGGATATCTACAATGACGACTACATTCTGGCGGAGGGTGAGAAGAACGGCGTGTTCAAGGAATCGCTGGCAAAGGAGCGAACGATCGGCTTGAAGCAGCGCCAAACCTTCCAAGCCGCCGTCAAAGCCGGCGTCAAGATGGTGTTCGGCACCGACGCGGGCGTGTATCCCAACGGCAATAACGCGCGGCAGTTCGTGACCATGGTCAAGTGGGGAATGACGCCGATGCAGGCCATACAGGCCGCGACCGGCAACGCCGCCGAGGCACTGGGCCGCACCGCCGATGTCGGCGCCATCGCAGTCGGGCGTTACGGCGATCTCATCGCCGTCAGCGGAGATCCTCTCGCCGACGTTACCCGCCTGCAAGCGGTGGCCTTCGTGATGAAGGGCGGCGATGTGGTCAAGGCGCCCGGCCAATAAGCGAAGCTTTAGTTTCCGCCTATCAAACCCGCGGTAACGTTGATTGCAAAGCCCAGGATGGATGCGTTGAATAGAAAGGAAATCAGCGTGTGCGCCAGCACCCATTTGCGCACGCCCGATTCCAGGGTCGACACATCCGCGGTCTGACAGGCCGCGGCAATGGTGAAGGAGAAGTAGGCGAAATCCCAGAATACGGGCATGCGAGTCTCGGGGAATCGCAGCGGACGATTTTCTTCCTTCGCGCTGTAGAAGCAGTCTGCGTAGTGCGTCGCGAACATGGCCGGCACGAGTATCCAGGAATTGACCAGCGTGGCGGCTGCCAATGCAAAATGCGCGGCGCGTGCGGCGCCCGCCGCATGCCTCATGTTTGCCAGCGGCTCGACGATGGCGACGAGACTGAGCAGTGCCGCCAAGATGACCACCACCAGGATGATGGGCGCCGACTCATCCTCTTCAACGTACTTCGTGCATATCTGTTCGCCAGTCAGGCCCGTCATCCAGACGAACAACAGGCCGAGAAACAGCGCGACCCCGCAGTTCCAGCACACGAGCACGCGGTTCAACGTCGACCAATCGGCCGGCAGCAGGAAGAAAATCAGGATGCCGAGGGCCACCGAGATCCACAGCCGCGGATGCCCGAGTACTAGGTTTCGGATTACTGGGTTTCCTTGATGACCAGATACTTGACCAGTTCGACCAATGCCTCGCTGCTGCCGGCGGATTCGACATTCAGTCGATACTTGCCGTTCACGATGATGGTCGGTGTGCGATCAACCTTGTACGCCTGAATCAATCCCTCGGTGGTGCGGACTTTAACGTCCACCGCAAACGACTTCGCGGCGGCCAGGAATTTGTCGGTGGGGACGCCCGCTTGCGTCTTGTAAAACTTCGCAGCATCCTCGATGGTGGGCAGACGGCTCTTGATGGCCCGGCTGGCCGGGTCGATGACAGCGAGCTCGCCGCTCTGCCACACGGCATTGAACATGGCATCGTGGGTCTGATCCGCGACGCCGAGAGTCTGTGCGGTGAGATAGGCGAGTTGAAACATCGGCCAGTCCTCGCTGGGATTGAACGAGGCCGGGAGGAAGTCGAGCACCGCGTTCGGCGGCAGACCGGCCTTCAGCTTATGCATGGTGGGCACGAAAAGGTTGCACGCGGGGCAGGCGTACGAAAACACCTCGGTCACTTCCACCTTGCCGGCAGGCAGCGCGGTCGGATGCGGCGGGACGATCAAGAAATAGTTGACCCCCTCGGTCCATACGGGCGCGCCGCGCACGGGCGCGCAAATGCTCAATACCAGCACGGCCGCCAAAGCGGTGTAATTCAGCAATTTCATCAAGACTCCTCGAGTTGCAAGAATGCCGTCAATTTGACCCCACTTGCCCGAGCGTGTCGAGAACAATGCGCGCGCCCCGCGCGGCGCCGTCTTCGGCCGCCAGAGAATCAGCGGCCTCCTGCGCCCGTGCAAGGTAGCGGCCCTCGCCCAGCAGCCGGCCGAAATCACGGCTGGCGGACGCCGCGCGGTAGCGGCCCGGCGAGGACACCCGCGCCAATCCCAACCGCTCGGCGCGTGCGGCGTTGTCGAACTGATCGGCGAAATGCGGCACTATCAGCTGCGGCCGGCCTGCGCGCAACGCCTGTGCCAGTGTGCCTATGCCGCCGTGATGCGCAATTGCCGCGGCGCGCGCGAACAGCTGCGAGTGCGGCGCATAAGCGCAGACGAATACCTGCGGTGAACTCAGCTGCGCAAATTCAACCGCCTTCTCGCCTGTCAGCAGCACGGCGCGTCTTCCGAGCAAGCGCGAGGCGGAAACGCTCTCCCGATAAAAGTCTCCCGGACTGTTGACCACGAGACTGCCGAGAGTAAACACCAGCGGCGGCGTGCCGGAGTTCAGAAACTCGTCCAAGCGGGGATCGAGTCCGGTGGCCGGTCCATTCTCGCTGTCAAAAGCGGCAAAGCCCACGATGGAACTCGGCTGTGGATAATCCGGCTGCACATCGCCCAGCAACTTCGAATACAACCCGATCGCGCCGGACGGCGCGAATTGCCCGTCGAACAATGGATCCCGCGCGTCGGGCGGCAGGCCCAAGTCGGCGCGCAAAGCGTGCAGCGGCCCGAACACCATATTGACGGCTTTTTTGAGCAGCCATAGTGCGCGGCGGGTCGGAGCCGGTCCGAGTTCCCGCAACGCCCTGCTCAGCCACTGCAATCCAGGCATCACCGGCGGATCGAAGGACGAGAGAAACATCATGGGTTGCAGGACCACCGCGATCCATGGAATACCGCGTTTCTCAGCGGCGAGCCTGGCGCCGAATGCCAGACTGCTCGGCAGCACCAGGTCGGCGTCCGCAGTGGCCGACATCATGTCCTCGTAAGCCGCTCTGAGGTAGGGCATCACCAGCTTTCGAAACAGGAAGTCGCTGCGCTGCACGACCCGGCGCGCGAGCTCGGCCCGGCTCATGCCGAGGTCATGCTGCAACTCCTCGAAGCCGGGCCTTAGCGAGTGGAACCGAAGGCCGGCCGCCTCCACCTTGCTCTGGTATTCCGGTGCGCACGCGATCACCACGTGCACGCCGTGATCGTTCAGGGCCTGCCCTAATGCAATGAACGGATGCAAGTCGCCGAGCGACCCCACCGTGGCAAGAACTACTTTGCGGCCCAACATGCGATACTCCCAATACTATGCCCGCCGCGCACCGGCCGGACTGATTGTCGCCGAAGGCGCCTCACAATATCTGCTCCTACGGTAACGCGGCTCTCGCGACATGAGTGGTCGCGCGACGGGAATTCTGGTTATAGTTTGCTGATCGCGGTCGGTCGCGGCTTCGAATGGTGAAGTGTGAAGAAGTGTTAAACGATCCGCTAGATTCCCAGCTTACCGCGCAACCGCGCGGTCCCGTGGCCTTCGTTCGCAGGCACTGGATTGCACTCCTGGTCACGATCGTCGTCATAGGATTGATGATTTTGCTATTTACCTACCTGCGTCATAAGCAGCCGGACCCGGCGGCGGCCGGAGGGCGGGGCGGCCAAAACGCTCCGGTAGCGGTATCCGTCGCAACGGCCGCGACCGGCAGCATTCAATTGCGGATTCCCGCCCTGGGCACCGTCACCCCGCTCGCCACGGTGACCGTCAGGACGCAGATCAGCGGCGTCATGCAGAAAATCCTGTTCACGGAAGGTGAAACCGTGAAACAAGGCGACCCGCTGGCGCAGATCGATCCACGCCCCTATGAAGCGGCCCTACAGCAGATGCAGGGCAACTTGCGGCGTGACCAATCGCTGCTGGCGAATGCGAAGTTGGACCTGAAACGCTACGAAGGACTGGTCAAGGAGGACTCGGTCGCCCAGCAACAACTCGACACCCAGCGTGCGCTGGTCGACCAATACAAGGGCACCATCGAAGCGGATGAGGGGCAGGTAAAAACCGCCAATGTGAATTTGCTTTACACGCACATCACGGCGCCGGTGACCGGCCGCGTCGGATTGCGCCAAGTCGATCAAGGCAATTACGTCACGCCCGGCGACGCGAACGGCATCGTCGTGATCAACCAGCTGCAGCCCATTACGGTGATTTTCTCGATCCCGGAAGACAATGTGACGAGTCTGATGCTGCGCCTGCATACCGGCGTGCCGCTGCTGGTGGAGGCCTACGATCGCGGCAACAGCACCAAACTCGCCGACGGCACGCTGCTTACAGTCGACAACGCAATCGACGTCACCACCGGGACGGTGAAGCTGCGCGCGCAATTTGCCAATGCCGACGGGCTGCTCTTTCCGAACCAGTTCGTCAACATCCAATTGCTGCAGGAACTGCTGCAGAATCAGAT
>JANXZQ010000500.1 GCA_025355445.1 Gammaproteobacteria bacterium
GCCATGAGAGCGCTCAAAAAGGAGTTCTGCGGACCCTTCTGATTCACGGCGCCGCGTCCCATGCATACCGTGCCGAGGCCGGTCTTCTCGACCAGCCGTCCCTCGAGCGGCGGGGAAGTCCATTCCTCCGGAATGAACTGCTTCACGTCGTACATGAAATAGACGGCCATGGTGGTTTTTGCGCCCGAATCCAAGCGGCCGAATACCCCCGGTTTGCCGGACGTGGGAATGAGTTTCACCCCGGTGAATCCCGCTTGCTCGGCGAGTTTGGCCATGTACTCGGCGCCTTGGGGATAATTGCGGTTCTCCGCGGCGATGGACGGCAGGGCGATCCAATCCTGCAACCGCTTGACGTTTTCCGCGTGCATTTTCGGAACTTGTGCGAGCACTGCCGCCTTGTCCGAGCTTTTGGCGGCGCCGGCGGCCAGAGCGGCCGGCGCGGCGGCCAAGACTGCGCCCGCGACTGTGCCCTGCACGAAGTTGCGTCGGCTCAAGGCCACGTCGTTTGAGTCAGTCATCGATGGCTCCCTTCTTTTAAACCAGGCAGGCTGTATTCTGACCGAAGACGCGGGCGTTGCGTGAAATTTTAACGTGCCCTAACGGGGCGCGAGGCGCCGACAAGCGCGCTGGGAAAAATGGAACGATGTATCCGTCGAGGCACAGGGCGGCTGGGCGGCGAAGCAGGCGCGTTGATGTTTGCGACGAGTGCCGCGCGCAGGTTGCCCGGATTATTCTGCAGGCTTTGGCCGCGAGGGACCACGCCGCAGCAAGGTGAGAGCCAGCACTGCGGATGCGATCATGAGAAACAGGCTGACCGCATTCAGCACCGGAGTGGCGCCTTCGCGCATGCGTCCGTACATCATCACCGTCAATGGCGTGTCGGAACCGACCAGCATCAGCGTGGTATTGAAATCTGCGAATGACATGAGGAAGGATATGGCGGCCGAGCCCAACAGCGCCGGCCGCAAGTAGGGCAGGGTGATGGTTCGGAACACCGCAGCCTGGGAGGCGCCGAGATTCAGCGCCGCTTCTTCCAGAGTGCGGTCGAAGCGGCGCAACCGGGCGCTGATCGTCAACGTCGCAATGGTGGCGATGTAGGAGAATTGCCCCAGCACCACCAAGGGCAATCCTGGCCTCAAGAAATCCAATTCCAGGCCGAAGGTGTCATCCGCGAATTCCGCAATGCGGCTGGCAAACGCCAAGATGGAAATGCCGAGAATGACCCCGGGGATCACCAGCGGCGCCAGCATCATGATGGATAGGATCTGCTTGCCCGGAAAGCGGCCGCGCTCGATGAGAAATGCATTGGTCAATCCGACCAGCGCGGAGATGACTGTCACGCAGACGGCGACGATGCAACTGGTCCAGATGCTGCCCAGCAAGTCGCTGTCGGCAAACAGACCCGTGCGCCCTTTGGCCTCGTTACCGAGAAACCAATCGAGGGTGAAGCCGTGCCACGGCGGTGCAGGATACGGCGCGTCGTTGAACGCAAACACCGCCACCACAGCCAGCGGCAGAAACAGGAACACCAAAAACGCGATCAAATACGACGCAGTGGCGGTACGCAACCATACAGGACGGGGCAGGGAGGGGATCAAGTGCGCCTCATCACGTCACCGAAGCGCTGCCCGCTCAACCTCAATCCCACGATCACCAACGCGGTGGAAAGCCCCAATAAAAGAAATCCGAAGGCGGCGCCCTGCTCCCAATTGAAGCGGGTAATGAACTGGGTATAGATCTGCTCGGTGAACCACTGCGAGTTCTTGCCGCCGAGCAGGGTGGGAGTCAGGTAGTTGCCCAGCGTCAGCATGAACACCACGATGCAGCCGGCCGTGATGCCGGGCGCGGCATGCGGAATGACGATGCTGCGCATGATCGAGATGCCGCCGGCGCCGAGATCGTAAGCCGCTTCGATCAGAGAATTGTCCAGGCTTTCCAAGCTGGACACCAAGGGCACCACCATGAACAGCAGCGAGGTGTACACCAGGCCCACCATGATGGTTGCGTCGCGGTACAGCAGTTCCGGCGGTACCGAGGTCAGGCCCAGTTTTACGAGCAGCGACGGCAGCACACCGGATTCCCGCAGCAGGATCATCCAGCCCAACGTGCGTACCGTTTCGCTCACCCAAAAAGGGATGAGGCAGATGATGAACAGCAGCGAGCCGGCGCGGCCGCGCGCCAGCTTGGCGATGATCCATGCAATCGGAAACGCCAGCAGCAGCGTCATGAATGTCGCAATCACGGACATCACGGCCGTGCGTAGGAATACATGCCAGTACAGCGGTTCGGAGAAGAAGGTCTTGTACTGTGAGAGACTCGCCGCGTATTGCCGGGGACCCACTCTTTCGCGGAAGGAAAGCACGGCGAGATCGACATGCGGCAGTATGATCAAGGTCCCGAGCCAAAGCAGCGCGGGTGCGAGCAGCAGGCCCAGCACAAGCCGTCCGTGCCAGCGCCTATCCGCGGCTGCGTTAAGCATCCGTTCCCGCCGCTCCCGCACGCGCGGCAAAGCACACAGCGCGCGAAGGATCGAAGCTGAAGGCCACTTTTTCCTGCGGCTTTAGGTCGGAAAACTGCCCGGTCTGCGGCAGGGCAATGCGAAATTCGCGACGGGTGCGCGCCTCCTGCAGCAGCACCGCAGAATTCGCGCCATCGAATAGCACGCTTTGCACCTCGCCCGAATGATGCGGCTGGTCCGGCGGCAAGGTCGCCGCGCTGCGCGCCAGAGTGGCCACCTCCGGGCGCACGAATACTTCGACCGCATCGCCGACGGCGATGCCGCCGCTTTTGAGGGCGCGCACCACCCAACCATCCGCCGTGGCGACCTCGGCGATCGCGCCGTCGGCGCCGGTGGTTCGGCCCACGATGCGGTTGTTCGCACCGACGAAACCGGCCACGAATGGCGTTTGCGGCCGGTAATACAGGTCCTGCGGCGTGCCCAACTGTTCGAAGCGTCCGTGACTCATCACGCCGACGTGATCGGACAGTACCAGCGCCTCGGACTGATCGTGGGTGATGTAGACGAAGGTGGTGCCAAAGGCGGCCTGCAGCTGCTTGAGCTCGATTTTCATGTGCTCGCGCAGCTTGAGGTCGAGCGCACCCAAGGGCTCGTCCAGCAGCAGTAATGTGGGTTCTAGAACCAAGCTGCGGGCAATGGCGACGCGCTGCCGCTGGCCGCCCGACAGTTCGTCGACGCGCTTATCCTCGGCGCCGCCCAGGCTCACTCGTTCCAGCATGGCGTTGCTGCGTTTCATTCGTTCGGCCTTGGGCATCCCGCGCCGTGCCAGTCCGAACGCGACGTTCTCCCCCACCGACATCATCGGGAATAGCGCCAGCTGCTGAAATACCATGTTCACCGGGCGGCGATTCGGCGCGACGTCGCGCATGCTCTTGCCGCCGATGGCAATGTCGCCGCTATCCGGTGCGATGAACCCTGCGATCATACGCAGCAGCGTGGTCTTGCCGCAGCCGGAGGGACCCAGGATGGAAAAAAAACTGCCGCGCGCAACGGAGAACGACAAAGAGTTCACGGCCACGTGATCCGCAAAACGCTTGACCACGGCGTCCGCCACCAAATCCGGCGTGCCCGAATCCGGCGTGCTCAATTGGCGGCCTTCACGCGATCGAGCACCCGGCCTTCCATTTCCTCGAGACCGGGCGGTATCGCGGGATACCAATGGATGCTTTTCAGATTGTTGTTCGGAAATGCAGCGGCGAACTGCGCCTTCAGCCGCGGATCGATGAGTGCCTCGGTGTTCTTCGCAGCAGAGAAACTGCCGACCGACTTGATCACGCGCGCGGCGTTTTCCGGTCGCATGGTGAAGTTGATCCACGCATAGGCTGCCGCATCGTTGCGGCCGCGCGCCGGCAGCACGAAGGTGTCGAGCCAGCCCAGCGCGCCGGAGCGGGGCACGATGAACTGAATGTCCGGGTTGTCGCGATTGAGAGTCCATCCGCCGGTGTCCCACATCATCGCGGCAATGATTTCGCCGGTTCGAATGCCGTTGAGCAGCTGATCCTTGTTGTCGTAGAAGAACTTGAAATTGGCCTTGCAAGCAATGAGTGCGGCGCCGACCTGATCCATGAGGGCGCCGTAGGCCTTGGTGTCGCCATAGAGCGCGAACGGGTCCTTGCCGGCGGCAAACGCAAAGGCCATCAGCGTCGGGCGCTTCAGTCGAACGGCGGTCTTACCTTTCAAATCAGGGCGGCACAGGTCGGGATAATCGGCGATCTTGGTGCGCTTGGCGTTGACTACGAGACCATCGGTGCCCCAGAGATAGGGCAGGCCGTATTGTTTGCCGTCAATGGTGGTGTTCTTGCGCACAATGTCCAAGAACTCGGGTTGAAACTCGTCCAGTTTGAGCTTGCTGAGGTCGAGCGGCTTGTAGATGCCGAATTCGCGTTGCGCCGCCATGACGCGATCCTGGGAGGGCTGCGCCAGATCGAATCCCGCACCCCCGGTGGCGCGCAGCTTCGAGATCATTTCCTCGTTGTTCGATAGAGTGACTTCCACATCGATGCCGGTTTCTTTCTTGAATGCGGCGATCAGATCGGCGGGTACATAGTCAGCCCAGCTGATGATGCGCAGCTTGTCCGCTCTGGCAGTTCCCGCTGCCATGCCTAATACGAGTACCAACGAGGCTATCAAGATGTGCTTCATCAACCATCCCCCTGTCGACCCTGCGCGCATCTTACCCAATCCTCGGCGCGTAGGCGGGATCCTTGCGATCCGCCGCCCCAAATGCCTCGCGCCGCGAGCGCATGAGGCATAATCACCGGCCTGCCTACAGAAACGTTGCCGCTATGGTCCGCAAATGACGCGCAAAAAGACCGCCTTTCTATTCGACCTCGACGGTACGCTCATCGACAGCGTGTACCAGCATGTGCTTGCTTGGAAGTCGTCATTGGATCAGGAGGGTATTCCGCTGTCGGTATGGCGAATTCACCGCAAGATCGGCATGAGCGGCGGTTTGTTCACCAACATATTGCTGCGCGAAACCGGGTTCGACAATACGCCGGAGCGGCTCGAACGGTTGCGCGCGCGTCATGCCGAAGCCTATCGTGAGTTATCGGACAGCGTGCAGCCGCTGCCGGGTGCGCGCGAGTTGCTCGACTACTTGACGGATCAAGGAATGCCTTGGGCGATCGCCACCAGCGGGCGCATGGAAACCGCAGGCCACAATCTCGCGGCGCTCGGCGTTGATCCCGCGAAGGTGCCAGTGGTGACGCGTGATCAAGTGAAATACGCCAAGCCCGATCCTGATCTATTTCTGACGGCCGCCGCGCGCCTCGGGGTCGATATACGCGATTCGCTGGTGCTCGGCGACAGCATTTGGGACATGATTGCTGCGCAGCGCGCACGTGGGCTCGGCGTCGGGCTGTTATCCGGCGGTTACGGTGAAGAGGAGTTGGCACGTGCTGGAGCGTTCCGCGTCTACGAAGATCCGGCGGACCTGCTCAGGCACATCGACGAGGTTGCGGCGCGCAATTGACGGCGGCACGTCGTTCTCGATACTTCTTCCTTGCTTCTGCAACTTTTCGCCGCAAACCGTGTTCTGCGGATGTACAGCGGGTAACCGCTGAATTCTGGACGTGCAAGCTAGGTTCCTCGGGAGGTCGACATGTCGCTCAGTGATGACTTAAGCAAGCTGTCAGAGCTTCACGCGAAGGGCGCCCTGACGCAGGAGGAATTCGGGCGCGCGAAGGCGCGGCTCTTGGATGCGGAACGTAGTCCCGCCAATGAGCCGGCGGTAACGGCGGTAAATTCTTTTCGACGCAGCCGCAGCGATCGGTGGTTCGGCGGGGTGTGCGGCGGCCTTGCAAGGTCGACCGGAATGGAAGCATGGGTGTGGCGGCTGCTCTTCACGGTGTTGATCATCTGCGCGGGGGCAGGCTTATTGGTGTACTTGCTGCTTTGGATCTTCGTGCCGAGCGAGTGACGGGGCGCGAGATCGTCGCTCCACGGCGTCTATTTCATGGAGACTTACTTCTTACTAATCAATTAGATAAGATACTATTCTAATATATTCATTAAGGAATGACGGTGGTAAATAAATACACCACGAATACGGTGAGCAGCACCACCCCATGAAGAATAATAGTGCGCCCGGTACGCAGTACCAGCGACGCCACGAATAGCGAAAGCATCAGCAGTAACGTGGACTTGGAGTCGATTCCAAGTTGCAGGTGCGTATTCATATAGAGCGAGAGAAAGCTCACCGCCGGGATGGTGAGCCCAATGCTGGCAAGTGCGGAGCCCAATGCCAGATTAAGGCTGGTCTGCAGGCGGTTTGCGCGTGCCGCCCGCAGCGCCGCCAATCCTTCCGGCAGCAAGACGATTGCCGCAATGATCACTCCGACCAGCGCATTCGGTGCGCCCAATCTTTGCACTGCCGCTTCCAGGCTGGGCGCCAGTTTCTTTGCCAACATCACCACTCCAGCCAGACATAGCAGAAGGAGAGCGGAACTGGCGGCAGTGACGCCGTTGCCTGGGATGGCCGCATGCGGCGAGGAGTCATCGGCGCCGTCCAAAAAGAACTGTCGATGGCCGATGGTTTGGGTGAATACGAAGGTGCCGTAGATGACCAAGGTCACGATGGCGATGAGCGTGAGCTGACCCGGGGAATAGTAGGGACCCGGAGTCGTGACGGTGAAATTCGGGAAGACCAGAGTCATGATGACGATGGTTCCCAGGGCAACCAATGACGCGCTGACCCCGTCTAACCCGAAGCTTTGCTCGCGATGCTTGGCGCCTCCCAAGAGCAGGCATAGGCCGATGATGCCATTCAATATGATCATTACCGCGGCGAACACCGTGTCGCGAGCCAAGCCCGCGGCTTCCTCGCCACCCGCGGTCATCAAGGACACGATGAGCGCCACCTCAATCAGGGTAACGGCGAGCGCAAGGATCAGAGTGCCGAAGGGTTCTCCGGCCCGGTGGGCTATGACTTCCGCATGGTGAACCGCGGCGAACACACTGCAGGCGAGGCCGACCGCAATGAATATCACCATGAATCCACCCAGTTCGAGACCGGCCGCAAAGAGTACGGCCGCAGCAAAGACCGGTGCGGCGATGGTCCAAACGGGAATTTGTGCACTAGATTTCATTCGGTTCGGTTATTCTGGCAGCTATTTGTGAAAAATCGAATCAGGGGAGCGACGAGAAAAATGAGAGTGCAACAGATGGGAGTGCAACGGATGAGAGTTTTACTGGCCGCTGCGGCGCTGAGCATGAGCGTCACCGTCGCCGGCGCCGCAACCGACGCTGCCGCTGCGCCCTCGGATGCGGTGCGGGCTCAGGCCCGCGAGATTTTCGCCCATATCATCGCCATCGAAAGCTCCATCGGCAAGGGCAAAGTGCCCCTGGTGGCCAAGTATCTAGCGGAACGCTTCAAAGCCGGTGGCTTCCCCGACGGCGACATCCACATTCTGCCGCTGGGAGAGACCGCGTCCCTGGTCGTGCGATACCGAGGCAATGGCAGCGGCGGCAACGGCCGCCGCGAAAAGCCCATAGCGCTCATCGCCCACATGGACGTGGTCACGGCCAAGCGCAGCGACTGGCAGCGGGATCCTTACCGTCTCATTGAGGAGAAGGGATTGTTCTACGGCCGCGGCACATCGGACGTCAAACAGGAAGTGGCGCTGCTGACCGCCACTTTTCTGCGTCTCAAGGCTGAGGGCTTCGTACCGACGCGCGATCTCATCATCGCTTTTAGCGGCGACGAGGAGACGGAGCAGGCGACGGCAAGAGATATAGTCACCAAACATCGGGATCTGATGGACGCCGAGTTCGCTCTCAATGGTGACGGCGGCGGCGGGGTATTAAGTGAAGACACGGCGAAGGCCCTGATTTTCTATGTCCAAGGCGCGGAGAAGAGTTCAGCGCAATACCTGGTGACTACGCGCAATCCAGGCGGCCACAGTTCGCAACCGCGCCCTGACAATGCCATCTATGAACTGGCGGACGCGCTCAAGGCGGTGCAAGGCTACCAATTTCCCGTGAAGTGGAACGAATGGACCATCGGCGATTTCAAGGCGGCGAGCCATGTAACCCAGGGGCCGATCGGTGAGGCCATGGCGCAGTTTGCCGCTGACCCTGGCAATGCCGCGGCGGCGGCAGAGATCTCCAAGACTCCGGCACACATCGGCCGTATCCGCACCACCTGTGTGGCGACCATGCTCAGCGGCGGCCACGCGGAAAACGCGCTCCCGCAATCGGCCACCGCCACCATCAATTGCCGGATTTTCCCAGGCACCAGTGCGGCGGACGTCCAGAAGACCCTGCAAGGGCTGGTGGGTCCGAAGGTCGAAGTGAAGCAGGGGTACGATGCGTTGGTGTCGGATGCCTCCCCCATGCGTGCAGACGTGATGAAAGCCGTAGAGAAAGCAGTCGCGGCTTCGGATCCCGGTACACCCGTGGTGCCGACGCAAGCCGCCTACGCCACAGACGGTGCGGTATATCGAAACGCCGGAATCCCTACCTACGGCGCAGGCAGCGTCTTCATCATGGACAGCGAAGAGTTCGCGCATGGCCTGAATGAGCGAATTCGAGTCAAAGAGTTCTACAAAGGATTGACCTATTGGGATGTGCTGATCAAGGCACTCGCAGGTTGAGAAGCGACGAGCCGCTGGAGAAGACACTGGAGGAATCTCGAAAAATTGACTGGCGCGCTGAAGGCGTCAAGGTCATCAAGAGCGATCGGCTGGACAGCAATACCGCGCAGACACCGGGCATGTTGCGCGCGGCGGCCATTAATTCCGCGCGCGGCGCGCAGAAGATCTGGGCCGGTACAGTGGTCATCCATCCGAATGCAAAGACCGGTGCACATCACCACGGCCCGCTGGAAAGTGTCATTTACGTGGTGCGCGGAGTGGCCCGCATGCGCTGGGGCGACCGATTGGAATTCGTCGCCGAGGCCGACGCCGGCGATTTCATCTTCGTGCCGCCGTACGTGCCGCATCAAGAGATCAATCGATCGAGCGATACCCCCCTAGAATGCGTGTTAGTTCGAAGCGACAACGAGTCTGTGGTCGTCAACCTCAATATCGATGCCGCGGAACGCGTGGAAGAGGTGTACTGGATCGATCCCATCCATCGCGGCACGCCGTAGCGCCAGGCCGCGAAATTCGGGAGACACGACAATATTCCAGGCTTGACGGTACTGGACTACAGCGTCTTCAGATTCTCCGTCTCGTGCCTCAGCTCCTTGAGGAATTGCTCCAGTTCGGCTTTGCGCGCCGGCACCAGCGCCTTGCCGGCAGGGGAGAGCACGCAGGACGGTGTGTTCTTGAGGTTGTCCTCGAGCATTTTCACGGCCTTCGGACCATCGGGATCGCCACCCCGCGGGTCGACCAACCCGAAAATTCGCGCCACACCGATGGCGCCGAGCCAATCGAGAGCGTCGGCGTCGTGCAGGTACAGTGCTTCGGGGCCAATGGGATCGCGGTAGTACATATGCGTGCGGATGGCGCCGCGTACCGCCTCGATTTTGGCCATAGGAAAACCGCTGCCTTTGAGGATGGTGTCGATGAGGTCTGCGGCGACGTCCGAATGATCGAGCTTTTGCTTTTCCCAGGGCGGAAATGCCGCGATGTCGTGCAGATAGGCGGCGGCAAATAACACATCGTCATCGAGCGTCACGTGGTCGGCCGCGGCCAATTCGCGAGCCAGAGCATAGTCACGCAGGCAGTGCGAATAGCCCCATGCCGGATTCTTGAAGTGCTTGGCGGCCAACTCGCGCACCGTGATGTGCCAATCGGATGCGGGGACCGACTCGGCCGCCGGCGACGCCGCAGGCGACACGCGTTGCGTGGATTCCGTACGAACCGCGTTGGCCGAATTGGCCAGTGCGCCGATGAGTCCAATGAGCAACCCGGCCCGCACCAAGTCCTGGGTTCCGTTTCGCTTCGTCATGTCAACCCTCTTAATTGCTGCGGCTACGTTCATCTATCGGCCCTCGCTCATCGGCAATGGCCTTCTCCACCATGGTGCGAAAGCTCGCGAGCGCGGTGTCCATGCGCATGGCGAGCATGGGCGCGTCCGGCGCGAGATCGAGGATCTGCTGCTGAGCGACGATGATATCTCTATCCTCTTCAAATCCGGCCAGCACACTCTGCCTTAAATTCTCTGTGACCGAAGGATCATCGAGCGCAAAAGCG
>JANXZQ010000526.1 GCA_025355445.1 Gammaproteobacteria bacterium
CCTGCGGGCGGCCTTTTGACTTGAGAAGTAAGGTTAATTCGGCCTTTTCATCGTAATTCAAGCCCATTTCCTCGGCTTTTCGCAATAATTCGTCCATTCTGCGGCCCGGGCCATACTCGTTCAGCAGCTTTGCAACCGCCATTCGCAGTTCTTTCGCCGCCGCCTCGGGTTCCGCCACGAGGGGCTCGCCCATGGCGAGTTCGGCCAAACGCCCGTATTCGGGCAGATCGCGCCAGCGCTCGAGCAGCATCGCAGTGCTCGGATTGGATGCCGCCGCGGCTTGCGCGAGCAGTTCCTTGAGGACCGCGACCCCGGGTTTATCGACGCTACCCAAGGCGTCGGGATGCTCCACCGCAGCCGCGGCCCTGGGGTGATGGAGCACCAGGGTAATGGCCTGCGTCAGCAGATTGCCTCGCCCGGCGCTGATCCGACCGCGCTGCCGGCCATGAGGTTCCGGGGCGTTTGCGGCGCTGCGCTTGGGCTCGCCGGCAGCGAAGAATTCCTTCAATTTGTTCGCCGGCATCCCGACCCTGGAGGCGAGCCGATCGGCGAGCATTTCCCTGTAAATGCCCTCCGGCATACGCGAAAAGAGGGGCCCCGCCAGGGCCTTGAGTTTGGCGCGGCCGTCGACGTGTTCCAGGTCGACGTCGGCAATCAACTGCTGCACCAGATACTCCGAGAGCGGCAGCGATTCCTTCAGGCGATTCTCGAACACTTCGGGGCCTTCCAGGGCCACCAACGTGTCGGGATCGTGGCCTTCGGGCAGGAACATGAACTTCAGTTCCCGGCCATCCCGCGCCAGGGGCAGTGCGTTTTCCAGCGCCCGCCACGCCGCTTGCCGCCCGGCGCGATCGCCGTCGAAGCAGAACACGACTTCACTGGTTATGCGGAAGATCTTATTCAGGTGCTCTTGCGTCGTGGCCGTTCCCAGCGTGGCCACGGCATAGGTAATCCCGGCCTGATGCAGGCGCACGACATCCATGTAGCCCTCGACGATCAACAGACGCTTGAAATCGCCGCGCGCCTGGCGCGCCTCGTACAGGCCATAAAGCTCTCTGCCTTTGTGAAACAGCGGGGTTTCAGGCGAATTCATGTATTTCGGCTCGCCCTGATCGATCACCCGCCCGCCGAAGCCGATGACGCGGCCGCGCGAATCGCGAATCGGGAACATCAGCCGATCGCGGAATCGGTCGTAGCAGCCGCTGCTGCGCTCGCCGCTGCGCTCGAGGATCAAGCCCACTTGCAGAAGGCGGCGCTGGTCCTCCTCCTGCCCGCCAAAACGTTTGAGCAGCGCGTCCCAGGCGTCCGGCGCATAGCCCAAGCTGAACTTGGCGCTGATCTTGGCGTCGATGCCGCGCCGCTGCACGTAGGCTTGTGCGCGCGCGTTATCGCTTAGGTTTTGCTCGAAGAATCGCGCCGCGTGCAGCATCAGGTCATGCAAGTCCGCGCTGCCGGGTTCGCGCGGCGCCTGCGCCTCGCGCGGCAATTCGAGCCCCGCCCGCTGCGCAAGATCCGCCACTGCGTCGAGAAATTCCATCTTCTCGTATTGCATGAGAAATCCGATCACGGTGCCGTGGGCGCCGCAGCCGAAGCAATGGTAGAACTGCTTATCGGCGCTGACCGAAAATGACGGCGATTTCTCGTTGTGGAATGGGCAGCAGGCTTTGTACTCGCGGCCGGCCTTTTTCAGGGGCACGCGAGCGCTGATGATGTCTACGATATCCGAACGCGAAACGAGTTCGTCTAGAAACGAGTCTGGAATACGGCCGGTCATGGACCGCCCTTGGCGTTATCCGCTTAAGTGGGCTTTGATTTTCGCGCCTACGGCGGCCATATCCGCCCGGCCCTGCGCCTTGGCCTTGATGATGGCCATGACCTTGCCCATGTCCTTGATGCTGGCCGCACCGGTGGCGGCGATGGCTTCGCCGATCAGAACGTCAATGTCGGAGTCGCTCAGTGGGGAAGGCAGATAGCCCTGCAGCAATGTAATCTCCGCCGACTCCTTGTCGACCAGATCCTGGCGATTGCCGGCCTGGAACATCACCAACGATTCCTTGCGCTGCTTGATCATTTTCTCGAGGACGCTCAAAACCTGGCTGTCGTCGAGAGTGATGCGTTCGTCGACCTCGCGCTGCTTGATGGCAGAGGTGATCATGCGGATGACACCGAGCCGCTCCTTCTCACCGGAGCGCATCGCCGCCTTCATGTCATCCGTAATGCGATCTTTGAGAGACATCCGTACCCGCCGTACCCGGGCCGTACCCGGCCTGTCAATCCCTAGTAGGAGGGTCGAGCCGGAGCCGCTGCCGGGGGCGAGGATGGGGCACCGCCCGTGCCGCGCATATTCTCGCGCGACAGGCGCTTCAAATGCCGTTTTACCGCGGCCGCCTTTTTTCGCTTACGTTCTTGAGTGGGCTTCTCGTAGAATTCCCGCCGCCGAAGCTCGGTGAGGACACCCGCCTTCTCACAGGCACGCTTGAAGCGCCGCAGGGCGGCATCAAAATACTCATTCTCGCGAACACGAACGCTGGGCATTCAAACCTCAAATGGTTGGCGCGGCCGCCGGGTTTCGGCGACAGGGGGGCGCATTCTAAAGTGCGCCCCGGCAAAAGGCAAAGGCTGCGCCAGAGGATAGGCTTAACGGCGCGGCGCGGGGCGTTTAGGTGTTAATGGGGGTTTATGCGCGTCATCGGCATTGAGAGTTCCTGCGATGAGACCGCGGTCGCCGTCTACGACGCCCGCTTGGGGTTGTTGGCTCACGCGCTGCACAGCCAGGTCGCCATGCATCAGGCCTATGGGGGAGTAGTGCCGGAACTCGCCTCCCGCGACCACGTTCGCCGGCTGCTGCCGCTGGTTCGCCAGGCTCTTGCCGAGGCCAATTCCGACCGGCGATCGATCGACGCAGTGGCCTACACCGCAGGACCCGGTCTCATCGGCGCCTTACTGGTCGGGGCGGCATTCGCCGCCAGTTTGGGGTTGGCTTGGAATAAGCCCGTGCTGGGCATACACCATTTGGAGGGGCACCTGCTGGCACCCTTGTTGGAGCCGGATCCGCCGAACTTCCCGTTTCTCGCGCTGTTGGTGTCCGGCGGCCATACCCAGCTGGTGGACGTGACGGGACTCGGCGAGTACCGAATTCTGGGGGAAACCTTGGATGACGCGGCCGGCGAGGCTTTCGACAAGACCGCCAAGCTCTTGGGGCTGCCCTACCCAGGAGGCGCCGCACTGGCCAAGTTGGCGGAGAGCGGGCGCCGCGATCGCTTTGTGTTCCCGCGGCCCATGTTGGACCGTCCGGGGCTCGAATTCAGTTTCAGTGGCTTGAAGACAGCCGCCCTAGTAGCCTTGCGGGGCCGCGTTTTGGACGACGCGATTCGAGCAGACGTCGCGCGCGGTTTCCAGGAAGCAGTGGTCGACACCCTCGCCGAGAAATGCCGCCGTGCGCTCGAACTGACGGGCCATCGGCGGTTGGTGGTAGCCGGCGGCGTGGGGGCCAATCGCCGCCTGCGAGAACGGCTGGCTGTTGTGGCGCGGGGCGCAGGTGCGGAATTGCACTTTCCTCGCGCCGAATTCTGTACGGACAATGGGGCCATGATCGCGCTGGCGGGCTGCATGCGCCTGGCGGCCGGATTGCAGCCGAGCCTGCTGTCGATCGAGGCCCGAGCGAACTGGGAACTGGGGGATAGCGGAGCAATGGCTTAATGGACAAGATTTTCATACATGCGCTCAAGACCGAGGCCATCGTCGGCATTTTCGACTGGGAGCGGCAGGTCAAGCAGACCGTCATCGTGGATATCGAAATCAGCGCCGACATCAACAAGGCCGCTCTTTCCGATTCCATCGACGACACGCTCAATTACAAGCGCATTGCCAAGCGCGTGCTGGCCTTCGTCGAGGAATCGAAATTTCACCTGGTCGAAACCCTCGCCGAACACATCGCCATGCTGCTGTTGGAGGAGTTCGGCGTCGCCTGGGTCGGCCTCTCGCTGAGCAAGCCGGGGGCGATCCGCGGCTCGCGCGACGTCGGTGTGAAGCTCGAGCGTGACCGCGACACCCTCGCGAAATGGCTCGCACACAGGGCCGCCAAGATCGCCACCCAGTCCTAAAGACGAATCCATCGGCGCACGCACATGCCGCAACGCATTCTTCTCGACCGCCCCCTCACCTGGCGGCAAGTTGGAGTTGTGGCCGAAGGCGAACCGCTGGCGCTGTCGGACGCTGCACAGGCTCGAATTCATGCGGCGCGCGCGCTGGTGGAATCCATCGTTCGCAAAGGCGTGCGCGCCTATGGCGTGAATACAGGCGTAGGCGCGTTGTGCGATGTGGTGATAGCGCAGCCCCAGCAGGAGCAACTGTCGCGAAACATCGTGATGAGCCACGCAGTCGGAGTCGGCCTCCCGCTCGAACCCGTTGCGGTGCGCGCGATCATCGCGGCGGCCATCAATAATTTTTCGCATGGTTTTTCCGGCGTGCGCCAGGCGGTGACGGGCGCTCTGCTGGCAATGCTCGAGTTCGATTGCGCGCCTGAGGTCCCGACCTTGGGATCAGTCGGATACCTCTCGCACATGGCGCATATCGCGCTGCTGCTGATCGGGCAAGGCAGGGCGCTGTCCCGTGGCCGTTGGATCAGCGGGGCTGAAGCGCTCGAGTCGATGCGCCTTGCGCCGCTGGTGCTGCGCGCCAAGGAGGGGTTGAGCCTGGTCAATGGAACTCCGTGTGCTACGGGTCTGTCGGCGCTTGCTCTGACGAGGACGGAGCGCTTGCTCGACGCCGCGGACGTGGTCGCTGCCATGACATTCGAGAATCTGCACGGCCAGCTGGCCGTATTCGATGCCGAGGCCTTGGGACTGCGTGTCTCGGACGGAGTGCGGCGCGTTGGCGAGCGGCTGCGGGCTGCGCTGTACGGCAGCGCGATCCTTGATAAGAGCGCGGGCCGGCGGACTCAGGACCCCTTGAGCCTGCGCGCAGTGCCGCAAGTGCACGGCGCCGCGCGCGATGTGTTCACGCGCGCGGCCCAAGTCGTAGACGATGAATTGGCATCGGTGAGCGACAATCCGGTGGTCGTCGGCACGGTGGACGCACCGCGTGCCTTGTCGGGCGCCAACGCGGTTGGCGCAGCGCTTGGGCTGAGCGCAGATTCGCTGGGTGTCGCCGTGGCGGAAGTGGCAGCCATGTCGGAGCGCCGTGTGGATCGCCTGGTAAACCCGCTGGTGAGCCATCTGCCTGCCTTTCTGTCGGTGGACGAAGGCGCGCGTTCCGGATTCATGATTGCGCAGTACACGGCGGTGTCGCTGGTTGCGGAGAATCGGCGGCTGGCCGCGCCAGCCAGCCTTGACGGCGGTGTTACCTCAGGGTTGCAGGAGGATCATCTCAGCCATGCGACGCCGGCGGCGCTCAAGCTGCTGAAGATCATCGACAACGCAGAGGCTATTCTGGCCATTGAATTGCTGGCGGCGGCGCAGGCCTACGACCTGCAACGGGAGCCTCTGGCCCGAGCGCCGTACACCGACGCGGTGTATCGATGGCTGCGTGCCCGCATTGCCCGCTATGACGACGATCGTCCCTTGGGCACCGATATTCAAAGTGCGCGCGAGCTGCTCCGGGAGCCGCTGCCGGACCTGGCCTAAGGCCTGACGCCACGGCTATACGCTGCGGCTATATGCTGCGGCCGCCGTCGACGGCGATGATTTGTCCGGTGATGTAGGGCGCATCCCTCGCCAAAAACAAGGCGGTGCGTGCAATGTCCTGCGGCGTGCCGTGGCGCTTGAGCGCCGTCTTATCGATGATTTCGCGCTTCAGGTCCGCATCCATCTCGCCCTCCGGCCACAGCACCGGCCCCGGCGCAATTCCATTGACGCGTACGTCGGGGCCTAGTTCGCGCGCCAGGGCGCGCGTCAGCATCGCGAGGCCGGCTTTGGCCGTGCTGTACACCGGATGCCCCTTGAGCGGCCGCAGCGCGTGGATATCGATCATATTGATGATGAGGCCGCGCTGCTTGGCCAGGCTCGGCGCCGCCGCCTGCGAGAGAAACAAGGGTGCTTTCAAGTTGCTGCCGATGAGATCATCCCACTGTGGGAGTGTGATTTGACCGACCGGCGTCGGGTAAAAACTCGACGCATTGTTGATTAGAATGTCGAGGCGCCCAAATTCCAACAGCGCGGCGGCCACCAATTTTTCAGGCGCCTCGGCATTCGACAGATGGGCCGCATGTATCGCGGCCGAATGGGCACGGGCGTGGTTGAATTCATCGGCCAAGGCGATTGCGGCGGCGGCGGAGGATCGATAATGAATGAGTATGTTCGCTCCTGCCGCGTGCAGCGTGCGTGCGATCTGCGCCCCGACGCGGCGCGCGCCGCCGGTGATCAACACCACCTGATCGCGCAACGACGCATTCTCGATACTGGGTTTCATGCGCCGCAACGATACCGCAATGCATAATCCGCGTGAACTCGCGCTGACTGACGCGCAGGCGCGGCAGGCCGCCCGCATGCATGACTACTTGGCGGCGCAGATCGCGGCAGCGGACGGCTGGCTGAGCTTCGAGCGGTACATGGAACTGGTGCTGTATGCACCGGGCTTGGGCTATTACAGCGCGGGCGCGCACAAATTCGGCGCCGGCGGCGATTTTACAACTGCTCCGGAGGTATCGAGCCTGTTTGGCGCCTGCGTTGCGCGCCAGTGCGCCGAGGTCTTGGGCGCGCTGGGCGGCGGATGCATCTTGGAAATAGGCGCCGGCAGCGGACGCCTCGCGGCCGAGGTCCTGTCGCGGCTGGAAACGCTTGGGCAATTGCCGGCGCGCTATTGGATTCTCGACATCAGCGCCGACCTGCGCGAGCGCCAGCGCGACCACCTCGCGCGGCGTCTGCCGCATCTTCAGGAACGCGTGCAATGGCTGGATCAGCCGCCGGTGGAGCCTTTCAATGGGCTGATCCTCGCCAACGAAGTACTGGATGCACTCCCGGTCAGGCGCTTTCGCTGGCATCCGGACCGGGTCGAGGAACTCGGCGTCGTGATCGACGCAGGCCGCTTGGCCGAGGCCGCGCGGCCGGCAAGCTCGCAGGTGGCGGAGGCCGGCGCACGGCTGGCGAATTCCGGGGGCGCCTGGGATGACGGGTATGTGTCGGAGTACTGCCCACGACTGACGGCGTGGACGCACAGCGTCACTCGATCCCTGCGCAACGGCGCCGCGCTTTGGTTCGATTATGGGTTGCCGCGCTCACAGTATTACCTGGCGGAGCGTCATGAAGGCACATTGCTATGCCATTTCCGTCATCGCGCGACCGGCGATCCGTTTCTCTTTCCCGGACTACAAGACATTACGGCGTGGGTGGACTATACCTTGCTGGCAGAGGCTTCCCGTGCAGCCGGCTTCACCGTCTCAGGCTTCACGACGCAGAGCTACTTCCTGGCAGGGTTGAGCATCGATCAGGAAATGCACAAGATGGCGGGCGGGGATGCCAATCGATTTGCGCGCTTGGCCAATCAGGCGCGGCAGCTGATGTTGCCGGGTGAAATGGGAGAACGTTTCAAAGCCATGGCGTGGCTGCGGGGGTTGAACCTGCCGTTGTCGGGATTTGCGCTGCAGGACCTGCGCCACACGCTGTGAAGGGAGTCAGGGGTCGACGATGACATGGACTGATTTGCCTCCGGAGCGCACCGGCAGGCGTTTCGAGCGGCGCATCATGTGGTATCTGGCGTTGGGATATCCGGTGCTCTTTGCTCTCGGGTACCTGTCGAAGTCCATTGCGGGCTCATCGGCGATCTGGCCCTCGCATGCGCTCACCTTCGCCGCCTACATGCTGCTGCCGGTGCGCCGCTGGATCCTCGTCGCGCTTTGCGCCATGGCATGGGATTTGCTGTCGCAATCCCTGATGTACTGGGTCACGATCAGGTCAGAGGCATCGCTGCCGTTGAGCTGCAGTTTCGCGCTGGCAAATGTATTGACGTCCATGGGTCCTGCGGCGCTCGCGCGGGTGATGCGGCTGTTCCGCGGCGAAGAGCGTTTTCAACTGGTGATATCGCCGCTTTGGATCGTGGCGCTGTTCGCCGGGTCGCTGCCGGGCGCATTGCTCGGTTCCGCGACGGGCGCGCTCGCCGCGGGCATTGCGCTGGTTCCCGGCCACGTAGGCCTGTGGGTTTTCGCATCGGTCCTCACCATCGTCAGCTTAGGCCCGATGGTGTTCGGACTCATTCTCGGATTCGCGGAACCGACTCCGACTCCAGCGCGGTCTTGGGAAGGATGGGCGGTGTCTTTCTTGATATTCGCCTTGTTCATGTGTTTTGCGGTGGTGCCCTGGCCGGCGGTGGATCCGTTCCTGCAGCCCATGCTGTTCTGCGTGCCCCTCGCCTGGCTGGCGCTGCGGTTTTCGCGCCGCACCACGAACATCGGGGTGGTCATCGTGGCTACGGGCATCGTGTGGTTTGCGGGTTACGGAGTCGGCATCTACCGGGAGCTCGCCAACGTCGCTGGTTGGCCGCATGTCGTCATTGCGATCGATGTGTTTCTGTTGATCGGGTGCGGCGGAGCCTTGCTGGTCAATTTGATGACTCTGAAGCAGCGCGCGCTCCTCGATGAGCTCGCACGCGAGCATCGGGCGCTGCGCAGCTACGCGCGCGCCCTGGGAGTCGCCGAGGAGACGGCGCGCCGCAAGACAGCGGCCGATCTGCACGACGGGATCGGCCAGGTCTTGGCCGGCCAGAGCATGACTCTGGCGGCGATGCGCGCGCACGCGGGCCACTCGCCGCTGGCAATGCTGCTCGATGAGGCGACCGAGGCTTCACGCGAAGCACAGGAGGGTCTGCGCGTGATGATTCAGGACCTAAGCCCGCCGGGACTCGATCATGCGTCGCTCGACGAGACGCTGCGCTGGCTGGCCGATTTCTTCAGGACGCGCTTCGAGTTCAGCGTCGTTTGGCGGCTTACCGGGACCGCAGACTTGCCGCGCGAACGTCTACGCCTGATCTACCGCTGCATTCGCGAGCTGCTCATGAACGCCCTGAAGCATTCGCAGCGGCGATCCGCCGAAGTGGAAGTCGACGTTTCCGCGGCCGGCGTGGAAATTACGGTGGTCGATGAAGGCGTGGGATTCGATACGCGCCGCCCGGCGCCGACGTCCGGAAAGCGATTCGGTCTCGCTCAGCTGCGTGAGCGGGTGCGCGCCGCGGGCGGCACGTTGGAGGTGGATGCCGTCATCGGCGAAGGCTGCCGGGTGACGGTTGGCTTGCCCGCGGCGCCCAACGGCTGACGATGCCGGATTTAGATCCGTTCATGGCGAGTTCTGAGCAGGTGGTGGGCGTTTTTCACGGTAGGATTGAAAAAACAAATTATCGTAGGGGGAGACAATGAACGCAAATCCGCAGCTGTCGTACGCGATCGCGCTGATCCTGAGCGGCGCCTCGGCGGGACTGGTCAGGGCCGCGCCGGCCTCCGACACCGATTCCGGCTCCGATACGATTCAGGAAATCACTGTCACCGCGCAGCGGCGCAGCGAGAGCATGCAAGACGTCCCGATCTCGATGCAGGCCTTTACGGGCAAGGCATTGCAGCAACTTAACATCTCGACATTCGACGATTACATCAAGTATCTGCCGAACGTGACCACGGCGAATAACGGGCCCGGACAGAACGAAGTGTTCATGCGGGGCTTGAGCGCCGGCGCTCAGCCCAGCCAGGGCAGCGGTTCGACGGGCCTTTATCCCAACGTCGCCATTTATCTGGACAATCAATCGGGCCAACTCCCGAACCGCAACCTTGACATCTATGCCGCCGATATAGATCGCATCGAAGTTCTGGAGGGTCCGCAGGGAACTCTATTCGGTTCCGGCGCCGAGTCCGGCGCGATCCGCTACATCACCAATGCGCCCAAGCTCAATGTGACCGAGGGCAGCGTGAAAGCCGGCTATGGAGTCACCGCTCACGGCGATCCGAATTCCGACGTGACGGCTGTGTTGAACCTGCCGCTGATCGCCGACACCATGGCTGTGCGCGCCGTGATCTACAGTGACAGCCGCGGCGGCTACATCGACAATGTGGCGGCCACCTTTACGCGCAAAGACACCGACATCGGCATTCCCTACGGGGGCTATCCGGCGGTCAATGGAGTGTGCCCCGACGGTCTGCCGAACAATGGCTTTTGCGTGCCGCCGGGCAGTCCGTCCATCAACAACAACAGCATAGCGGCCCGGGCGATCAATCCCGTCACCTACCAGGGCGTGCGCGGCGAGGCGCTGTACAAGTTCAACGACAATTGGGACGTATTGATCACGCAGTCCTATCAGGAAATGAACTCGAAGGGCGTGTTCTACCAGCAGCCCACGGCCTCGGACGGCGCGGCGCTGCAACCGCTCGAAGCAACGCTGTTCAATGCCGCCTACGACAAGGACAAGTTTGAAAGCACTGCATGGACCTTGAACGGCAAGTTCGGCGAATTAAAAGCCGTGTACACCGGCGGCTACCTGGTGCGCAACGTCGAGCAAGTCGGCGACTACACGAACTACGCGCGCGGCTTCTATGCCGATTACTACCAATGCTATCGGGCGGGCTCGGGAGATGCATTGCATCCCAACGCAACCTGCTTCTCGCCGAGCGCGACCTGGCACTCGGCGGAGCGCAACACCCACCAGCAACATGAGTTCCGGGTGAGCACACCGGACGATTGGCGCTTGCGCGCAATCGCCGGCGCCTACTGGGAGGACAACAAGTTATTCGATCAGACGGGCTGGGGCTACAAGACCGTCCCTTCCTGCACCTCGAACGACGCAGCCGGCTCGCCGGGAAATAGCGGCTGCTTCGCGGATATAGGCACTGCACCCGGATCGACCGTCGTGAATCCGGGCGTGCAGCCCTCGAACACCTCTTTCTATCAGGACACGGTGCGCGAGACGAAGCAGACGGCATTCTTCGCGTCGGTAGACTTCGACCTTATTCCGAAGGTATTGACGATTACTGCGGGAACGCGTCATTTCCGCTTCGAGAACACTTCCAAGGGCAGCGTCAGCGGTAGTTTTTACTGCTTCGAGGGTGGCGCGCCGGCGGGCGGATGTGTCGCCGACAATTTCAATCTCGACAAGCAACACTTGCATGACAGCGAATCCGGCTTCAAGAGCCGCGGCAACTTGACCTGGCATGTCACTTCAGACGCCATGCTGTACTACACCTGGTCGCAGGGCTTTCGCCCGGGCGGGTTCAATCAGAACGGCGGTTCCCTGCATGCCTATGGCCCAGACGCGGTGCAGCAGTACGCGGTACCGAGTTCCTACAAGTCCGACCAGTTGACCAACAACGAGATCGGCTGGAAGACGGAGTTCTTGGACCGGCGGCTGCAATGGAACGGCGCGGTGTACCGCGAGAACTGGAACAACGTTCAGGTGGCTTTCTTCGATCCTGGCTTGGTCGGCAACATTTTCTACAATACCAACGGCCAGAATTTTCTCATCAAGGGAATCGAGACCTCGATCGTGGCGCACGTGATATCCGGACTCACTCTGCAGGGCGCGGCGTCCTGGAATCAGAGCCGGCAGACGAATTCGCCGGTGTTGATCTCCAACAACCCGTTGAGCGCAAACTTCGGCAAGCCCATCACGCAGAACTGCGACAGCAGCGGCGCTAATTGCACGCCGGTCACCAACCCGTTCGGCCCGATTGGCTCGCCGAGTGCGAACGCACCTCCGATCCAATTCAGCCTGCGCGCTCGCTACGACTGGAACATCATGGATTACAAACCCTTCGTTCAATTCGGCGCGGTCCACACCGGCCATTCATTTACACAGGCCGGCTCCAATCCGACGATTGCGGAGGCCGGTGGGATCACCACCGGTAGACTGCGATTTGAAAATCCTGCGTACTCGACTTTCGACGCGTCATTCGGTGTAGCGAAGGACGCCTGGAATGTCATGGTTTTTGCTGAGAACTTGAACAACACGCATGCCAGCACATTCACCAGCACCGATCAGTTCATCGTCGAGCAGACGCCGTTGCGGCCGAGAGTGATCGGCGTGACTTTTGGTTATAGTTTCTAATGACTGCTTATCGCTTCTGACGAGTCTCCCTCGCGTCCTGCGACGCGAGGGGTTACTTCGTCCAGCGATACACTGCGCCGGGGAACGGGGTTTTCCACGGGTCGAAGACGCCGGTGATATACAGCGTGTTCGCGCCATCCGCACCGAAATTCATATTGGTAACGTAGGGGGTGGGGACGGTGATGATGCGCACCAGCTTTCTGGCGTCGCTTACCACCAGCACCCGACTCGAGCCGTTCTGCGCGATGTAGTAATTGCCATCGGGACCCAGTTTGAAGCCGTCAGGGCCATTGAAAGCATCCTCGTGAGCCGTCGGCGGCGCGAGATCCTGGAGCCGCGCCCATACCGTGCGTAGACCCAAGGTGCCGTTTGCGTTGATGGGAAAAGCCAGGATGCGTCCGGCCAGCATCTCCGATACCAGCAAGTGTGTGCCGTCCTTCGACAGGGTGAGGCCGTTCGAGTAGTGAATTAGATTGGCTACTTCGATGAGGGTGCCGGCTGCAGACAGATATAGGATGGTTCCGCTGATCGGTGCCTGCAGATCGTAAAC
>JANXZQ010000002.1 GCA_025355445.1 Gammaproteobacteria bacterium
CCCTGTCCGGGAGCCTCGAGTGGCGCCCCAACGACGCCTTGAAGCTGGTCGCCGACGGCCTCTGGACCAAACTGCAAGATCCGCAGATTGGTTACAACCAGTCGTATTATTTCCCGTACGGCGTCGATCAGAATGGCAATGGGACCTGGTCCGATTCGAGCGCGACCATCAAAAACGGCGTGGTCACCGGACTGACGTCGAGCAACTTCACGCCTGAGATCGTCAACAACACCATCAACCGCAACGTCGTCACGACAATGTATGGCTTGAAGGGCACCTGGACGCCCACCGACAAATTCTCGCTCGGCTTCGATGCCTATCGCTCGACCGCGAATCGCCCCGAGGGCGGTACCGATACCTTCGTGACCGCCGGCTTGGTGTCGGCTTTGCCAAATGCGGAGGACTTCATCACCGTCACCGACCAGCCGCACAGTCTGCCCAGCCTCAACGTGATGGTCCCGCCCAGCCAGCTCGGCCTCTCGGCGTGCCCCAGCGGCACGGCGAGCGCCACCAAAGCCGGCTACTGCTCGTATACGGCGCTGATGAACTCAGGCTTCCTCAACAATAACAAATACTGGTCCACGCACTACGACGGGCTCAACGGCTACTCGGTGCACGACCAGGTTACGGGCTTCACCCTGGATGGAAAATTCCAGGCCAGCCTGGGATTCTTCGACAAGCTGCTTTTCGGCGTCGGCTACAACCACCGCGAGAAGAACCGCGTCGACAGCAGCAACGACTGGACCAACGGCTCCGGTCAGTACGGCACCCTGTACCAAACCGTCGGATGCCCGGTGCAGTGCAGCCCTTATTCCTTCGGCTCGCAGGGCTTCGATGTCATCTCGTTCCAAAGTCCAACCAACTTCATGCAGGGCGCCGGCGGTTCGTACCCGTCCGTATTGCCGAGGTTGAACACCGCCCAGCTGCTAGCCTTCATGGCGAGCTTGAACGGCAAGCCCAACCCTGCCTACTGCGCTACGCTGCCGTGCGCCACGCCGTTCAACTTTGCCAGTACGCTGCCGCAGCCGAACCCGTTCAATTCCTATCAGGTCCAAGAGAAGACCTATTCCTTCTATACGGAAGCCACCTTTGCCGGCAACAACTGGTCGGGAAATGTCGGCGTACGCGTGGTGCACACCTCGACCCTGGCCGCCACCGCCGAATCCGTGCCGACGGACATATGGACCCTTAATTCGAGCAATTCAGTGCAGAGCTTCAACGTGGATTACAGCACCGCGTCGCAGTTCCTGCAGGAGGCGAGCTACACTCTGGCGCTGCCGTCCGCGAACGTAAGCTACTGGGTGGTGCCGGACCGGCTGCAGTTTCGGGCAGCGGCGGGTGAGACCCTCTCGCGTCCGAATTTGAATCAGTTGGCGCCAAACTCCACCAACCAGGCCATCAATGGCACGCCCCTACTCGACTACACCGGCACCGCCGGACTCAAGCCCATCAAGGCCTGGTCCGTGGATCTGTCGCTCGAATGGTATTACCAGCCGCACGCGGCGCTCAACGCAGCGCTATTCGGCAAGAAAGTCACGAACGACATCTATACCGGCACACAAACCAGCGTCAATCTGGGCACCTTGGAATACGATAACGGGCCGCCGGGCTCAGCGAACAACCCGTCGAAGCCGTTTCTCTGGACCATCAACGCTCCGGCCAACGGCGCCAAGTCGACCTACACCGGTATCGAGCTGAGCTGGCAGCACTTCCTCAACAATGGCCTGGGCACGCACGTGCAGTACACCCATACCTGGAGCAAGGGCTACGATCAGTTCGGCAACGCCACCGGCGCGGTCAACGAAGCGCCGCCCACCACCTTCTCGGTCAGCCTCATCTATGACAAGGGACCGTTCAACGCGGACGTGAACTGGGACCACACCTCGAGCTACACCACCTATTGCTCGGCGTGCACGGAAGTGCCGGGGTGGCCGGCCATCGCCGATTCCTTCTCGTGGGTGACGGCGAGCGCGCATTACCGGATATACAAGGGCTTCGAGGTGTACGTCGAAGGCAAGAACCTCACCAATGCCATTGCGCGCACCTATCTCAACGGCAATCCCTTGTTGCCGTGGGGACCGGGCCAACTCGTCGGCGAGAGCGCCAGCGGCACGGGTCAGGGCTACAGCGCGTACGGCCGCAGCTACGTGTTCGGCGCGTCGTATCGATTCTGAAGTGAAGAAACCCTGGCTCATCTACGCGCTGATCACCACGTTTTTTTGGGGCGTGTGGGGCGCGTTCGCGGAGTTTCCGACGCGGCACGGGTTTCCGGAAACCTTGGTGTACGTGGTGTGGGCACTAACCATGATTCCGCCGGCGCTATACGCGATGCAGCGGGTGAGGTGGGCAATCTCACGCGACGGCCGTTCGGTGTTTTTGGGCTCGCTGATCGGGCTCACCGGTGCAGGCGGCCAGATGCTGCTATTCCACGCCGTGCACACCGGGCCCACGTATTTGATTTTCCCCATCATTGCACTCTCGCCGGTGATCACCATCGCGCTGTCGTTGATTCTGTTGAAGGAGCGGGTGACCAAATGGGGCGCGCTGGGGGTGGTGCTGGCGCTGATCGCGCTGCCACTCTTTAATTATGTTCCCGGCGGGGAGCCGGCCGCCGCGGGTCAGGGCGTGGCGTGGTTTTTCTACGCGCTGATCATCCTTCTCGCCTGGGGCGTGCAGGCGTACTTCATGAAACTCGCGAATCGCACCATGAACGCCGAGAATATATTTTTTTATATGACGGTGACGGGACTTCTGCTGATTCCGGTGGCACTGTGGATGTCGGATTTCTCGACTCCCATCAACTACGGCTGGCAAGGGCCTGGCCTTGCCGCGCTCACACAGATTCTAAACGCCGTGGGTGCGTTGACGCTGGTGTATGCCTTTCGCTACGGCAGGGCGATCGTGGTGGCGCCGCTCGCCAACGCCGGGGCGCCGCTGATGACGGCGGTGGTCTCCATGCTGGTATTGGGCGTTATGCCCAATGCGATCACTGTCGCCGGCATCGTTCTCGCGGTCATTGCCGCGAGCCTGCTCGCCATCGAGCCCGAAGAAAAGACCGCGGCAACGCCGGCATGAGCATTCTGTTGGATGTGATTCGCCGCCATACGTCAGGCGAGCCGGTGGGCATCTATTCGGTGTGTTCGGCGCATCCGCAGGTGTTGGAAGCCGCCCTACAATTGGCGTTGCACTCAAACGGTGTGGCGCTGATCGAGGCCACCTCGAATCAGGTCAATCAGGACGGCGGCTACACGGGCATGCGTCCCGCGGCGTTTCGAGATCTGGTGCAGGCCAAAGCGGACAGCGTCGGCTTGCCCCGTCATCGGGTGGTGCTCGGCGGCGATCATCTGGGCCCGAATGCCTGGCAGAGCTTGGATGCCGGCGCTGCATTGGCGAAGTCCGCGGTGATGGTAGCCGAATATGTGGCGGCCGGTTTTCGAAAGATTCACTTGGATTGTTCCATGGCCTGTGCCGGCGATCCGCCCGCCTTGGGAGATGCGCTGATCGCCGAACGTACGGCGACACTGGCCGCCATCACGGAAGCGTCGTGGCGCAGCGCCGGCGGTGAGCCTCCCGTGTATATCGTCGGCTCAGAAGTGCCGGTGCCGGGCGGCGCCCACGAGACCTTGAGTGAACTTGCCGTCACCACACCCGCCGCGGCGGCCGCGACCATCGACGCGCATCGCGCGGCCTTCACGCGCCATGGGCTGGAAGATGCCTGGCAACGCGTCATCGGCCTGGTGGTGCAGCCCGGCGTCGAGTTCGATCACCATCAAGTGATCGATTATCAGCGCGCCAAGGCGGCCGCATTGAGCAGCAGCATAGAGCCCGTGCCCGGCATGGTGTTCGAGGCGCATTCGACGGACTATCAAACACCCGCTGCGCTCAAGTCCTTGGTGGAAGATCACTTCGCCATCTTGAAAGTGGGCCCCGGCGTAACCTTCGCGCTGCGCGAAACCTTGTGGGCGCTATCGGACGTCGCCGCGGAATTGGGCCTGACGCCGGGGCAGGGATCGCTCAAAGACATCGTGCTCGAGACCATGCTGCACGAGCCCAAGTACTGGAAGGCCTACTATCTCGACCCGGATCAACTGCATTTCGATTTGCAGTTCAGCTTGAGTGACCGTGTCCGCTATTACTGGAGCATGCCGGAGGTTGCGCAGGCGTGCGCGCAGATGCTCGAAAGCCTTGCGGCCGCCGCCATCCCCATGACCTTGCTCAGCCAATATCTCCCCGCGCAATATGCCGCCATCCGTGACGGCAGATTGAAGAACGAGCCGCGCGCGCTGGTGCGCGACGGCGTCGTGCAGGTGCTCCACCATTATGACGATGCCTGCAATCCGGCCGCTCGAGGCAGGCCGCTCAAACTTTAGGAAACGAATGAATTATCTTGGAATCACGCAGGCTGAGCTCGAGCACGCGGGCGGCTACTGGACCGCGCGCGAAATCTCGCAACAGCCCGCGGTGTGGGCCGACATCGGGCGCCGCATGTCAGGTGAGCGCGGCGCGTTGCGCGCCTATCTTGAGCCGCTGCTGCGGCGTCCGAATATGCGCATTGTGTTGACGGGAGCGGGCAGTTCGGCCTTCGTCGGCGAGTGCCTGGCCTCGGCCATGACCAGAAAAGGTCATCAGGTGCAGGCAGTGTCGACCACCGATCTGGTCGGATCGCCCGACAGTTGGCTGGACCCCGCAGCGCCGCTCTTGTTGGTGTCGTTTGCGCGATCCGGCAACAGCCCGGAGAGCGTCGCGGCGGTCACGTTGGCGGAACAGGCTGTGTCCGATTGTCACCACCTCATCGTCACTTGCAATCAGGAGGGCGCTCTATACCGCCGCGGCGCAACCGGGCCGAACGCACACGTGGTGCTGCTGCCGGAGGAAACCAACGACCGCGGCTTTGCCATGACATCGAGCTTTTCCGGCATGCTGCTGACCGCGGCGTTGGGCTTCGACTTGCTGCCCGATGAGGCAGTGGCGGCACTTGTCGCCTGGGCGGCCCATATTCTGCAAGCCGCAACCCCGCTGGCCGCGAGTTTGGCGGGCAGCGGCTTCGAGCGCGTGGTGTACCTTGGCAGCAATGAGTGCAAAGGCCTGGCGCGCGAAGCGGCTTTGAAAATGCTCGAGCTCAGCGATGGCCGGGTAGTGACACTGTCGGAAACGCCGTTGGGCTTCCGCCACGGTCCCAAAACCATCGTCAACGGCAAGACGCTGGTGGTCATGTTCCTTGGCAACGATGCCTACACTCAACGCTACGAGTTGGATGTGCTCAAGGAGCTGCGCGCGGACGGTGTGGCCGCGCGTGTAGTGACGCTCGGCACCGGGGCGCCGGCGCAGCACGCCGATCACATTAGCTTGCCGGGCGCCACGGCCGCATCGAGTCTCGGGCTGTGCCTGCCCTACGTGGTATTCGCACAGACCCTGGCATTCCTGCAATCGATGGTGCTGAAGCTAACCCCCGACTTGCCCAACCAACAGGGCGTGGTCAACCGCGTGGTCCCCGGTTTCACGATTTATCCCTGGAGACCGCAACGGTGAAGATTTTCCTCGGTGTTGACGGCGGCGGCACCAAGACCGACTTTCTGTTGATCGACGAATCGGGGCAGGTGCTCGCGTCGCGGCGCGAGGGTTCGGCCTATTATCTGGAGATCGGGGTCGAGGCGTTGCGGACCATGATGATGCAGGGCATTCGCGGCCTGCTCGCGGACGCCTCGCTTTCTGCCAATGAGGTCAGTTTTGCGTGCATCGGCCTGCCGGCGTACGGCGAGGATAGCGCGCTGCTGCCACGCCTGGATGCCATCGTCGAAGGCCTGTTGCCGGCCCCCAAATATCGCTGTGTGAACGATATGGTGTGCGGCTGGGCTGCTGCGCTCGCCGGCCGCGACGGCATCAATATCGTGGCCGGCACGGGCTCCATCGGCTACGGGGAATTCGACGGCCGCAGTGCGCGCGCGGGCGGCTGGGGTGAACTATTCAGTGATGAAGGTTCGGCCTACTGGGTGGCCCGTGAAGGACTGACTCTTTTTTCGCGGATGAGCGACGGCAGGATGGACCAGGGCCCGCTATACGAACTCATGCGCCGGCACTTCAAGGTGCGCGCCGACCTTGACGTATGCGCCGCTGTGTACGGACCGCCGCCCATGACGCGCAGCGAACTGGCCGCGCTGGCGCCGATGGTGTCACGCGCGGCCCGTGCCGGGGACCGCCAGGCGCAGTTCATCATCGAGATGGCGGCACAGGAACTCGCGGCGGTGGTGCACGCAGTGCGGGATCAACTCGGCGCTCCGCAGCAGCCGCCGCTGCCCGTCTCATACTCCGGTGGCATGTTTCACCAGGACATCGGACTCACGCAGAAGCTCGAGTCGATCTTGGCTAACGGCGAGCGGCGCTATGAATTCGCCGCGCCGCGGCTCGCACCGCCAGCGGGCGCTGCGCTGTACGCCGCCAAACTGTCGGGATCACCGTTGACGCCGCCGGCAGTGGCGCAACTATCCCGCACGCATGGCGCAGGTCCTTCATTGGAGGAAACGCAGTGATGTTGAAATTCATACGAGAGGGATTGATTTGCCTGATAGCGGGCGTAGCGGGCGTAGCGGGCGCGGCGGGCAGCGCGCAGGCGGCATCGACGTATACGGCGGACGATTTCGCGCGCGTACCCAAATTCGACGCGCATGTGCATGCGAACAGCGACGACCGAGTTTTCCTGGACGTTGCGGTCAAAGATGGCTTCGAGATTATGTCGATCAACGTCGACTACCCGGATTTTCCCAAGCTCGAGACCCAAGCAGACATCGCCCATAAGCTGGCGGCGGCCGACCCTGCGCATTTCCACTTCGCGACGACGTTTTCCATGATCGGGTTCGGCGGCGCGGACTGGACGGCGAACACCGTTGCGCACCTCGATTCGGAGCTTGCGCGCGGCGCGCTTGCCGTGAAGGTCTGGAAGAACATCGGCATGGTGGAGAAAAATGCGCAAGGCCAGCTCATCATGCTGGATGATCCGGGTTTCGATGGAGTGATGAAGCACCTCGAAGAGCGTGGAATCCCGTTGATCGCGCACCAGGCCGAGCCTAAGAATTGCTGGTTGCCGCTCGACGCCATGACCACCGAAAATGACCGCAGCTATTTCCGCGACCATCCGGAGTACTACATGTACCTGCATCCGGAGCAGCCCAGCTACGAAAGCTTAATGGACGCGCGTGATCGATTCGTCGCCCGGCATCCGCAACTGCACTTCGTCGGCGCGCACATGGCGAGCCTGGAATGGAGCGTCGATCGATTGGCCAGGTTCCTGGATGCGTATCCCAATGCCAGTATTGATCTGGCGGCGCGCATGACCCAGGTTCAATATCAGTCCAAGACCCAGTACGCCAAGGTGCGGCGCTTTTTCGTTCATTACCAGGATCGGATTCTCTACGGCACCGATCTGACCGCGGAACCGCCGGACGCCACTGAACGTGCGCAGAACCCGCCGACCAAGGGCGCATTTTCGACGGAAGCGGACACGTTCTGGCGCTCGGACTGGGTCTATCTTGCGACGTCAGGCCGCCAGAACATCGAAGCCATCAAAGCCGGCGTCAAGGGGCTGGCGCTTCCGAAGAAAGTCATCGATAAGGTGTATTACGCCAATGCGCGGCGGGTGTTCGGGCTCACTTCCAGCCCTCCGTACCCGCGGTGAAATCAATAAAAAACGAGTGGGTCGTAAAGTAATCGAATCCCGGCGCGACCCCGATTGTCACCATGCTTCCCGGCGCAATGGCGGCGGAGAATGATCCGGCAGGCCCCCCCAAACACCATGTAAGGAGTGCCGCTGTCGCCGGTAAACGACCCGGTGCTCTGCCCGGATACCGTGACCGTGGTGTTCGGGATGAGCATCTGGCAGACCGGATACCCTTCGATGCTTGCCGGCCCCGGGTACGAGTTCGCCGTCGTTCGCAACGGCAATGGAGCAGTCTTGCAGGGGTGCTTTGGCCAGCATGAATCCGGCTTCGAGGCCCGCCGGATATTGCAGATACTTCAAGACGCTGACGACGTAGCAACTCCCCTGAGATGTCATCGTGCACTCGGGGTATTCAGTGAGAGTAGCCGGTTTAGTTGTCGGTGATCAGATAGAACAGGAACACCGGCATGGTCTGAGTTTCCCAGGCGTCGCAACTTACCTCGACGAGCAGTCCGCCTCCTTGCCGGCCCGCAACCTCGATATCTACGCGGCGGACCTGGAGCGCATCGAGGTGCTGGAAGGCCCGCAGGGTACGCTGTTCGGGGCCGGCGCGGAATCCGGAGTGCTGCGATACATCACGAACAAGCCGAAACTGGACAAGACGGAGGGTAACGTCAACGCCGGATATGCGTACACCAGCCACGGGGACCCGAGCAGCAACGTCGACGCCATGATCAACCTGCCGTTGATTGCGGACACCCTGGCGGTGCGAGCGGTGATTTATAGCGAGTCGCGCGGCGGCTACATCAACAACGTGCCGGGTACGTTCACGCGTGAGAGCACCGATATCGGCATTCACTACGCCAACTACCCCAACGATTGCGGCGCGACCGGCACCTGCCAGGTGCCACCGGGCAGCCCGGCGCCCAACAACAACGCCCTGGTCGCCGACGCCTTCAATACCGTTACCTATCAGGGGCTGCGGCTATCGGTGCTGTACAAGATCAACGAGGACTGGAACGCGCTGCTGGTGCAGTCGTATCAGGACATGAATACGCGAGGCGTGTTCTACGAAACGCCGCACAGTTCCGGGTCCTTGCCGCAGACGCTGCCGGACCTGTCCGTGCAGACCTATGTGCCGACGTACGACAAGGACAAATTTGAGAATACGGCCTTGACCGTCAGCGGCCGCGTAGGCGATTTGAAAGTGGTGTACACCGGCGGCTACTTGGTGCGCAACATCGAGCAGCAGGGCGATTACTCGAATTACTCGCGCGGCATTTACGCGGATTACTATCAATGCGTTGCGGGAAACGCGACCACGGTGGGCAAGTGCTATTCGCCGCTCGCCGCGTGGCACGATAAGGCGAGAAATACCCACGACAGCCAGGAACTGCGGATAAGCACCCCGGACGATTGGCGGCTGCGCGGCATCTTCGGCGCCTTCTGGGAAGAGGACACCATCAACTCCACGACCGAGTAGGGATACAAATCTCTGCCGGCCTGCACATTGACCGTCACCACGGGATGCCTCACGAACATCGGCCCGCCGGCGGGCGCGCAGGTGAACAATCCCAATATTAGGTCGGACAATACCTCGGCTTTCGACGACATCACGCGCGGCTACCGGCAACAGGCATTGTTCGGCTCGGCCGACTTCGACATCGTGCCGAAGAAATTGACGCTCACCTTAGGTACCCGCTATTACCGGATCAACACCACGGAAACCGGCTTCGGGGCGGAGAGCTTCTACTGCGCCGACGCGGGGCCGCCGCCATGCACGGCCAATCAACCCCCCGCCCTGCCCAACGGCGTCGTTTCCAATAACGAGACCACCGAGAATCTGAATCTCACGTATTCCGGATTCCGCAGCCGCGCGGACCTGAGTTGGAAGATCACTGAAGACGTGCTGCTCTACTACACCTGGTCGCAGGGCTTTCGGCCCGGCGGCTTCAACCGCGGGTCGCTGATCCGCACGCCGCCCGGACAGGACTATACGTTCAAGTCACCGCCGGGCTATGCGCCGGACACCTTGGTCAACAATGAGTTGGGTTGGAAGACTCAATGGATGGATCATCGGCTGGAGTTCAACAGTTCGGTGTACCAGGAGGATTGGAAAAACGCCCAGGTGGAATTGTTCGAGCCGTGCTGTTTCGGCAATGTCAGCTTTCTGGTGAATGGACCGAGCTATCGCGTCCGGGGGGTTGAAACCGCAGTGGTCGCCCGACCCTTGCACGGATTGACCATCGCCGGCTCGGCGGCGTGGAATAGCGGCAGCTTGACGGCTTCGCCGCTGTTGTACGACGTCGCCGGTGCGCCGATTACCTCCATTCCCCATCCTTTCGGCACCCCCGGTAGCCCGCCGTCGCAGTCGCCGCCGTTTTCGGGAAACTTGCGCATCCGCTACGACTTCGAAGTCGGCGAATACCATGCGTTTTGCCAAATCGGCGGCACGCATCAGGCGCATTCTTACTCGGCGACCGGCAATGCCACCACCTTCGACCAAGCGGGATTTTCGACTTACGATGCCTCGTTGGGCGCGGGCAAGGATGCATGGCTGGCACAGTTGTATGGTCAAAACTTGAGCGACACACGTGCCAACCTGTACGAGAACAACAGCCAAGCCATCACGGCGATCACACCGAATCGCCCGCGCACGGCCGGAGTGAGGTTCAGCTACCGATTTTAAAAATGGGGATTCCGCAGGGCGTTCGGCGGGGGTAGCGCCCCGCTAAGCGGCCGTCAATAATATCTGCCATACATCATTATTTTCCGTGCGAAATGATGCCGCGCTCGACTGCAAGTAAAACTCCCACATTCTGTAGAAAATATCGTCGCGCGTCTTTTTCAATTCCGGCCAATGCTGCTCGAAATTCGCGCGCCATGCCCGCAAGGTAGGGACGTAGTGGCTGCCGATCGCTTGTTCGCCTATCACGTCGAACAGCCCGTCAAGGGCATCCCCGATCTGCGCCTTGGTAGGTAACTTGGAATTCGGAAAGATATATTTCTCGATCCATGGATCGGTGCCGGGGTGGGCGCTCTGGCGATTGGCGCCAATGGTGTGCAGAAGAAAGCGTCCGCCTGGCCGCAAGCAGCGGCGCATGGCCCGCATGTACGCGCGGTAGTTCTTGGGGCCGACATGTTCGAACATGCCGATGGAATAGATATGATCGAAATCGCCGCGCGTTTCGCGATAGTCTTCAAGACGGATTTCTATCGGCAGACCCGCGCATTTATTGCGGGCGTAATCCGCCTGCTCGCGGGAAATGGTGATGCCGACGCCCTCCACCGAGTACTCTCGCGCCGCGTACTCCAGGGCGCCGCCCCAGCCACAGCCCACGTCCAGCACCCGCTGGCCGGGTTTGAGGTCGAGCTTGCGAAATACGAGGTCGAGTTTGGCCCGTTGAGCTTCCTCCAGGGTGGCCGCATTCTCCCAGTAGCCGCAAGTGTAGATCATGCGCGGATCGAGCATTCGCTCGTAGAGATCGTTCCCGATGTCGTAATGACGCTCGCCCACGACGAAGGCGCGCGCGCGGGCCTGGCGGTTGAACAGGACGGTGGCGACATAGGTGATCAGGTCGGGCCAGCTGTGTACGCGCTGATCGATGCGTGCTTTCAGCAGTCGATAGATCAATTCCTCAAGGGCCGCGGTGTCCCACCAGCCTCCCATGTAGGATTCGCCGAATCCCAACGACCCCTGCTGCAAAACACGGGCATAGAAATCATCGTTGAACACACGGATATCCCAGGGCTGACTGCCATTGATCTGGATGCCGCAAGTCTCAAACATACCTTCTAATGTCTTGCGCGCCCGACTCTTTTTAGGCGCAGACAACTTCCATGTCGTTGACATGGGACCGGAATGCCCTTTATGTGGGGTGGCCATGAACTGTGCTCCTAGCGTATGAGCCCTAGTTTTTGCGTAGTTTTATAGCGACCGGAGGCCGGACGCTCAGGCATTATGCGCAGGATCCAACCCTCAGACAACGCTCCCCGAATGCGACTAGCTGGAGCGCTTTTTGGCGGGCACCCGGGCCCCGGCTTTGCGTGCCTCGGACAGCCCGATGGCGATGGCCTGCTTGCGGCTGGTGACTTTTTTGCCGGATCCGCCGCTGCGAAGCTCGCCATGCTTCATTTCATGCATGGCGCGTCCGACTTTACGGCCGGCAGCGGCGCTGGATTTGGTTTTGACTGCCATGGTCGCTCTCCTTAGGCGGCCTTCGGGCGCGATAGAAGTTCTTTTTTGCGTGCGTGGAGCTGTTCGCCCAAGGACTGGAGGTCCATGTCGGATTGCTTCGCTTCGGCGAACATTCCGCCGGCTTGCTCCTCTTCCTTCACGTGATGCTTGATCATTTCGGACAACACCGTCACTTTGGCATCGAAATAATCGTCCGCGGCCGACATCTTTTCAATCTCCGCAATCAGTTTCTTTGCTCCATCATGTTCGACTACGGCTTCGTGATGTAGATCCTTGTCCTCTGTCGCTTCCAGGAACGCGGGATAGAAAATCTCTTCCTCGATCCTCGTATGGACCGTCAACGCCTCGCAGATATTGGATGCCAGCTGCTGTTTCTTTGACTTGGCCGTGGCCTTCGCGAATTGGGAAAACCATTCCTCGACCTGTTTATGATCGGCCTTCAGTAAGGAAATGGCGTCGCTTCCCTTGGGACGCGGCGATGAAGGGGATTTCTTCTTGGTTGCCATGAGCTGCTTCCTGGTTTGAGTGAGGGGGAGCGCATAGCTGACGATTATCGAGGTTCTATCACTATCGGAGGCTGCCGTGTTGGGCTGTCAGTTTCATCCGACCGCTTTACTTGCAGTCGCCTTCAAGATTGACTCCAAGGCCGTCTTCAGCTGTTGCTGCGTGTAGGGCTTGGCGAGCCGCCCGATCGACACATCGACCCCCGCGGGAAACTCGGCATAGCCGGTCGCTAGAATAGCGGGCAGCCCCGGACGTCGAGCGCGCAATGACTCGATCAACACGAGGCCGGTCGCCACCGGCATGACTTGATCTGAAATCACCAAGTCAATCCCTGGATTTGATTCGAACGCAGTGAGCGCGGCGGACGCCGATGAGGCCCCGATGGTTTGATGGCCCAAGTCTTCGAGCATGGCAACGATGTTCGCCAGGACGAGGCTGTCATCGTCCACTGCAAGTACAAAAACTCTCGATTTGAGTTGAGCGGCATCGAAACTCCCGGAGGTGACGTTGCTGTCTAAGACAACGTCGGCCGCCGGCACGATGGGGAGCCAGATTTCAACCGTGGTTCCTTTGCCCAACACGCTGCCGACCAGCAGTTTGCCTCCTGATTGAGCAGCAAGACCGTCGACCATGGAGAGGCCGAGCCCGGTGCCCTTGCCGACGCCCTTGGTGGTGAAAAACGGTTCGGTAGCCCGTGCCAGAGTCGCTTCATCCATGCCGGTGCCGGTATCGCTCACCGACAAGCAAGAATAAGGGCCTGCCGCAAGGCCGGTCGGATGCGACGGGGTGATTACTTCCTCGCGTACGCCGATTGTAAGGGTCCCGCCATGCGGCATCGCATCGCGCGCATTGACGGCAAGATTCAACAGCGCGGTCTCCAACTGATGGGGATCGGTGCGGACGTAGATGGCTGCGCGTGGGAAATGCAGTTCAATATTGACGCTGGGACCCGAAGAGCGCTCCATGAGATCATTGACATTGTTAATGAGGGTGGCGAGTTCTACGGTCTCGGTTTTCAACTCCTGCCGTCTGGCGAAAGCCAGCATGCGTTGAGTCAGAGAGGCGCCGCGCTTCGCGCCTTGAACCGCATTGTCTAAAAGGCCAAGTAGTTTCCGGTCATCGGGCAGGCGTTTGCGCATGAGCTCGAGGCTGCCCAATATCGCCATGAGAAGATTGTTGAAATCGTGTGCGGCGCCGCCGGTGAATTGACCCACGGCCTCCATTTTCTGGGCCTGCCTGAGTTTTGCCTCAGCCGCACGCCGCTCGGTGATATCACGGGTAATTTTGGCGAAGCCGACGAGCTTGTCCCCGCTTTGAATGGCATCGATGATCACATGGGCCCAGAAGCGGCTGCCGTCCTTGCGAAGCCGCCAGCCCTCAGTCTCAAACCTGCGTTCCCGCGCAGCGGTTCGAAGCCCGGTCATGGGCTTGTCTGCGACCTGATCTTCCGGCGTATAGAACATTTGGAAATTCCGGCCGACGACCTCGTTTGACTCGTAGCCCTTGATGCGCTTCGCGCCTGAGTTCCAGCTGATGATTCGTCCTTCGGGGTCCAGCATGTAAATGGCATAATCCGTAACGCTGTCGACCAGAAGACCAAATCCACGCTCGGTCTCGTTCAGTCGGGCCAATGCCGACTCGAGCTCTGCGGTTCGTTCACGCACCTTGTGTTCGAGTTCTATGTTTAGCCTCTGCAGGGCTTCGGCCGAGGTCTTCTTTGAGCTGACGTCCCGGGTTATCGCAAGTTGGGCGACGTCACCGTCGGCGCTGGTTACCGGAACAGCGTGAGTCTCCATGTGACGCCGGGTGCCGTTCAGTCCGATGATGTCGAACTCCCAGGTCAAGCTCTCTCCGCGGCAGACTCGCAGGTGCTGCTCGCTCCAATAGGCTCGATGTTCCGGCGCAATCAAATCCAAGGTCGCTGCCCCGGCAACGCTTTCCCAAGAATCCGCTTCGATCATCGCCAAGCCGGCGGGATTCATTTTGACAAGGCCGCCATCTCGGGCCACCACCTTGATGCACTCGGGGCTGGTCTCGAATACAGCAGAGACGATGTCGCTCGTTTCGAAGTCGGCGGCACTTGGTGTGCTGGATTTCTTATCGCTTTTCTTTTGGAACACCGCCACGGAGCCCCTGTAGCACGCTGTGGATCAGAGCCTAGCACCATGCCCAGAGGGAGGCAGTAGGACTAGTCCGACAAAGTGTTGACTGCGGTAATAGGAATCCTAGAGAAGCGGCGGATCCATGTCCCTGATGGGATGGCGATGCTTCGAAACCGCTGCAATAAAGGCTTTCGCGTTGACTTCGTCCCCCGTCGCCAACAATAAGACTCCCGGATCCTTCGAACCCGAGGTCAGTGTATTAGAAATGCCGGCCTTCGCCAGAAGGGTGGAAGAGGCGCCAAGCGCGAGAATAGTCTTGCAATGGCGGTACTGATCCTTCACGAACTCCAATGTGTGACCGTCCTTCAACAGCGCTTCAATCGCTTTGGTTCCGTCGGGGAGAGCCACGGCATCGAAGAGCACCGCCGGAGAATTTTCGAGCGTTGCCTCCACCTCGAATTTACCCCCATCCTCACTTGCGACTGTCCCTAGGCGGCTGCTGAGCAGAATGGGGACGGCGCTCGCCTCGCGCAATTGCTTCACCAGCGCGGTCACCGAGGCCCCGCGCATGCCCTCGGCGATCAGTAGCGCAATCTTTCGGGTGGCGATTCCGCCGTTGCCCGGAAGCGCTGTCAGCGAGAGAGCTTTCGACACTTTGGTTTCGGCTTTTGGGACGACCTTTATAGCTCTAGGCATCGGCTCCGGCAACTCCAGGCCCAAGCCTTGGGCTACTGCCTTTGCCAGGGCGTCCGAGACATTTCTGAGCGATGAGACCATTCGTTTACGGATTGCCGGCACAGTGACCTTGCTGAGTTCGAAGCGGAACCCGCCTATGATGTGCGCTTGTTCTTGAGGCGTCTGGCTGTCGAAAAATAATTGCACCTGATTGTAGTGTTCCGCGAACTTCTCTGGTTTGCCTCGGACTTTGTCCACCGGCGAATTGTTCACTTCGATGGCTCTGGGAAATGACGCGAACCCTTTGGCGCCCGCTTGGAAAGGACATCCGCCGCCCAGTGAGTTGGGCTCATAGGCCACGCGCCCGCGGGCGATGGCTTGCCTGTGGATACCGTCGCGTTGATTGTTATGGACCGGCACGAGAGGCGCGTTGATCGGAATTTCATGAAAGTTGGCGCCCCCCAACCGGGTAATTTGTGTATCGACATAAGAATGGATTCGCCCATGGAGCAGCGGATCGTTACTAAAATCGATCCCCGGAATGATATGAGCCGTGCAAAACGCCACTTGCTCGGTCTCGGCAAAGAAATTATCCGGATTTCGATTCAGAATCATCTTGCCCACCGGCACCACGGGAACCAGCTCTTCCGGAATGAGTTTCGTGGCATCCAGCACATCGAAGCTGAATGCGTTCGCCTGTTCCTCCGTGAATGTCTGCAGTCCCATCTCCCATTCGGGGTAGTTGCCGGACTCGATCGCCTCCCACAAATCCCGCCGGTGAAAATCGGCGTCCGCACCCGCGATCTTTACCGCTTCATCCCATACGAGAGAGTGGGTGCCGAGCAGGGGCTTCCAATGAAACTTGCAAAATACCGACGCGCCCTTCTCGTTGACCAAGCGAAACGTGTGAACTCCAAAGCCCTGCATCATGCGCAGTGAGCGAGGAATGGCGCGGTCGGACATTGCCCACAGCAGCATATGCGTAGATTCGGGCATCAACGACACAAAGTCCCAGAAGGTGTCATGCGCGGAAGCGGCCTGCGGTATGCCGTTATGAGGCTCCGGTTTAACGGCATGGACGAGGTCCGGAAATTTCATGGCGTCTTGAATGAAAAAGACGGGGATGTTATTGCCGACCAGATCCCAATTGCCCTCATCGGTATAGAACTTGACCGCGAAGCCGCGAACATCCCGCGCGGTGTCGGCAGACCCTCGTTCTCCGGCTACGGTGGAGAAGCGTACGAAAACGGGAGTGATCTTTCCGGCGCTGGCGAACGGCGCGGCCTTGGTAAGGTTCGGTATGGGTTTATACGCTTCAAAATACCCATGGGCCCCGGAGCCGCGCGCGTGCACGATTCTCTCCGGAATACGCTCGTGATCAAAATGGGTGATTTTTTCGCGCAACACAAAGTCTTCAAGCAGCGTCGGTCCCCGCAGGCCGGCTTTGAGGGAATTCTGGTTATCCGATACGGCGACGCCTTGATTGGTGGTCAAGACCTGTCCTTCATCGTTCACCCTCTTATCAGTCAGTGCGCCATCCGGTGCGGTTGCAGCGACTGCCGGCGAACCCGTTTTCGCCGATTGGTGAATTTCGCTCAAGGTTCCGGCGCCTGCGGTCGCCGAAGGCATTTCTTGGGTTTCGCCAGCCATCGGACTGACCGCATTCTTGAGGCCGTATTCCCCGGCCTTCGTCGCGTTGAAGGGCACGCCGGCGGCGAGACTTTCTTGCTCCGCAGCATGCTTCCCCATCGCAGTTGCCGGTGTTTGCGGCGGATGAGAAGGACCGCTCGACGTCAGGCCGGAGCCGGCACTCTTGGCAAATCGCTGCTCACTCTTTTCACTGTTTACAGACGGCGATTTTGTCTTGGCTGATTTTGCTTTGGCGGACTTTTTCATTTGATTCCTGAGGCCGGATCATGAGGGTGCAGTGTGCGCTGCGCACGGAACTGGAGGTCGCAATAGACCACGATGGCAGGTGCCGTGACTGTAGGCGAAGTGCGCGAGATGCTGTGCGCAACAGCGAAGAAGGTAGGAAAGGCCCTACATCATTTATGAGTGCGCGACGACGGATTTTTGAGAAATAGCCGCGCAAAGTGGCGCAGCTTTGATTCACTCGTATAAATAATTCGAAGGAGAAAAGTCATGGGCCGCGGAATACTTCTCTGGATGCTGGGCGTTCCTCTTCCGATCATCTTGTTGCTCGCCATGTGTTCGCACCGCTAGGGGCCAGTCATGGCCGCACAGGTGCTCAGTGGTCAATATCCCGAGGGCGCGGGCGTGGTAACGACGCACTCTCACTCCCAAACCGCGGTCTCTTGGCCGGCGATCATTGCGGGCGCGTTCGTGGCGGCCGCGGTGTCGTTGATTCTTTTCGCGCTAGGTTCCGGCCTCGGCTTCGCAGCCATGTCGCCTTGGCCGGGCGAGGGAGCCTCTGGGGTGAGCGTCGCGGTGACGGCCGCAATTTGGCTGATCCTCACGCAATGGATTTCAGCCGGCGTGGGTGGCTACATCGCGGGTCGCCTGCGAACCCGATGGATCGGAACTCATACGCACGAGGTGTTCTTCAGGGACACGGCGCATGGCTTGATTACTTGGGCCGTTGCAAGCGTTCTCGTGACGGCAACCGTGGCGGCAGCGCTTTCCGCAACGATTGGCGGAGCGGGGCACCTTGCCGCGCCCCTGATGGGAAATGTCGGATCGCACTCGATGCACGGCGCACCGCCCAATTCGGGCACGGGTTCGGGCGAAATCATGCCGAAAGCGGCCTCTGTCGCTGACTACAACCTTGATCGGCTGCTGCGCCCGGCCGACGCCGGTGCCGGCACGCAGACGACTCCCGATCCGAAGCCGGAGGTGGCGCGTATCATCTCCAATGCTGTTGCCACCGGCGGTCTTGCCGAGAGCGACCGCGCATACCTCGCTCAGGTGGTCGCCCAGCGTTCAGGGGCCAGTCCGCAGGACGCTCAAAAGCGGGTCGACGATTTTACGGCGAGCGCCATGGACGCTGAAGCGAAGGTAAAAGCCGCCGCGGATACCGCGCGCAAGCGTGCGGCGGAAGCCTCGATCTATCTTGCGCTTTCGCTACTGGTGGGCGCATTCATCGCCAGTGTGTCCGCCGCACTGGGTGGCCGATTACGGGACGAGCATCCTTAAGTCCCGTGGCGGGCTGACGCGAAAGCGCGACTTACGCAATGGCCGGGCGGTGTGGAAGGGTTTTCGGGCGCCAACGACAGTGGCGCCCTACTTGCTCAGTCGTTGACGGAGGCAGGCTTGCGGCCGCTCATCGTCGAGCGGCGCCGTACAGCGCTGTTGGGCTCGACAGCGGCAAGTACTGCACTGCTGCAGTTCGAATTGGATACTCCCCTGACGCAATTGAGCAGCGGGATTGGGGCGAGGGCGGCAGGGCAGGTCTGGATTGCTTCGCGAGACGCCGTCAATGAGCTTCGCACACGCTCACATCGGCTAAATATCGATGCCGCCTTTGCCAGCCGGCCCTCGCTGTACTTGGCCGGCAACGTGCTTGACGCACGTGGACTGAGAAGGGAAGTTCGGCTGCGGCAAAAGATAGGCCTCGCGAGCGAGTATCTGGATCGACGCAGCCTTCGCCACCATTTCGGGATCGACCGTGAGGCGGCGCTTCTCAATCACGGGAATGCCGAGGCAAATCCTGTGCAATTGGCCGCCGGATACCTGCGGCGCGCCTTAAATGCCGGCGCGCGATTGCGCGCACCTCACGAGATTGTGGACCTGCATTGTTCCCACGGGGGAATTGCGCTGGTAACCGAGGACGGCATTGAGATAAAAGCAGCCCACATGGTGCTGTGTACCGGCTATGAACTGGCGAAAATCGTGCCGCCGGCTCACAACCGAATGATCTCTACTTGGGCCATCGCGACCCGCCGGCAGCCCGAGGCCATCTGGCCGCAACGTGCCCTCGTATGGGAAGCGTCAGAACCCTATTTATATCTTCGCTCGACCGACGATGGCCGCGTCATATGTGGCGGCGAGGATGCTGATTTTTCAGATCCAGTGAAGCGCGATCAGTTGACCGGGATAAAAGCGCGCCGCATCGCGGGGAAGCTGAGCCGATTGATGCCTTCTCTGGACTCTCGTCCGGACTACATGTGGGCGGGTACGTTTGGCGCGAGCAGCACGGGTATGCCCACCATCGGCGAAATCCCTGGGTATCCCAATTGCTATGCGGTAATGGGCTATGGGGGCAACGGAATCACTTTTTCAATGCTGGCGAGCAGATTGATCACCGCGGCGATATGCAGGCGCAAGTTGCCGGAGGCACATCTTTTCGGCTTTCGATGAGTGATGATCGCGAACCGGCCGCCGCCACAGCGCGTTATTGGGCCAGATCGCAGTGCGCCACATGTGTGCAACGTAAAGGGTTACCAGGCGTGCGCTCATTTACCAACGATGCCCCTTTGCGTGTTCGGCAGCCGCGGTGCCATTGGTGGCGACGGGTGCCGGTAGAACCAAGCGTTGGTAGCCGGACTGCGGAAAAGGCTGCTCGGGGTGGTCTTGGTCCAATATCCGCTCGTCAGATGTTTTCGGCGATCGAGTCTTGCGGATCTAGAGGGCTCATTTCATCCGCACGCAGCTTCTTACGATTGATGACCATGCGATCGTGCAGCCTGATGACGGCCTGACTTCCGGTGCGTGTGTGCGCCCAGGGAAACAGTCCGTGCACGAAGCATGCAAGTGAGCCGCGGAGCATTGCCCAACCAAAACTCATTGCATGAAAAAAATGCTCAATGTAGGTCTCACCCACCGAGGCTGGATGCTCTCGAAACGAACGAAACATCGATTTAGATGGCACTTTCCTGCGTCCGTATGTCAAGCAACCAAGCGTGCCTCGGACTCTGACACGCCCGAAGCGGGTGTGGCAAGTGTTTGGCGCGCCTCAGTAGGCGGGTAGTAGATTGTTGCTTCGCTGTGCAGCTCTAAGTCGCGTGACGAACCGCCGGGGTTCTTATAATCTCCTCGAAGAGCCGGGCATCGACGTCTTGCCACTCGGCGGCCGGTGTAGCCTGTGAAATCATGCCGTTATTGTAGCGCGGCAGCTCGGCGCACCGGCGCACCGGCGCAATTGCGGCGCGCGTGGATCCAAATAACCTCTCAGGAGAGAATCTTGACCAACCTGGTGGCTCTCAACACTCAAACTCACCGCGTTCTGCGTGTCGCGGCGGCGCGGGCGATTCTCGGCCACGGCAACGTCAATATCGTGAGTGTGATTCCGCGTGAATTTCCGCAGCTTCTGGCGCACTACCCGATTTTTTACTCCAAGAGCTCGGAGAGCGGACAGTTCGAGCCGGCGGCGCTGATGGGTTTCGAGAGAGGCGAGAACCTTTTTATCAAGGACGGCACATGGGACGCCTCGTACATTCCCCTGCAGATCCAGCGCCAGCCTTTTGCGCTCATTCCGCGGAGCGGCACTGCGGCAATGGATCCTCAGGCCACGCTCGATCTGGCGGTGGATCTGGACAGCCCGCACATCCAGGCGCAGGACGGCGAGCGTCTATTCCAGGACGATGGTAAGCCTTCGCCGTTCCTGCAAAACTTGAGCTCGATCATGTCGGCACTGGTGAGCGGCTCGCGCGAAGCATATGCGTTCACGGGCAGATTGGCGGAGCTCAATCTGCTCGAACCGGTGCAAATCGACATCGAACTGGTCAATCGCAGCGAGACCAAATTGCAGGGTCTGTACTGGATCGCCGCCGCGGCGCTCAAAGCGCTCGATGCTGCGCAACTGGAGGAGCTGCGAAACCGCGAGTACTTGGAGTGGATGTATTTCCAAATGGCGTCCATTGCGCACGTCTCGGGGCTGGTGGCGCGCAAGAACAAGCGCCTTTCAGGCGTGACGCCGGCGCCCGGCGCCGGAACAGGCGATGCCGCTCCGCGCTGAATCGCAGCCGATTCGGCGAATATTGATCGTCGGCGGCGCTTCACTGCCCGCTTAGTTGCGGGTATTGCCGGACAATACGGTAATGACGACTTTGTCGTGGGGCGCGACGTAGGTGCTCTCACGATAGGCGACGATGTCATTGAGCCTTACTTCGAGGCTATGCGTGCCCGGCGTCACTTCCAATACTTGTGTGCGGTTGCTCGCTTGGGTGGAATGACCAGTCTGCACGCCATCGACGAACAGGAGCGAGTCCACTGGCGCACCGGTGACGATCAACTGGGTCGGGTCCGGTAAGGGCTTCGCCTTGTGAAACCAGCTGCAGCCGGAGAGAAGAGCCAGCGCAATTAATAAGGATATTTTCAAACGAAACACCCAGGTCACGGCAATGGGACAAGCCTATCACGCCATGGGGATCAATGGTCCTCCCACATACGTCTGTGGAGGTCGAGCAAATACCTTTGGGCCGCGGCGGGTTTCGCGGCGCAACACTTTCAAATTTACCAATGCAAAGGGCGTTGCCCACTACGAAGGGTCCGTCGATCGCATGGCCGGAAACACGTGAAACCATCGACGGTTTGCCGCGGACCTTCGGAGCAAACTACACTTATTTGTTTTGATTCACTGGCTGACTCTATTACATCGATATCTCGGCATCGCCGTGGGGACGCTCATGGCCATGTGGTGCCTGTCGGGCATGGTGATGATGTATGTAGGGTATCCGGCCCTTCAGGAGCGTCACCGTCTCGACGCATTGGCGCCCATCGACTGGAACGACTGCTGCAAGCAGTCGCCCGCAGCGATCGGCGATGCCGAGCGAGTCAGCCAATTGCAAATCGAGATGCTGGCCGGACAGCCCACACTTGCCGTGCGCACCCGGGAGCATTTCCGACTGCTTGACTTGCGCACGGGTATCGTCATGCGGCAGGTCCCGCTTGGGCAGGCAGCGGACGTGGCGCTGGGATACGCAAAGGGGGATACAGGAACTGCCGTACGTGCGCTAGGGAGCATCGACTCGGATCAATGGACAGTCTCGGCTGAGTTTGCCCCAGACCGGCCCCTGTATCACTTTGCGCTGGACGATGCCGCGGGCACGGAGATCTACATCTCCAGCCGCACGGGGAAAGCACTGCAACTGACGACCGCTCACGAACGATTCTGGAACTGGCTGGGTGCGATACCGCATTGGCTGTACTTCGCCGGCCTGCGCCGCAACGCTCATCTATGGAGCCAGGTGATGATCGTCACGTCGCTCATCGGCTGCTTCCTGGTCATTACCGGCCTCTATATCGGCGTGCGGCAATTCATGCTGCGCTCCCCTGGAGGCTGGTCGTCGCATCGAGGCTTGAATCTCTGGCATCACCTCGCGGGCCTCATCTTCGGAATCTTTGCATTGACCTGGGTATTCAGCGGGCTGGTGTCGATGAATCCTTGGGGTTGGCTCGAAGGCGCCGGCGCGCGGCTGGAACGAGCGAGGTTGCACGGAGATGACCCCACTGCCGGTGAGATCAATGCAGCAACGCAGCGCATCGCGCAGACCGGGCCTGCCTCGTGGCCCGGGCGCTCGACGCGGGCGCGGTTCAACGCATGCCGCAACTGATGACGCATGAAGACGAGTATTACTTCACGCACCAGAGCGATGAAGCATCGTTGCCCGTCTACCGCCTGATAGTTGCCGATGTCTGCGCCGTCCGCTACTACTTTGATACCGTGTCCGGAGCGCTCTTAGCCAAAGTCGATGGCGACGCTCGAGCCTATCGATGGCTGCACGAGGGCCCGCATCGCATGGATTTTGTGCCTGTCTTGAGACGCCGGCCGTGGTGGGATGTGTTAATGCTATTTTTGCTGGCCGGCGTTACGACGCTATGCGCGACCGGAGCAGTTCTCGGGTATCGCCGCGTTCTACGAAGCCTACGCGCTTACCGGCATCCATGACCCGTGATGCCTTACGGTTCGTTGTAGCCGTACCCCAAGGAGTCGATCTGCGCGACCATGCCGTTCTCGATTCGAACCCGCTCCATGAGTTGGTTGGGCCCGAAGTTGTAGGTCCAAATCTCGACCACGAGTTCTCCGGCCGTCCCATAGTCGACGCCATCCGTGCCGCGCGCTCGGCCGCCGATGTAGCTCGAACTCTTAGTGACTTGAGCAGGATCGCCGCAGAATGTGGCGAGTTCCGCACTGGTGCTGCCGCGGGTGATGATTCGACTACCGCACCTGATGGAATCCGCCATCAAGACGCTGGGTAGCAAGCCCAATAGACATACGGCGAGGAGCACTTTCATTGCGGAAACAGTAAGTCGTTCGCCGGCAAGAATCAATGGTTTGACCGGGGAAGAGTGCAAATTCGACGCCGCTCCGGGCGCAAAATCCGTACTATAACCGCTGCGTAGCAAGGAGATTGAGCATGAGAGTCGCAACCACGATGTTGGCCGCCCTGCTGGCACTCGGCGCTGCCGGTGCTGCGCGCGCGGACGAGCCTGGCGCCGCCTCTCCCGCTGAAGACGAGGGCCTGGTCGCGGTCAAGATCAAGGGGCTCGATCATGTCTGGGCGCGTCCCGGGGCAAACTTGAGCGCCTACGACAAGATCATGATCGATCCGGTGGAAGTATCGTTCAGAAAAGACTGGAAGCCCGATATTGCCGGCGGCCCCATTACCGCCGCTGAGCGGCAGTCCATCAAAGACGGGCTCGCTAAAATATTTCGCCAGGAACTCAAGAAGGAAATTGAAGGGGGTGGCTACCCTGTCGTGAATTCTGCGGAGTCGGACGTGCTGCGGATCAGGGCGGAGATTCGTGATCTATACATCAACGCACCGGATCTTCCGCGCGCGGGCCTCACCCGAGTGTATGCCCTGTCGGCTGGCGAGATGCGGTTGGTAGCCGAACTGCGCGATTCATCGACCGGTGCGCTGATTGCTCGAGTCATCGATTTGAAGAGAGACCCCGACGCGCCATGGCTGCACGTGACCACTCGTGTGGAAAACGTCGCGGCGGCTCGCAGGGCCATTGCGGAGTGGGCCAAGATTCTACGTAAACGGCTGGACGCGGCTCACACCCTCAAGCAATAGGGGCGCGATGTAGCCATCACTGCCCACTGCTTGCGCTGTAGCCGCGCAATGCGGCCGGAGCGTGGTATCGATCGATCAAGATCTCCACCATTCGCTGGCGATATTCGGACAGCGTGACCTCGGTGAGCGGTTGCCTGCGCCATTTGCCGACTTCTGCCGCGCGGTACGGATGGGTTCCGGCCGGAGCACTGCCAGCGCCGATATCGAAGACCATGTAGTTGAGCACCGCTGCCAATTGCTCATCGCTCAAGGTGGAGAAGGCCACGTTGGGCAGACGGGGAAGATAGGCGCGGCCCTCGGGCAAATAGAGGTAGTAGCCGACCAGGCCTTTCAAACTGGGCACCAATGACGAGTTGGAGACGCCGTTCAATCCATGGCAACCCCCACAGGCCAGGATGTAGTCCCGCTGCGGCTGCGGAAATTGTGCGGCGGCCGTTGCCGCGGCGGGCGCTGCCGCGATGGGCGCGCCCGCCATCGCGCCAGCGGTGCCCAACAGAGCGAGGAGGATAGCGATGCAGCGCGCGTCACTCACCGCGTCGTCAAGGGGTATTCGCCAGCCCGACCAGCGCAGCAGTGGAGCAGTGATACGTCGCCGAGGAATTGCCGAAGCACCAGATGATGTCGTTGTTGAGTGTGCTGCGGTAGATGGGCATTTCGCGATCGGCGCCGTCGCACCAGCATGATTTGCCCGCGCCGCAGGCCGGTTTGCCGCAGCAGTCGCGATAGGCGATGACATAGGAGCGCTTGTCTTCCGGATTGATGCAGGTTCCGATCCAGGAGACGGGCGATGGCTCTGCGCCGGGCGGGCAAGTGTGCGAACCGCCGCCGCAGCAACTGCACAGCACTCCATCGGAGCCGCAGTATTTCCAGTAATTGCACTTGGTGGCGTCAGTGGTCTGGGCATAACGCTCGAAGTCGGTCTTCGGAGCCTCCGCCTTTGCTCGCGCGACCGGCAACAGGGGTAACACTGGCGCGGCAGCCAGCGCCATACCGAGCCGGGCGATGAAGCCGCGGCGCGATGAGTAGCCGGCAAGCTTGCGGGTCAGCCGCTCTCCCAATTTGTCTATCGGTGATTTCATTTGGCGGTCTCGGGCTGGGCTTTAAGATAGGACTGAATGGAGGCGAACCCCGTTTCCTTGGCGATGATCAGGCTCTCGAAATGCTCGCGGCTGTTCACCAACCCCTTGGCGGCGATGACGCCGAGATCGTCCAGTAATACCGCATAAGGGAGTTTGTCGATGCGATAGGTCATTCCAATCTCGGGGCCGTTGACGAAGCGATTCTCCGCAATACCGAACTGACTGATCAACTTCTGCTGCTCGGCCAGATCCGCGTCGCCGACGAAAAGCACGTCGAGCCGCTCGCTCCTCGCAAAATCCAAGGCGATGGGAATCAATTTTTTGCAGATGGGACAGGTCTGCGAGACGAACAGCATCAACAGCGCTTTTCCGGTTGCAAGCGTGCCGCCGACGATGATGGCGTTGCCTGCCAAAGCATGGACCTCGAGACGCGGCGACTGTTCCCCGACCCCGGGACCTGAGCCGCTGATCAGCGCGCCGGCGGGTGCCACGCGTTCGTGCAGCACTCCCACTTGCCGGGCGAGCGCCAGCACCGCGACGCTCAAGCAGATGACGACGACCCACAGCAATACGAGCGTGACGGTCACCGGCGTCATGTGCCCGCTCCGGCATGCTGTGCAGCGGGGTCGTCGGCGTGGGCATCGTGAGCAGAAGCGCCATGGAAGTCGCGGCGCCAGGCGGGGACGATGCTCCACAGGAGAGTGAGGCTTTGCAGGATGATGAACAGGACACCGCCGGCCAGCAAACCGTTCACGAGCATGAACAGATCGCCCGGCACGCCCTTCGTGAACGCAGCCACGCCCAGGAGCAGCGACAATACGATGTTGCGGATGACCAGTTTCCAGCTGAGTGACTGTTTGAGCGCGCTTTGGAAGCAACCGCAATCGATATGACGGCGGCCGCGGCCTATATTGATGCCCATGGCGGCCGCGAACAGCACCAGCAATGACGCGGCCGCGACTTCAGGCCAAGGAGAT
>JANXZQ010000036.1 GCA_025355445.1 Gammaproteobacteria bacterium
CCGCGGCGGGGGCGTTCTTGATTTCGAGTTTGATGCCCCAGGCTTGGCGCACGATCCGCAGGTCGAAGTCCCGGTACTTCTCGAATATCACCCGCGCATCGTCGATGTCGCTGCCCGAATTGAGCACGGCCAGAGCGCACTGGCGGAACAGCGGATACAGGCCGCCCTGCCCCGAATCGAGTAATTTGGCGATTTCAGTTTGCGACAGGTGCTCCAGGCTGCCCTTGGGCGCGACCCGCGCGTCGACCATGTCGGAGGATAGAATCGTAGTTTCCACATATCACCTGGCGGAGCTCGTCCGGCTCCTATGGATAGATATCGATCGGAATGTTGTCTTGCGTGCGCATCCACACTTCGACCATATCCGAATTGGACAAAGCGATGCAGCCGTCAGTCCAGTCGTTTGATTCGTAGTACGAGGCCGGATGCTTCGGCGTGTTCGGAAAGCCGTGAATCATGATCGAACCGCCGGGAGCCCAACGGTTTTTGTGCGCCCGCAGTTCGTCCTGCTTGTTGGGATAGGACACTTGGATGGCCAGAAAAAAATCGCTGCGCGTATTGCGCCGGGCCAGGAAGTAACGGCCTTCCGGAGTGCGAAAGTCGTGTTCCCGCTCCTTTTGTCCCGTCGGGCTCAAACCCAGCTGGACCCTGTACTCGCCGAGCAGCCGGCTGCCGCTGTATAGGTACATTTTGTGTTCCGCCTTGCGCACCACCACCCGATCGGCGGCCCCAATTTCTTCCGCCCGGACCGAGCGTGCAGGAACGGCGATGCAGCCGGCGGCCAGCAGCAGCCCGCATAGGAATTTCGCCGCTTGGAGGCCGAATCGATGACTCATCGGCAAAATTATAGCGTGTTGCTGGTACGGCATAAGTGGGCATGGCTCACGCCCCGGTATACTGATGCAAATGCACACTCGGCTGATTCCCGCCATTTTTCTCTTCGGACTCCTGATCGGGTGCGCCGGGCAGCCCTCGATCAAACCCGTCGAGTCTCTGGACGAACGCACCGGCGTCACCGTGACGTCGCTCAAGAAATCCATCGAAATGCTGCCAAGCGCGCAGTTCTCCGCGCTCGCCCCGCACAACGGCACCAGCTTCGCCTACATGGGTCCGGTCGAATGGAATCGCAGCGGCGAATTCAGCTACGGCTTGTGGGTACATATCGCACCCGGAAACGGCGCTCAGTTCGGCGATATTCATGCGGCGGACGCTCTCAACCTGACCCTCGACGACGGCCCGGTGGCGCTGACGCTCGTGGAAACTGCCAGACTGGGCAGCGAGCCCTACCCGCAAGTTGTTTCCTGGGGTCAGACTGCATACTTCACCCTGACGATCGAGACGCTCCGGCGCATGGCTGTGAGCCGCAAGCTGGAGCTTGATGTTCGCGCGACAGACGGCGCCGTCATTGCCTTTTCCGCCCTGGTGGACATGCGCGCGGCCCTTGCCGAGTACGTGCAGTCCCGCGGCCTCACTGGCGATTGATGGGCGCCACCTGCGGCAGCGTAATCGTCGAGCCTGGCCGCACATCGTTGAAATCTACGTCCGGGTTGTACTGGGCAACCAGCCAAATCGGCAGGTCCGCGTGCTGTTGTGCGATTATCCACAGTGATTCGCCGCGCTTGACCGAATAGTTCTCAGTGCCTGCGATGCGGTGCGTCGCGAAGTATTCCTCTTGCAGGCGCTGGTGATACTCGCGGCGCTTCGCGACGAATTGCTCGGCGCTCACCCGGCTCAAATCCAACTTGACCTTGCGGCCCAGGGTCACCATCGCATTCTTGCGAAGCTTATTTAAGCTGCGCAGCGTCTGCGAATTGACACCTGACCAATCGGCGTAATGTCCCAAGGTCTCCGCCGCCTGCACGATCACGGTATTGTTCGCCGCGACGCTGTAATCCGTGGGGTCGGTATTTCCGGTCGGCGCCGCCACGGGCAACAGCGCATTGCTGTCGGTTTGGCGCGGCGACACCGGCTCTTTGGGCGGTCTTGGGGCGGCAGCCTGCGCCGTTGCGGCAGGTTCGGCCGCAAGGCCCTGGGGTGGCGGTGGCGGGGATGGTGCCTGCGTCGGAGGCGCTGCTTGCGCCACCGCGCCCGCAGTCAAGCTGCCTCGCTCCGCGCGCGACGCTGGCAACGGAATGACGACAGACTCGCCCCGAGTGGCTACGCGGCCCTCGTTCCAGCCATTGGCCGCGAGCAATCGACTCAAACTCACGCCGCTCGCCGCCGCAATACCGGCCAACGTCTCACCGCGGCGAATCTTATGCCGGCCATCATTGCGCTGTGTCAGGTAGCGCTGCGCCGGCGGCAAACGCTCCCACGCCGCGGCGATTTCGGCCGGCGGCGGATTGCCGGGCAGCCGCAGCGCATAGCCGCGCGGCACGAAGCGGCTGCCGTTCCAGATCGGCGGACGCAGCGCGGGATTCAGCACGCGCAGCGCACCCATGTCGACCTTGAATGCCTTGGACAGGGCCTCCACGGAAACATAGTCGGGCAATTCGACCGGGGTGCTGTCGGTGTCGGGTAGCCGCGTGATCGGGCCGAAGTATTTTTCGGCATTTCGATCGACTTCGAGCGCCGCCAAAAAGGCCACATAGAAATTGCGCGAGGCAAAGCCGAAGGTCGCGCCCTGGTAACGCTTGACGATGACGGCAATGTCGCTGGAGCCCAACTCGTCCTGGGCACGGCGTAAGCCGCCCGGCCCATGGTTGTACGCGGTGACCGCCAGCGGCCAGGTGCCGAGCAGACGGTAGTTGTACAGCATCAAATTCGCCGCCGCCTCCGTGGCCCTGTAGGGGTCCAGGCGTTCATCGACGAGGCTGTCGACGCGCATGAACCGCTTCGCGGTGCCCGGCATGAACTGCCACAGCCCGGCGGCTCCGACCTTTGAGTAGGCCGCCAAATTGAACGAGGATTCCACGTGCGGCAGCGCCGCGATCTCTGTCGGTACGCCGTGTTGCGCGAGGGTTTGCGCAATGTGCTTTTCCCACGCGGCGGCGCGAATCAATCCCTCGTGGAATCGATTCGCCTGCCCTAGCTGGAAGCGTATGCGGTCGATCGCATCGCGGTAGTCACGCGGTGTCGCGTTGGCGCCGAAGGCGTGCAGAATGCGCTGCTCGTGGGGCGTGAGATCTTCGGTCGATCCCGCCGCAAAGCGCTTCAGCAGGCCGGCGTAGCGCGCCTTCGCTTCGGTGACTCGCCGTTCGCGCTGCGAGGGAGAGGTGTCCGGATCGAAGCGCAGCACCTCGTAAACCAGCGCTAAGTTCCAGTCGTCGTGCAGCAGTCCCTGGTCGGTGGTGACCTCCGTGTACACGCGAATCCAGAAGCGCACATCCGGCTCGAGCACTGCGGGATGGGCAAAGGGATCCGGCGTCTCGTCTGCTGCCGCGGCGCCGTGGGCGAGCGGCAGGAGCATGAACGCGAACGCCGCGATGGCCGCGCGGATCATTTGGCGAATTCCGAATTGTGCTGTCATTGCGTCCTAAAATAAAGTGTTTGAAACAGCAGACGTTTCCAAGGAAACGTTGGCAGCGGCCTGCGTCGCCCTGCGAATCGTTGCTACGCGCAATCCGAAAGGATGCAGCAACCTGGCCATGGTTTTGAGTGTTGGGTTACCCGTTCCAGACTCGATCTTCTTCAACGCCGGTACCGACACGCGGCCAACCTTTGCCATCTCAGTAAGGGTAAGATGCAATGATCTCCTGACCTGGCGTATGACCTGTGCGAATTCCCACTCCGGGTGCGCATCCACCATGGCGTACAACTCCCGGCGCAGCTTCAACTGCTCGTGGGGGGTGATCGGATTGCGGCGTCGGTCCATGTGATCTCCTACAGCGCGTGCAGCTGAAACGCCACATCGTCGATGAACGAGCGCTGCCGTTCGATGATGTCGGCATCGACACCCTCGTCGCGCGCCAGTGTCGGCAACGACGTTATGCGCGCGCCCAGCTCTTGCAAGGCGCCGGGTAATTCAAGTAATGGCAGATTCGACGCTTCGCTGCACTGTTCTATTACACTGGCCCACCGCGGCGAGCCGTCGTCGTCGCGCTGCCAGCGCATGCGTCTGCCAATCCCATCCGGATGCAGGAGCATGGCCGCGAAATCGAACAAGGGCGTAAGCCGTATTGTGCCGTCCTCCAGGCGGTGAATGGCGGTGTTGCGGGCGTGATTGTCGCGATTGCCGAGGACTACGTTGGCAACGTCGCGCTTTACGTATTCGATGATTTCCTGCTCTGGTGCGCTTGCCGCTAGGCCAAGTTGCCGGATTGCGAGATTGTGCGCCGGGGCTGGGCTGAATTCCGCGAAATCGCAAAGACACGCCAAACTCTCCTGGGCAATCCGCTCTACACCCTGGATTGTCACGACCCTATCAAATCGAGGTATGAACAGGGCGCGTCGGCGCAGGTGCAATTCGCCGTGGACGCGCAACCCGAGTTGTTTGGCCAGTCTCATGTACGGGGCCTCCAACTCGAGTATGCGAGCAAGCGCCCGGTCGGGTCCGCGTCCGAATTTTATCAACCAGTGTGCCGACGCGTCTTCATCCGGTAGGGTGTGGTCTAGGTAGAAGAGCCCGTCCTTCGCTTCCGTCATCAAAATCTTCGGCCATTCCCCTTGCACGCCTGATGAGCCTGCGACGAACAAGCCATTGGCAGCCAGGAACTCGGTGAAGTCATCGCCGCGAGCCGCGATGTCGTCTGCCGCGAATCCCCGGACACGGGTCGCGGTTGGCTGCGCCTGAAGCCAATCGTGTGACTCCTTGATGCGCAGGTTGCCGATGGGATTTCCGGCTCCGGCAAGCAATAGCGGCCAGTCCGCTTCGGCCGTGGAGCGTTCGGCCAATCCCAGACGGCGCAGCAACTCCGCTCGTCCGTACCCTTGCGGCAGTAGATCGACCAAGAATGCCGGCCAGCGGGCTAGGCTGACGGCATCGAGCCGCACCGGAAGTGTCCAAGAGAGTGCTGCCGCGTCGCGTCGATCGAGATTGTCGATGGCGTAGTCAGTCGTATACGCCGACATGTTGGCGGTGGCGATGCCCCCGCGTGGATCGCCGACCAGTTCGACGCTGGCAATGTCTAACCAGCGCGATTGATGAAAGCGCTGAACGGTAACTGTTGTGTCCATTTGGATACTAGAGTATCCCGAACACCGCTAATTTAACAAGTAATTAGCTACTTTAATAGCTTAATACGGGCAGTCGGCGACCTTATTGTTACTAGCTGCCCTATAACGTGCCTTAAAAGAGCTATTATTGCGATATTATGAATTATTGCGCCTTATAAGGCACGTTAATAGAACAAACATATTTTGCTCAGTGAGCCCAATAAGATACACTATCCGCCAATTAGGCATTTAGCGAGTCTTTTGTGACGCATTATGAATACTACCTTTCTCGGTGCCATCAGCGATGCGGCAGCTTTGGAAACCTTGGGTTCGCGTCTGGCGGCGGTGCGTTTGAAGCGCAACCTCACCCAGACAGCGCTCGCCAGGGAGGCGGGCTTGTCGCGCAGGACCATAGTGCGATTGGAGCGGGGAGAGGGCGCGGAGCTTAAGCTATTGGTGCGAGTGCTGCGGGCGTTGCAGCTGCTGGAGGGATTTCTGGCCGGCATCCCCCCGGACGAACCTAGCCCCATGGCACTGCTGCGGGCCCAGGGCAAAAAGCGGCAACGGGCGCGAGGCGAAAGTCTCCCGGCGGCGGCGTGAGCGAACTTGCCGAAGTGCATTTGTGGGGGGAGCTCGTAGGAGCAGTGGTCCAGACTGAGCCACGTGCGTTCGCGCGCTTTGAGTACAACCCGCGGTTTTTGAAGTCGGGTCTTGAAGTAGCTCCCCTGACGATGCCGCTGTCGGCCATGGTGTACCAGTTCCCGTCACTGGGCTTGGACTCCTTCAAGAGGCTCCCGGGCTTCCTGGCAGACAGTCTTCCCGATCGATTCGGAAACACACTCATAGATGCGTGGCTCGCCACGCAGGGGCGCGCGCCCGGCAGCTTCGGGCCCATCGAGCGACTGTGTTACACCGGTAGCCGCGGCATGGGAGCCCTTGAGTTCCGACCCGTGAAAGGCCCGCGGGCGCGCAAGAGTCAGAAGCTGAAGACTGAGGCGTTGGTCGAGCTTGCTTCCCAGGTGTTACAGCACCGCCAGGACCTTGCGACATCCTTCGCCCCAGGCTCCGTGCACGCGGGGCTTGCCGAGTTCCTGCGCGTGGGTACCTCCGCTGGCGGCGCGCGGCCCAAGGCGCTCGTCGCCTGGAACCTCGACACACACGAGGTGCGCTCCGGGCAGGTCACGGCCCCACCCGGGTTTTCTTACTGGCTCTTGAAGTTCGATGGCGTGCGCGGGGCCGGGGATCATGAGCTGTCAGACCCTAAGGGCTTCACCCGCGTGGAGTATGCCTACTACCTTATGGCGCAGGCCTGCGGCATTGAGATGACCGAGTGCCGGTTGCTCGAGGAAGGTCCACGCAAGCACTTCATGACAAAGCGCTTCGACCGTACCGATGCGGGCTTGAAGCTGCACATGCAGACTCTGGGAGCGCTTGCGCATCTCGACTACAACACCCCGCAGGCCAACACCTACGAGCAGGCATTCCAGGTGCTACGGCAGCTTGGGGGTACGGCCCCCGCGCGCGAAGAGCTCTATCGTAGATGCGCCTTCAACCTCATCGCCCGCAATCAAGACGATCACGTCAAGAACATC
>JANXZQ010000039.1 GCA_025355445.1 Gammaproteobacteria bacterium
GTTTCATAGCGATTCAGCACGGCCTGCACCAGGTAGTCGCCCGCTGGGATTGCAGAGAGATGCCTTGCCGGCCAGCCGAACGCGCTGTCATCGAGCACCACGGCCTGACCTGCTGCCACCGCGTCGACGTTGAGACCGAATATGAACGGGCTCGCCAGCGGTTCGTTCGGCTCCACGTGTGTGCGAGGCTCGCGGGTCAAATCCGCACTCACCAGCAAGATCACGCGGCCATCAAGCGGAACACTGCTGAGCGCGGCCGGAAAGCCCCGCGGCCGCGGCACTGCACAGAAGGGGCGCTGCAATGATGCAAGCGGCGACAGTGGCTTTTTCGATCCAAGTCCCCAATTTATTCACAGCCATTTCTCCCAAAGCGCGGCCAAAACATTGGGCAAACTGACTGAACGGTCGTATTCGGTCAAGCTATTTCAAAAAGCGGCCTCGCGGGCTCAAGAGTCCGAGTCATGTACCGATAGATGTACTATGGCAAACTTGGCAGCCTTGCGGGTGCGGCATCCCCTGTTGGCTGCGGTCGCCGGTGGCCTCATAGCGTGGGGAACCGCGATCGCGGGTATTGCCGTGGTCGATGTCATCGTCCGCCAGATTCTATTGGAGGACGTGAGAACCTATCTCGCGCGCACCGCGGCCGGCACGGCCGCGCTCATCGACGGCGACCAGCTGCGGACCTTCAACAGCGCGGATCAGGACGGTTCACCCGAATACAACCGGGCAGCCCGCCCGCTGCGCGTGCTGCTCGATACGAATCCGGACATCCGATTTGCCTACGTCGGCGTCTTGCAGGGCGATGTCATGCATTTCGTGCTCGACGGTACTCGTCAGGGCACCTTTGATGAGGCGGGCAGGCCGAACCATTCACCCCCCATGGAACAGGACGAGCCCAGCCCCGGAGAGCGAGAGGTCTCCAGAACCCATCGGCTGACGGTAGAACAGGAACCCACCGCCACTGCCTGGGGCATGGGCATCCGCGCCCACGCTCCGGTGTTTGCACGCAACGGCGAGATGGCGGGGTACGTCGGCATCACGGTACGGGCCGATCGCTATCGGCAGTTGCTGCGGCGAGTCGACGTATCCGCCCTGCTCGGCGTGTTGATCGCGGGCGCCCTCGCCATCCTCAATGGGTTTGCCATTTACCGCGTCCAGGTCGCGCGCCGGCGGGCCATGACCGCTCAGGCGAACACCGAAGACCAATTGAAACGCGCGCAGCAGTTCGCGAATCTGGGCACCTGGTATGCGAACCTCGCGACCCGCGCCGGAGCGATGTCCAGCGAACTTCGGCAACTGCTGGGCAATCCACCGGACAGCGATCTGCCGCTCTCGGCGTATCTTGCCGTCACGCATCCGGAGGATCGCGCAACGGTCGAAATGATGCTGTTGGAGTTGAGCACCGGCGGCGGCTCACGCACCCTCGACCATCGCTTCATGCTGGACGGCGCCGTCAAGCATGTGCGCGCGGCGGTCGCCGCCCGTTGCGACGAACGTGGCCTGCCGTTGGAGATGCAAGGGATCGTGCTCGACCTCACCGACCTCAAGGCGGCCGCGCTTGAGACGCTGCGTGCCAAGGAAGTTGCCGAATCCGCCAACCGCGCCAAGAGCGATTTCCTCGCCAACATGAGCCACGAGATTCGCACGCCGATGAACGGGGTGCTCGGCATGACCGAACTGCTGCTCGACACCAAGCTCGATCCCCTGCAGCGAGACTATGCGGAGACCATCCGCGACAGCGGCGCCTCCCTGCTCACCGTCATCAATGACATTTTAGACTTCTCCAAGGTGGAAGCCGGCAAGCTCGAGCTCGAACGGCTGGATGTGGACTTGCGCGATACCATCGAAGACGTCGCAAGGCTTCTATCCATTCAGGCACATGCGAAGGGTCTGGAACTCACCGCCCAGATCGATGCGACGATCCCGGATCTCGTCAAGGGCGATGCGGGTCGCTTACGCCAAATTCTGTTGAATCTCGCCGGCAATGCCATCAAGTTCACGGCCAAGGGCGAGGTATCGCTCGACATCAAAGTTCTCGACGCCGATGCGAGCGGCACGACGGTGCGTTGCGAAGTTCGCGACACCGGCATCGGCATTCCCGCCGATCGGCTCGAGTCCCTGTTTGCGCCATTTACCCAAGTCGACACCTCGACCACTCGGCGGTTCGGCGGCACCGGGCTGGGACTGTCCATCGTGCGCCGATTAGTCGAGTTGATGGGTGGCGCCACCGGCGTCGACAGCGTCGAAGGCTTGGGCTCCCGCTTTTGGTTCACGGCACGTTTCGCACCGGCCACCGACAGCCGCCGGCTCGTGCAGACCGCGCCCGCCTCACTCAAGGGACGGCGGGTGCTGGTGGTGGATGATAATGCGACCAATCGCAAGGTCCTCATGGGACAGCTGCTTCTCTGCGGGGTCGAGCCTGTATCGGCCAGTTCGGCGGACGAGGCACTCGCGCTCATGCGTCAGGCCGGCGCCGTCGGCCGTGCCTTCGATGTGGCCTTGCTCGATCACCTGATGCCCGATTGCGATGGCGCGGAGTTGGGCCGGATCATCATTGCGGATGACACCCTGAAGGCTACGCGATTGCTTCTTTTGACCTCGTCCGGTCAACGCGGCGAAGGCCAGATGTTTGCCGACATAGGCTTTGCCGCTTATCTGCTGAAGCCCGTTACCCAGCGAGATTTGACCGAATGCCTGGTGCTGGCGCTGGCCAACACCGCGAACTCCTGGCATCTGCAGAGTCAGCCCATGATCACGCGGCACGCGCTGCGTTCACAGCGCGCAATGATCCGCCATCGAATTTTGCTGGCCGAAGACAATCTCGTAAACCAGAAAGTAGCCATGCGGCTGCTCGAGAAGCTGGACTACCGCGTGGAGGCGGTGGCCGATGGCTTGGCTGCGGTGGCGGCATGGCAGACCGCGAAGTTCGATCTCATCATCATGGACTGTCAGATGCCGCAAATGGATGGCTACGAGGCAACGCGGGAAATCCGCAGGCTGGAAGAGGGGCGGCGCCGCATTCCCATCGTCGCTCTGACGGCACATGCCATGAAGGGGGATGAGGACAAGTGCCGCGCCGCAGGTATGGACGATTATCTGCCCAAGCCCATCGACCGCACCAAGCTTGAAATCTGCCTGCAGCGTCTATTGGACGACGTCGGGTCGGGCGACTCCGCCGCGACGTGCTTGGCGCAGCCCGCGCCGCAGACACCGCACGCGCTGCAAGCGCTGCAAGCGCTGCAAGCGCATCATCCGGTGGATTGGCAAGCCCTGCTCGAATCAATTGACGGCGATGAGGTATTCGCACGCGACTTGGCCGATGCATTCATTGGGACGGGAGACCGCGAGCTCGCCGCAATCGAAGTGGCGCTCTGCTCGGGAGACGAGGTAGCGTTACGCGAATCCGCACACGCTCTGAAAGGCGCCAGCGCCAATTTACGAGCCTCCGCGGCCACCTCGGCGGCGGCGCGACTCGAATCGGCCGCGGGTTTGGGCAGGAGTGCGCAGATTCCCGCACTGGCAGATAATCTCGTCACGGAAATACGCAGAATGACCGCGTACTTGCGCTCGAAACAGATCCGCGCGTAAACACGCTAGCGGTGCGCGGGGGGTTTGCCTAAACCGCCGTGATTGCGGGCAGCAGCCGATCGTATTCCTGCTTCACCACCGCGTAGCACTCGCACACTCGGGCCTCGAGCTCGGCTCGGTTGAGCACGGTGATATGGCCTCTCTGATAGCTGATTAATCCCGCTCTATGCAGCCGGCCCGCGGCTTCGGTGACCCCTTCCCGTCGCACGCCCAGCATGTTGGCGATCAGTTCCTGAGTCATCACCAACTCATTCGAGCGCAGTCGATCCAAGCTCAGCAGCAGCCAGCGGCACAACTGTTGGTCAAGCGTGTGGTGGCGATTACACACGGCGGTCTGTGCCATTTGGGTGATGAGAGCTTGGGTGTACCGCAACAGCAGATGCAGCAACGGCCCGCTCATATTGAACTCGTTCATCAGCAGGCTTGCCTTGAGTTGGAACCCCGAGCCGGCACTCTGCACCAGCGCGCGGCTGGGGGTCGTTTCGCCCCCCATGAACAAAGAAATGCCCACGATCCCTTCATATCCGACGACGGCAATCTCGGCGGAGGCCCCATCTTGCATGACATACAGCAGGGATACGATGGAAGACGTCGGGAAGTAAACGTGGCTCAGTGCGCCGCCTGACTCGTACAGCACCTTGCCCAGCGGCAACTCCACCGGTTCGAGGTGCGGCAACCAATGCTGCCATACCTTTTCTGGCAGCTGTGCCAGCAACTGATTTTGCCGCGGGTTCGCAATTGGCGCCATTCAAAAATCCGTTTCGGCGATGTGTGCGGTAGCGTACGTAGCTGAGTATACTGCAATTACCGTGCCCGCGATACCTAAAGTCGCGCTGCACTCAATATCGCATGTCGCCGCATTGCAGCAGCAGCATTGATCCACGACCGACAGCGCGGAAACAAACGCAATAACAATCTCTCGTTCCGCATGCCATGCTGGCGAACCGGACCGGACCGCAATTTTAGCTCAGCCATATCGGGAAAAACATGCTGCGATTATTGAGTCTCACACCGCTTGCGGTGCTGAGCTTGCATCTTGCCGGCGTCATCGCTGCTCCAGCGGTCGCGGCCGGCGCGACGACGGCACCGCGCACTGCGGCGGCTGACTTGCAGGTGAAGGCTCTGTACGAGGCCGAATGGGCATGGCGGGTGAAGGAGTTCGCCGATCCGGACGACGACATGACGGCGCGCGCCGGCTATCTTCCGCATGTCGATGCAGCGAGCCAACGCAGGCGGTCCGAGTATTGGGGCAACATGCTCACCGCATTGAATGCCATCTCCGAGGACCAGATCGCGGCAGAGAAGATTAACGCCGCGGTTTTTCGAACGGTGCTCGAGGCATTCGTCGCCCAGCAGAAATTTCGCGACTATGAAGCGCCGTTTACCAGTGGCGGCTCGTTCTGGGCATCGCTTGCTCCGCGCGGTGGTTTGGATGGCGTGGCGGAATACCGTGCCTACATCGGCCGCATGCGCGCCATTCCACGCTATTTCGATGAGCAGGTTGCGAATATGCGCGCCGGGCTCAAGCGCGGCTTCACACCGCCGCGCGTGTCCATCGCGGGACGCGAAAGCTCCATCACGCCCTTTGCCGTCACGGATGCGGAAAATAATCCGTTCTTCATTCCCTTGCACGAGATGCCACCGGGAATTTCCGACCGGGACCGCGCGGCATTGCGCGCCGAAGCGCGGATCGCCATTACCAAGTCGGTGGCACCAGCCTATGCAAAGCTGCTGCCGTTCGTGCGCGACGAATATATTCCCCATGCGCGGGCCACGTTGGCGGCCGACGACCTCCCCGATGGGCGCGCCTATTACGAGGCCAAGATCCGAGAATTTACGACACTCGATCTTGCGCCTGAACAGATTCATGCGATTGGCGTGACCGAGGTGGCGCGAATCGACATCGACATGCACGAGACCATGAAGAAGTCCGGATGGAAGGGCGACTTCCCGGCGTTTCTCACCTTTCTGAAGACCGACCCGCAGTTCTACGCCAAGACCCCGTACGAGCTGATCGCGCGCGCCACCTACATCGCCAACAAGATCAATGGCCAGCTCAAATACACCTTAGGGTTGCTGCCCCGCTATCGTTTCACCATCCTGCCGACCCCGGCTGCGGTGGCGGCGTTCGGCACCGGCGGCAATGGCGGCCTCGAGAGTTGCGTAATGAACACGTATAACCTGCCGGCAAGGCCCTTCTATACGCTGCCCTCGCTGGTGCTGCACGAGTGCAGTCCCGGCCACAGCCTGCAGGCGGCGCTCGCCCTCGAAGGACCCAACCGCCCGGACCTTCGAAAGAACACTTATTTCTCGGGCTACGGCGAAGGTTGGGGACTGTACAGCGAGTGGCTCGGCATCGGCATGGGGATTTACGAGACTTCGTATGATGAATTCGGCCGCGAGACTTACGAGATGTGGCGCGCGGCGCGGCTGGTCGTTGACACCGGCATCCATCGCATGGGCTGGTCGCGCCAACAGGCCATCGACTTTTTATCGAGCCATACCGCGCTGTCCAATCACGAAATAACGACCGAGGTCGACCGCTACATCAGCTGGCCGGGCCAAGCGCTGGCTTACAAGCTCGGCGAAATGACCATCCGGCGCAAACGCGTCGAGGCCGAGAGCAAGCTCGGCGGGAAATTCGACCAGCGTTGGTTTAACGATACCATCCTGGGGCTTGGCGCAGTACCGCTTCCCGTGCTCGAGCGCGAACTCGACGACTGGATCGCCGGCGGGGGCAAGAACCCGAACGCCATCGACCGAAAGAACCCGGGCTAGTCATCCGGCTATGCCGAACCTATTTGAGTCTATATACGAGCAGGCAACGAGTGCCGCCACGGCTCAGGATTTCGAACGCGCCATCAGGCTGTACGGCCAGGCCATTGCCGTCGATCCTTTGCACGCGGAAGCCTATTACAAGCGCGGCAACGCATTAAAGAACTACGGTAGCCTCAATGCGGCGATCTTAAGCTACACACAAGCCATCGAGCGCAAGCCGGACTACGCCTATGCTTACTGCAATCGCGGCGTCGTCCAACAGGCACTTGGCCTGACGGTCGAGGCGCTGGCGAGCTACGAGCACGCTATTGCGCTCGAACCCTTCGATGCAATCGCGCACTACAATCGCGGGCTGGTATTGCAGGACTGCGCCCGGTGGCACGACGCATTGCAGAGTTACGACCGCGCGATTTCAATCAACCCAGAGTACGCCGACGCGCAATACAATCGGTCACTGGCCTTATTGTTTCGGGGTGACTTCGAGCGCGGCTGGCGGAGCTACGAGTGGCGCTGGAAAGTGGCGGCGCGGCTGGGCATCGGGGAACTCAGAAATTTCACTCAGCCACTATGGCTCGGCGAGGAATCCATCGCAGGCAAGCGCTTGTTGCTTCACAGTGAGGCAGGCCTAGGCGACACCTTGCAGTTTTGCCGCTACGCGGCACTGGCCGCAGGCCGGGATGCAACCGTATACCTCGAGGTTCAAACATCCTTGGTAGGCCTTCTGGACCATCTGGAAGGCGTTTCGCGAGTGATGGCCAAAGGGAGTGCGCTACCGGCGTTTGATTATCATTGCCCGTTGATGAGTCTGCCGCTGGCGTTCGAGACAACCCTGAAATCCGTCCCGGCGATCCCACAATATCTGCGTTGCGATGAGGAAAAGACCGCGCGCTGGCTCACGCGGCTCCCGGAACCGCGCCGCCCACGCATCGGATTGACGTGGAGTGGCAACCCCAATAATCCAATCGACCAGCGCCGCAGCATTCCGCTCGCTGACTGGGCAGCGCAGCTTCCTTCGGAGTTCGATTATTTTTGCCTGCAAAGGGACGTACGCGAAGCAGACCGCGCGGTGCTTGTTTCGAGTCCTTCAATCAGGTTTTTTAATGAAGACGATCTGGACTTCGTCAACACTGCGGCATTGTGCGAGTGCATGGATATCGTCCTGAGCGTCGATACCAGCCTGGCGCATCTGAGCGCGTCCTTGGGCAAACGAACCTGGATACTGCTGCCCTTCACGCCGGACTGGCGCTGGATGCAGGACCGCGATGATAGTCCCTGGTACCCCGCCGCGAAGTTGTATCGGCAAAAGAGTTCCGGCAACTGGAATGAAGTGTTCGCGCGTGTCGCCGCAGACTTGCGCCGGGAGTTTATCGGCGTCACGTCATGAACTGCGGATGCTCCCTCACCGCGTCGTGCCAGGAAGTGTCGACCGCGAGACTGCCATAGGGAGCCTGGGCGTCGCTGCGCCGCCACTTGGCCAGCCATTCTGCTCCGAGCAGTTCGTGCGCGTGCGCTGCGGTCGCCGCGGGCGGCGACAGCCCGATGGTGGTTTCCGCTTTTGGTCCAGTGGCGCGACCCTTGGCGACATAAAAGCCCGCTGCCAACATGGCAGCGCGGACGCTGGTCGAGAAAGTATAAGTAAAAAGTTCCACGGGCTTTTGCCGGCACGTCAGGGCAAGTTCGCGAAATGCCGCCAGCGTCCACAATGAACTATCGGCCTTGAAGGAGAAGGGGTCGAAGAAAATGATGTCGGGGGGCGGCGCATCGAATTTCCGCGCTGCGAAGTCCCCGGACAGCAGCAACCAGTCGATCGTCGCCGCGCTGTTGGTCCAGCGGCCGCTTGACAATAGCTTTCGCGGAGCAGCGTGGCGCAGGTGCTTGAACCACCTGACGTGATCGAGCGCAAGCTTGAGCGAATCCAAATCATTTTCGAAGCTCACCAGCGTCAGATTTCGCGGCTTCGCGGGCGGGGTCGCACCTTCGACGGCCAGAATGGCAGCCATCGCATTCGCGGCAGCGCCCAGCCCCACGTCCCAAACGACCAGCGCCCCGGATTCTGAAGTTTGTAAGCGCTCGAGAAGTCGAGATTGTTCGACATAGAGTAAATGCGCCTCTACCGCCGGGTCGTCGATTGGATGCATGACCTCGCCGGAGGTCATATCCCTAATAAACCCGACCTCATCCCGCACCATGACTTCATATCGCCCGCGCTTGAGTTCGAGTCGGCGACGTACGGCCCGAGTCACATGCGTTACCGCCTTGCCGTAGCTATCTCGCGCGTCAAGCACACTACGCTGCGAGTGATAGAACGGCAACCACGTATCAGCCAAGATGTGCGCGCGCATGGAGCGCATCAGCTGCATATAGAAATGAACATTGTGAAGACCCAGCATCTGCCAGCCCAGGCTCTCATGCACGCGTTGCAGATGAAAGAGATAGGCAATGGAATACGTCTTGCACGTGTAGCAATGACAGGCTGGGTCGATGGGTCCTTCCATTCCCCAATAAGCGGCACGCCGCAG
>JANXZQ010000042.1 GCA_025355445.1 Gammaproteobacteria bacterium
CTTGCAGCGCCGCGACGAGGATGAATGGCGCAAGCTGGCGCACACTCATGTCGGGCAGTGGGCATCGATCGAATATTCCGCGTCCGGCCGCGACCGTCCTTGGTGGCAGATTGCCAGCGGTCCGCTGCCCGCCAAGCTGGCCGCGCTCTATCCGCTCTCGACCACGGCGTGGAGCGATTGGAAATCACGTCCCGCCCGCGACCTGGGCGGCAACTGGGTGGTCGTCGGTCATGTGCCGGGCGGCAGGGATTTCTATGGAATGGCGCACATCGAGCGCGACGCGGCCGGCGACCTCAAGGCGCACTACGCGTTGGCGGATGTGACGGGTTACGAATTCAAAGGCGGTTCCAAGGCTATCCTCTATACGGGCTATGAATGGCGCGGCAGCGCGCAAGTCGGGGCTCGTTCGTTGCGTGAGGTGTATGCCGTCTCGGGTGACGGCAATCGCATCACGGGGCGCTGGTTCGATGCGGATCATGCTGAGGACGGCGGCGAATGGACCGCGGTGCGCGAAGGGGGGCAGCCCGAGGTTCTGGCGGTGTTGCCCCGATCGCTGCGCATCGGAACGACAACGACCGTGACCATCGTGGGTAGCGGATTGGATGCCGCGGCCGGACGGGATGCCGCAGGCGGCGGACGGGGTGCGCCCGCCATGCTGCCTGTTTCGTTCGGCGAGGGGACGACGCTGACGAATGTGGAGTGCAGCGCGCAGCGGATTCGCGTCGTCGTGAAAGTGGCGGCGGGCGCGGCGCCGGGGTTGCGGGTCGTCTCGGTGGGCGGCGCGCTGGGCAAGCTGGCGGTCTACGCTCAAATCGATCAGGTGGACGTGGTTCCGAGTTACGCCATTGCGCGCCTCGGCGGCGGCCGGATCGAGCCGGTATCCGCGCAGTTCGAGGCGATGGCGTCGACGCGGTTGCCGGGAGGCGAGCTGCTGGCGCTCGGCCCGGTGACGGCTGAATGGACCTCGATGCCCTTCGACGCTGAAGCCAAACGCACGGAGGACGAGAAGTTCGCCGGGCACTTCGACCTGCGCGGCCGATTCCTGCCGAGCCCGGCAGGTCCAAACCCGGCGCGCGAGTTCTCGGGCGACAATGTCGGCAATCTCACGGTGGTGGCGCAAGCCGCCGACGGCAGCCGTACGGTCGAGGGCCGCGGCCATCTCGTGGTGACCGTGCAGCGTTGGATCACTCCTCCGATTTATTGAAGGTCCCATGCACGCGACAAACGAACGTCTCGAGTGGAATTCCTGGAACGGACATCTGGTGCGCTCGGAGAGGGACGCCTACCTGCTGCACGTGCCTACCACGGCGGTGTTCGGCGTGGACTCTCTCGGACTCTCGGTGATCGAACACTGCCGCGAATCCGGCGGCCACAGCGTCGATGAGCTGGTCGCGCTGCTCGCCGGGCGCTATCCGCCCGGACGTGTACGGGCCTTCGCCGCCGAGCTTCGCGAGCTGGAGATGCTGCAGCCTTCCGGCAGCCTCAAGCCGATCAATCCGGGCAGAGTCAAGGTGAATTCTTATCCCTTGAGTACCCTGGTGCTGAACGTGAATACCGGCTGCAATCTATCGTGCACTTACTGCTACAAGGAAGATCTGGCGAAGCCGGCTGACGGGCGAAAGATGGATTTCGTGACGGCGGCGCGCAGCGTCGATCTCTTGTTGAAAGCGGGGGCGGCGCGCGAGCGGGTCAACATCGTGTTCTTCGGCGGCGAGCCGCTCAGCAACGTTGCGTTGATAAAGCAGGTGGTGAGCTACGCAGAGGCGGAAGCGCAGCGCGCCGGCAAGCAAATGGATTTTTCGATGACCACCAACGCAACGCTGCTGTCGCCGGCGCTGATCGACTATTTCGACGCCCACCGATTCGGCATCTCGGTGTCCATCGACGGACCGAAAGATATTCATGATCGGCATCGCAAGAGCGTCGGCGGCCGCGGTACGTACGACGTCGTCGCGCGCAAGGTTGAGGTACTGCTGGGGCGCTATAAGTCGCGGCCGGTGGGCGCACGCGTGACGCTCGGCGGCGGCACGACGGAGGTCGAGGCGATTCACGCGCATTTGAAGGGCGAGATCGGCTTTCATGAGGTGGGCTATGCGCCGGTGACGGCCGCGGCCGAGGCGGGGCATGCGCTGTCCGACGCGGAGCTCAAGGAGGTGCATCACGCGTTCGAACGCATGGGCGAGGATTATCGGCGCGCGGCGCTGCGCGGTGAGAGCAACGGCTTCTCGAACATGCATCAATTGATGACGGATTTGCACGAGGGGCGGCGCAAGTCGCTGCCCTGCGGCGCCGGCGTCGGGCTGCTCGCGGTGGACGGTGACGGCGAGCTCAATTTGTGTCATCGCTTCACGGGCTCGGACCTGCCGACGTTCGGCAATGTGGCCACAGGAATAGACGGCGCGCGCCTCGGTGCCTTCATCGACAAGGCGATCGATCGTGGAGGGACGCATTGCGAGACCTGTAGGATCCGCAACCTGTGCGCGGGCGGCTGTTACCACGAGTCGTATTCGCGATTCGGCGACGCGCACCACCGTACCTATCACTATTGCGATTTGCTGCGCAGCTGGGTGGATTTCGGCGTGCGTGTGTACGCCGACATCCAGCGCCATAACCCGAGTTTTTTTACACGCCATCTCGAACCGCGGAGCGCCCTCGCATGAGCGAATTGAAACCCACCAACCACAAGGCGGAGCTGCTGCTGGACGCCGTCGCCGAAGGCCACGTCGCCGAGGTGCTGGCCATGGAGACGGTCGCCGGCTGCTCGACCACCTTCGATCCGGGCTGGGAAGTCGATCCCTTCGGCGGAGTCGCTTCGTTGTGCCAGCCGATGGAGGCGGACCTGTACGGCTGTTCCGATCCGTGCTGGTGGCCGGCACAGGTGCCCGACACGATGGGCACGTACCCCGGCTGGGACGCGGGCAAGCCGTCGGCTCCCGGCGATTGGCGCGAACTCGATTCCGTATTTCCCAAGAAGTGAGCAGGAGAGTGAGGATGTCATGGGCGTGGCCGCATCGAATCTGGACGTTGGGCTTGGCATTGGCGATGGGGCTGTCGCTGGGCGCGGCGCAGGCGCATGCCGCGGCGCAGGTGCATGCCGCCGCGCACTCGACACCCGTCTCCGACTTGTTGGTCACCGCCGCCAAGCCCGATCAGCTGTTCATCATCGATGCCGGAGCGCGGGCTGTGCGCGCGCAGCACCATGTGGCGGGCGCCAATGGCCAGATATTCACCATCGTGCTGTCCCCGGATCAGCGCATCGCCTACCTGCTGGTGGATCGCATGGAGCGGATTGTGGGAATCGACCTTGGCAGCGGGCGCGAGGTGTTTCGCGCGGAACTGTCGACGTCCGGCGAAAGGGTCAAGGATTTCTTCGCGTTGATGATCACGCCCGACGGCAAGGAACTGATCGCCTACGAACTGCCGACTCGGCTCAAGTCCAGTGAGTATGTGGTCGAGGAACCGCGCTTCGCCGTGTTCCGCACCGACGCGGGCCTGAGCGCGCGGCCCGTGCGCAGCTATTCCGCACCGCGCCGTATCCACATGCTGCTGGCGCGGCCCGGCGGACAGAGCTTCTACGCGCTGGGTTTCGATCTCTACGAGTACGACGTTAAATCAGGCAGGCTATTGGGGACGCGCGGTATCCAGAAGTGGGCGCTCGAGGATCATTCGCAACCCGATTTGCTGGCGTTCTGGCCGGTCAGCGAGCCGACGGGCGTGTTTACCAGCCCGGTCTACTCCGAACTCAAGAAAAGCGGTGGCAACGTACCCATGACGGCGCTGATGTCGCTGAATTTGAAATCAGGCGACCTTTCCTACGCGGATTTCGAACCGCTGTCGGCTTTGATCTTCTCCACCGTGCTGAGTCCCGACAAGAAGCATGCGTACGGCGTGTACACCACGCTGACGAGCATTAACGTCGAGGGCCATCGAGTCGACAAGCGCGTGCCGCTGGATCACACATTCTATGCGGTAAACGTGTCCTCGGACGGACACGAGATCTATCTCGGCGGCACGAATTGCGACGTCGCATTTTACGACGCGGCCAATCTCGAGAAGAAGGCGATCTTGAAGTTGCCGGGGTGCGGCGATCAGACGCTGTCGACATTGCGTGTCATCCGCGGCAGATAAACCTGCGGGTATTCGCCGGCTGCTGTGGCCGCATCTGCGACCGCGGCTCGGCACGCTGATCTTGGCATTGCTACTCGGGCTTGTCATCGCCGCCATGTCGGCGGCGCAGCCTCTGCTCACGCGCATCGTCATCGATCAGGGGCTCATCGGGCGCCATTTTCTGAGCCTGGTCGGCGCCTGCCTGGGCATGCTAGGGCTCGCCGTCGCGGGGTTTTTGCTCGGCGGCATCCATCGCGTCATTTATGTGCGCGCCTCGGGGCGTACCTTGTTTTCTTTGCGTGGCGCGGTGTATGCGCACCTGCTGCGCGTCTCGCCGCGCCGCCTGACCCGGGTTCCGGTGGGCGACCTGGTCAGCCGGCTCGACGGGGACATCGCCGAAGTGCAACGCTTCGGCACCGACGCCGCACCGTCCTTCATCAGCAGTGCGCTGACGCTGGCCATCATCGGCGCGGTCATGGTCGGAATTTCTTGGCGGCTGACTCTGTTGGTCGTCGCTTTGTTGCCGCTGCAGCTGCTGGTGCGTCAGTACGCGCGGCCGCGCATCGAGGCCAGCACGCGCGCTTTGCGCGAAGCTGCGAGCCGACTGAGCGGATTTCTGGTCGAAACTTTGTCCGGGGCGCGCCACGTGCAGGCGGCGGCGGCCGAGGAGATCGAGGGGCGCAGACTGGAAACGCTGGGCCGTGAATACCTGGGCCGCGTGCAGGGCCAGCAAATGGTCAACTATGCGACAGGATCGCTCGCGGCGCTGCTCGGCCATCTCGCCACGGCGGGTGTGTTCCTGCTCGGTGGCTGGTACGTGCTCCAGGGTCGATTGAGCGTGGGCACCCTGGTGGCATTCGTCGCCTACCTCGGGCGTAGCTCCGGTTCCGCGGCTTCCATGGCCGCGCTCTATACGGGCTATCAACGAGCGCGAGTCAGCCTCGTGCGAGTGCAGGAATTGCTCGACCTGCCTTGCGTGACCGAGTCTGCCGCGGCGATCGCGGTACCGGCGGCGGCGCGGGGGGATTTGTGCTTCGAGTCGGTGACGGTGGCGGCAAACATAGATGGCAGGCCGGTGCTCGATTCGATCAGCATGGACATCCCGGCCGGCAGCAAGGTGGTATTGCGCGGCGCGTCGGGTGCCGGAAAGTCGACGCTGGCCGATCTGCTGCGCCGCTTCGTCGATCCAGATTCAGGGCGGATTTTGCTGGACGGGCGCCCGCTCCTGGAATTCAAGCTGGCCGAACTGCGGCGGCGCATCGTGGTGGTGGAACATTCGCCGGTGCTGTTTCGCGGCTCCATCCTCGACAATCTGCGCTATGGACATGAGCACATCGATGAGGCAGCCGCAATCGAGGCCGCGCGTCAGGCGTTGGTCGATGAGTTCGTCAGCGCGCTGCCGGACCGTTACGCCACGCAGGTCGGCGAAGGCGGCTCCGGGCTGTCCACCGGGCAACGCCAGCGAATCGCCATTGCACGTGCCGTTCTCGCTCAGCCGCTGATCGTGATATTGGATGAGGCGACCAGCGGCCTCGATGCGGACGCAGCGCGCGCCGTGCACCGCTCACTCGACGCGGCCTTTCCACAGCGTACCCGGCTGATCATCACGCACCGAGCGGGCGATATCGAAGGCTCGGACGTTTGCTGGCAACTGGAGGGCGGCAGGCTTCGTCCCGCGCGTCTGGCGGGTTGACGGTAAGCCGGCGCATCGCGCTCATCGACAGTTGCGGCAGCTGGCCCGGAGCAGCGGATGCCACAGCGTTTGCAGACCACGGCGGGCACGTTGAACGTCGCGAACCGGGGCCCGATCCCAGCGGTCACGGCTCCCGGGTCGCGCGGTTGCTCACTGTCGGCGATGCGGCGTTGGAATTGTTGCTGGCACAGGTATTCCTCGACGCGCAACCCGCCAGCGCCGCAGCGGTCGCGGCCGCCGTCGACTGGGCGGTCGCGTCGCATGCCGATCTGATTCACATGAGCCTCGGGCTGGCAGCGGACCGGGAGGTGCTATCTGCCGCTGTGGCGCGCGCAGTCGGCTTGGGTTGCCTCATCGTTGCCGCAGTGCCCGCGCGAGGGGCGTTGGTTTATCCGGCGGGCTACGCGGGTGTGATTCGCGGCACCAGCGATGCCCGCTGCGCACCCGGCGAGCTATCCCATCTTGGCGATTGGCTTTACGGCGGATGTCCGCGGTTCGAAGCGGCAACGCCGGGCAAAACCGCAAGCGCCGCCGCGGGGGGGGCGAGCATCGGCGCGGCGTGGGTTACGCGCAGCATCTTGAATGGCCCGCGAGCGCCCACGGCGAACGGCACTGTGGAGGCGTTGACGGCCATGGCGCTGTACCTGGGACCGGAGGGCCGGGGGCGCAAGCCCTAGCCAAACTGACCGTCACGCCCAGCCTATTGAAAAACGGGTAGCGCCGCCATTTCATCCTGCGGCACGGCTTCCACCGGCAAACCGGCCTTCGTCCAGGCGCGCAGGCCGCCGCGAATCACGGTGACCCGTATCGCCTTTCCCTTGAGCAAGATTTGCAGCTCCCGCGCCACTCGCGCGCTCGTGGCCTGACGAACGCAGGTGCAGTAGACAAAAACCCGCCCGTCGTTCGGCAACTCCGTTTCCGACTGATGCAGCGCGTTGGGGTCGAGCCGTCGAGAGCCCAGAATTCGCATCGCCTTGGCGTCGAAGTAACCGTGGCTTCGGACGTCGTAGACCAGGGCCCCGGCATCCATCTCGCGTGCCGCTTCGTCAGGATTCGCGAAAGGCACGGCGCTCAGGGCGCGTCCCCGCGTCCATAGCCATGCTCGAAACATCAAGTAGGCAGCGAGCAGGGCGATCACGATCCATCCCAGCACCTGGCCTACGGCATGGTAGCCGCGGGTTACCGCCTCGAGTGCGCCGCTGAAAATAAAGCCAACGGCGAAATACGAACCGATGTACAGCGCGGCGCCGGCCGAGTCCAGGCGCAGAAATTGCGCCAAGCGCATGTTCATGCTGCCGGCGAGCGGCGGCGCCATGGTGTTGATGCCTGGAATGAACTTTGCGATGACGAGCAGCGTGCGGCCGCGGCGGTAAAAGGAGTCGGCTGAGCGCAAGATGCAGGTTTCAGGATTGAGCGAGATGCGGCATAGGATGCCAAGCAGCCACCAGCCGGTGTAGCGCCCGAGCAGGAACATCAGCGTGTCGCCGGCGAGCATTGCCAGCAACGCGAAGCCCAGCGCATAGGGAGCCTGCAGCAGGCCGCGCGCGGCTGCGCCGCCGGCAATCAGCAGGGCCAGGGCGGCGGGGACGGGGAGTCCGATCGTCTCCAGAAATACCACGGCGATCAAGATCGAGTAGCCGTGTTGCGTGAGCGCCGAGAACAACTCAACCGCCGGCGGTTTGCGCGTGTTTGAACATGTGGCGCCTGCCCTCGTCGTCCAGACCGGATGTGAATGTGAATCGGTCCTTCAACGCCATGGCGCGAACGGCCGCCGGCCGGGACGAAATTTCATCGACCAGGCGCCTGAGATTGGGGAAGGCACCGTACCCGTCGTCTCCGATCAGGAAGGGTACGAAACGCGCCCAACCCCACATGGCCATGTCGACGATGGTGTAGGTGTCGCCCAGCATGTAGCGTCGTGTGGCTAGGCGTGCGTCCAGGATCGCAAAGTGGCGCCGTGCTTCGAACTGGTAGCGCTGATTCGCGTATTCGGTGGCCGGTGCGAAATGTTTGAAGTGCACCGCCTGCCCCGAGAAGGGTCCCACGCCGCTCGCAACGAACATGAGCCAGGAGAGAAGCTCAGCGCGATGCGCGGTGGTGCTGGGCGGCAGGAACTTGCCGGTTTTCTCGGCGAGGTACAGCAGGATGGCATTGCTATCGAATACGATCACTCCCTCGTCATCGATGGCGGGGACCTTGCCGTTCGGGTTGATGGCGAGATAGTCGGGCTTGAATTGATCGCCCCGAAAAGCGTCGATGGGCACGGGTTGGTAGGCGAGGCCGGATTCCTCCAGAAACAGGGTGACTTTGAGAGGATTAGGTGATCCATTGAAGAAGAATTTCAACATGCGAACTCCATGGTGTGGATAGCGCCCTGACGTGCTGATTCGCGGACATTATGTCGGGTAACGTCCGGGTTGGGGAATTCGCCTTTACAGTCCCTGGTTAACCCCATTCGGGCGCCTCGGCCGCTTCAGTCCTTGAGCAATTAACAACTGGAGCGATCATGACCCGCATATTTTCTCTTGTCATCCTTGTGTGGCTGGCCACGATTTGCGAGGCACAAGCCGTGGGTGGCCTGGCCGACGTGGCAATCGTCGACCGCGAAAGCGGAGCGGTGCTGACGCCGCATTACTATCGCGGCGAATACTGGGTGGCGGGAAACCCGGGCGCGCGCTATGCCATCGAGATCCACAATAGATTAGGCGAACGGTTGTTGGCGGTGACTTCGGTCGACGGCGTCAACGTCGTGTCGGGTGCGACGGCGGCCTGGGATCAAACCGGCTATGTGTTCACCTCCGGCGACCGCTATAAAATTACCGGTTGGAGAAAGAGCGACGCGGAAATCGCTGCATTCACCTTCACCGCGTCGCCGAATTCCTACGCTGAACGCACCGGCCGGCCGGCAAACGTCGGCGTCATCGGCGTCGCATTGTTTCGCGAACGGCCGCCGGTGCCGGTGTATACCAGCCCATCGATCGATCCGACGGAAGAGGACCGATCCAGGTACGAAGGTCGGTTCAAGGATGAAGCCGCCGAGTCTGCGCCGTCGCGGCAATCCATGGACAAGGCAGGCGCGGCAGGAGCTGCCAATTTCGCGGCCGCGCCGAAACTGGGCACGGGCCACGGCGCGCGCGAATACTCCTATGTCAACCACACCGAGTTCGAGCGAATGCAGCTGCAGCCCAACGAGGTCATTCGCATCCGCTATGACAGCCTCGACAACCTGTTCGCCCTGGGCATCATCAAGCGGCCGCGGCCGCCGGCGCCGTCGGTCAATCCTTTCCCCGTGTCGCCCGACCCGCAGTACGTGCCAGATCCGCGAGGATAAAGCACCGGGGAAGTGCGATACTCCAATGGATGACGGTCGCCGATGAGAGTGATGAGGATCTGATGGCACGCTATGGCCGCGGCGATGCCTCGGCATTCGAATTGTTGTATCGGCGGCATGAGATGCGTGTCTGGCGTTATCTGGAACGCAATTTACGCAATCGCGCGACGGCGGACGAGTTGATGCAGGAAGTCTGGTTCGCCGTCGCGCGGGAAGCCGCGCGTTATGAACCCTCGGCGCGATTCACGACTTGGCTGTTCACGATCGCACATCATCGGATGATCGACTCGATTCGCAAGAGTCGGCGGCAAACCAGTTTGGACAGCCTCGGGCAAGAGTCGGAATCGGTGGTTGAGCGTCTCACCGCCGATCCGAGTACCGGGCCGTACGCCGCGGCGGTGGCACGGGATCAGGCCGAAGCGCTCATCCACGCAGTCGAGACATTGCCGGCCGAACAGCGCGAAGCCTTCCTGCTGCAAGTCGAGGGCGACCTGAGTGTTGAGGAGATCGCAGCGATTACCCACACTAATTTCGAGACCATCAAGAGCCGTCTGCGCTACGCACGCGCGAAACTTCGCGAACTGCTCGAGGAGCATTCATGAACGAGCTGCCGCCGAACGCGGGACCGCCGGACGACATTGACGATCGGTATCGGCGCGCAGCGGCGCTCGACCCCAGCCGGCCGAGCGAGCCGGTGCGTCGGGCCGTACTCGAGCACGCCGCGAAACTGGCCGCCGAGCGGTCGGCTGCGCAGGAGGCCGAAGATATTCCGACCCAGCTGGGAGTTGAACGAACTGCGGCGAATCAACGCTGGAGGCGGCCGGCGATATTCGGCACATTGGCTGCGGCGGCGATAGCCGGGCTTTTGATTGGGCCGCAGTACCTGCTGCCCCGTGCGCCGGTTTCGCAATCTCCGGCGCCATCATCGCCTTTGATGGCGCAGAGGCAGAGCATGGCAAAGGATCGAGCGGCCGCCGAGAATGCTGCTGCGATCGCGGAGTCAGCGCAGAACGAGGCGTCGAGCTATGCAGCGCCACCCAAGAGCGACAGTCAGGCCGAAGCGCGCAGCACTCCGGCCTTTACTACCGGCGCGACGGCCGCGGCTGAGTCGCACACTGCGGGCCCCGCACAGCATATGGCGACAGCTCGCAACAGAGAGTCTGGGGCAGCATTGCGGCAAGCGGCGCAGAGCGGTGACGTCATCGGCTTGCGGATGCAACTCGAAAAGCTTTCTGACATTGATGCACGCGATGCCGGCGGCCGCACCGCGTTGATGTTGGCGACTCTGCACGGGCAACTCCCTGCAGTCGAGGCGTTGCTGGGCGCAGGCGCCGACGCGAACGCTGCGGATGGGGACGGGGTGACGCCGTTGCAAGCGGCCATGAATGCCAGTCAACCGGCTATCGCGGCGGCGTTGCGGCGTGCCGGCGCCAGATGAGTGCGTCAAAAAAGGGTCTCTTACTAGACGCTAAGAAAGTCTGATGCCGAGATGCGGCGGGGCCTGTATCGTCGGTGGGGGGCCGAAAGACCTGAGGTCCGCTGGTGGGGTAAGGAAGGGTAAGCACAGAGGCTTTAAGCACAGAGGAGCGTATGTACGATTTATACATAGCGAATAAGAATTATTCGTCATGGTCGCTGCGGCCGTGGGTGTTGATGCGCGAGCTCAAGATTGGATTCCGTGAGCGCTCGCTGTTCTTTGGTCAGGAGTCGAGCTGGCAAAGCTTCCGCAAGATTTCTCCCACCGGCAAAGTGCCTTGCTTGGTCGACGGCGATACGGTGGTTTGGGATTCGCTTGCCATCGCGGAATACCTGGCGGAACGGCACGCGGGTGTGTGGCCCGCCGACGCGGGCGCCCGGGCCTGGGCCCGTAGTGCGGCGGCGGAGATGCACTCGGGCTTCGGCGAATTGCGCAATCACTGTTCCATGACCTGTGGTCAGCGCATCCGTCTGAACGAAGTCCCGGCGGCACTGCAGCGCGAAGTGGCTCGGCTTGGCGCACTTTGGAACGACGGACTGCGCCGCTTCGGAGGTCCCTTTCTAGCGGGCGCGACGTTCACTGCCGTGGACGCCTTCTACGCGCCGGTGACATTCAGAGTACAAAGCTATGGCCTTATTCTCGACCCTGCACCGGCGGCCTACGCCGAGCGAGTCTTGAACACCGCCGCCATGCGAGAATGGTATGCCGACGCGCTGCAGGAAACGCAGCGCGATGAACCGCACGAAGCTGACGCACTTCGAGTGGGGAGGGTGCTGCAGGATTTGCGCGCCACCTGAACCGCGGAGATTTGCCGACGCTATGCCGAAGTTTGTTGAGACGCTGCTCGGCGCCGATGAGCCGCCCGCTTTCACGGAATGGGGGCTCTCGGGGCGATCTAATTTCGTGATCCTGGTGGATCATGCCAGCGCGCGGATTCCGCGCCGGCTGCAATCGCTGGGGCTGCCGGCGTCGGAACTGCAGCGTCATATCGCGTGGGACATCGGCGCGCTGGCGGTGGCGCGGAGGCTGGCGGCGGCGCTCGATGCGCCGCTGATCGCGCAGAATTATTCGCGACTGGTGATCGATTGCAATCGCGATCCTGAGGTCGTGAGTTCGATACCGCGCATGAGCGAGGCCACGGAAATTCCCGGCAACGTGGGCTTGAGCGCGGCGGAGCTGGCGGCGCGTCGCGCGGAGATCTTCGAGCCGTATCACGAACGGATACGAACGCTGCTGGATGCCAGGAAGGCGGCGGGCCGGCCTACCATCTTGGTGGCGCAGCACAGTATGACGAATATTTATCATGGCGTGCCGCGGCCGATGCACGCGGCGATTCTGTACAACCGCGACCGGCGGTTCGCCGGGTTGGTGCTGGACGCGCTGCGCCGCGAGCCGGGGTTGATAGTCGCGGACAATGAGCCTTACTTCGTCAGCGACGATACGGACTACGGCATTCCGCGCCATGGCGAGGCGCGCGGGCTGCCACACGTTGAAATCGAAATTCGCCAGGATTTGGTGAGCGACGAGGTTGGACAGGCCGCGTGGGGCGAACGCATCACGCGGGCCCTGGCGCAGGCAGAGCAAGCCCTATTCGAAGAAACCCCCTCAGGAGGCTCCCGTTGACTCAGCCGCTCAGCCGCGAGCAGGCATCCAGACCAACGATCACGGCTATGACCCTAACGGCCAGGTGTATCCGGTGAACCAGAGTTGGACGGAGCGGGTCCCGAAGTAGCGCCGAGAAGGCCACGGGACGGAGGAATTATCGAAGACGTCACAGCTTCGAGGGCTCCTCTGGCAGTAATCTCGCGCCTATGCTGGAACGTTATGTCCTATCGGAGCAGGCCGTCGCGGAACGAGAGTTCCTGCCGGAAAGGGCGTGGTGGAAGTTCGCGCCGAAATTCAACGTCGGGGCGCAACAGTACGTCCCCTCCATTCGGGTGCACGATGGCCAGACCGAAGGCTTGATGGTTCGCTGGGGATTCATTCCCGCGTGGGCGGAGGGCAAGGTACTCGGCAAGCCCTCGCTATGCGCGGACATTCGGAGGGTCGAGCGCGCGAAGAAGTATCGGGCGGCGTGGCTGAGCGGCCAGCGCTGCATTTTGCCGGCGTCGGGATTCTATGCCTGGCAACTGACCCTGGAAAATTACCGCCAACCTTATTTCTTGAGCCTGCTGCATCGAGGCGTATTCGGGATGGCGGCGGAGTGGGATCGCTCCGTCGGTGAGGATGACGACGTGATTGAAAGCTGCTCGGTCATCTGTGTGCCCGCCAACGACCTCATGACGGGCATCGCGAGCGGCCTGCCCGGAATGGCGGCGGCCATGCCGGCCATCTTGAAGCGCCGCGATTACCGGACCTGGCTGTACGGCTCGCCCGCCGAAGCCAAGACGGTGCTCAAAACCTATGACTCCCAGTTGATGCAGGCCCACGCGGTCAGTCCGCGAATCAACTCCACCGAAGCGGACGACTCCGGGCTGATCCAGCCCGTCCACTGAGCAGCGGCGATAGGATAGGATGCCGGCATGGCACGCAATTCATTTGTGTTTCGAACTCTATTCGCGGTTCTCGGGTGCGTACTTCTGCTGGGAGCGGCGACGGCGCAGGACACCGCGATCATCACGGTCGAAGGGCAGAAGCACATGCTCGCCAATCCGGGCACCCCACCCGCGGGGGCCGCCAGGCCGGATGTGACCATCGTCGAATACTTCGACTACAACTGCCCGTATTGCAAGAAGCTGGTGCCGGCGCTACAGGCAATCCTGGGTCAGGATCCCAGGGTTGCGGTGGTCTACAAGGACTGGCCGATCTTGGGTCCAGTGTCGGTGTATGCGGCGTCTTCAGCGCTCGCCGCGGGATGGCAGGGGAAGTATCTGGCGGCTCACGACGCCTTGATCAGCGGTCCGCGCCTGGCGCAGAACGACCAAGTGGACTCGATCTTGCAACGTGCCGGTGTGAACGTGGACACGCTCAAGAAGGACCGGGTCACGCATGCCAAGGAGATCGCGGCGCTGCTGCAACGCAATGACGAGGAGGCGCACGCGCTTGCGCTCGAGGGTACACCCGGTCTCGTGATAGGGCGGCAACTCGTGCCGGGTATTGCCGATGTGAACTCACTGAAGCAGCTGGTTGCCAACTCGCGCCAGGCGAAGTAGCAGTCAGTTGAAATTCCGGCATCGTGTACTCACGCTGCTGGCGACTTTGTCGGTGCTCACGTACCTGGATCGTGTCTGCATATCGGTGGCAGGGCCGCGGATCCAGAATGAACTGCACCTCAGCGCGCAGGATTGGGGCTTCGTAACGGGCGCGTTCGCCATTGCCTACGCGCTGTTCGAGATTCCCAGCGGTTACTTGGCAGATCGATTCGGCGCGCGCGCGATGCTCACCCGGATCGTCCTGTGGTGGTCTGCTTTTACCACCCTCACGGGATTTGTCTCGAGGGTTTGGTCCTTGGTTCTTGTCCGATTCTTGTTCGGCGCGGGGGAGGCCGGCGCATACCCGACGGCATCGACCAGTGTCTTCCGCTGGTTTCCGGAGGTGGAACGCGGACGGGCCTTCGGGGTGATCTTTCTCTCGAGCCAACTCGGCGGCGCGATTGCGCCGTTGCTGATTGTGCCCATCCAAATGAATTACGGTTGGCGGGTCTCGTTTTATATCTTTGGAATCTTCGGGATCGTATGGGCAGCCGGCTGGTGGCGTTGGTATCGAAATCATCCGGTTGAGATGCCGGGTATCAGCAAGGGGGAGCTCGCGCAGATCGGATCGGCGCAGCGAGAGGTCTCGCCACGCGACGAGACCTCGTCACAGGAAGTCGCGCAGGCATTTCCCTGGCGGTCGATCGGGGCGAATGCAAGCGTGTGGACGATCATGGGCTCGACGTTTGCCTATTTGTATTCATATTATTTCTTTTTGTTCTGGCTGCCCACGTACATGGTGCGAGCACGGGGCTTCAGCGAAAGTGAAACGAAGTTATCCGCGCTGCCATTCATGCTTGGTGCAGCGGCCAATTTCTGCGGTGGATATGCACGCGACGCGGCAGTCCGGCGCTGGGGAGCGAAGTGGGGCCCCAGGGTGGTAGGCGTGGCGGGCTTGCTGACGGCGTCGATCGCAGTCGCCGCCGCGCTATTCAGCGTCAGCAAGTACGCGGCACTCGCATGGCTGGCGCTCTGTTATGGCGGCATCACCTTTCAACAGCCGAGCGTCTGGGCAACCTGTGTGGATATCGGCAAACGGCATGCCGGCGCCGTGTCGGGATGCATGAATACAGCCGGGGCCGTGGGCGGCCTGGCATCTTCGTTCATATTTGGATACTTGGTGCAGAGCACGGGTAGCTACGATGCGGTGTTGCTGTCGATGGCGGGGATACTCATTCTCGGCGCCGCATTGTGGCTGCGGACTGATGCGACGGAGAAATTCGGGGCGTGAATGCAGGCAGAGGACCTATGCAACATCACCGTGGGGTGAAGGCCTTCGCCATGGGGTTGTCGACCCTGGTGAAACCTGCCGGGACTTGCCAGGTGGATTCGGGAATGGGCGTGTGACGCACCTCGGTGACTTCGCTGGTGTTCGTCATTTTGCTGACGCCGGCATCGATTACGGTTGAGGTGGCAACCGGAAAGCCGTGGATGCTTTTCATCTTTTCGGCGAGATCGGCGCCCGACTTGGCGGCGGGGCCGAAGCCGCTCATGGATTTGCGCATTGATTCGTTGAAATCCATGAGAGCGGTCCAGCTCTGCACCGGGTATTTGATGTCATTGGTGACGCATTCGGTCATGGTCATCATCGCGCTCATGGTGATGCTCCATTCCTCGCAAGCGAAACCCCCCACTTTGCGGGTCACGCCGGTCTTCTTGACTTCGGCCGACGCGGCCATGGACGAACTCATTCCCTGCATGGCGGCCATGGCCTGCTTCATTTTTGGATCGTTCATTTTCTCGTTCATCTTCGCCTGCATGTTCTCCAAGTCCTGCTTGGTCACGTCGTAGTAGGTCTTTTTACTGCCGTTGATGTTGGTCATGACGCCGGTCTTGAGATTGATGATGATCTCCGTCCCCGAGGCGTGCGAGCTGCGGATGTGGTCGCTGGATATGTACTGGGTTTGAGTGCCGGCGGCCTTGCCGTCGGTGGTGACGTTCGACACCACGGTCAAATCGTCGGCGGCAGCAGCGAGTCCGGCGCTTGTGCAGGCCAGGGCGCAAAGCGTGATCAGGGGGAGAGTGTGTGTCATGAGTATTCCTTGCCCGTGGGTGTGCCTTCAACGACGCTGACCGCGGATTTCGTCGTGGTTACCTTGCTGAGTTTGAATCCGGATTGCTCGAACAAGGATTGATACTCTTGTTCGGTGCGTTCCATGCCGCCTGGGAACGTCATCATCATCAGGTCCGCATCCTTGCCAAGCGAGGCTTGATTGGCGGCGGACACGGTGAATTCGACGAGCAGAACCCTGCCGTTGGCCGGAATCACTTTGCGGCAGTTGCTCAGAATCTTGATGGATTGTTCGTCGGTCCAGTCGTGGATAATGTGCCGCATGAGGTAGGCATCGGCGCCTGACGGGAGCGATTCGAAAAAATTACCTTCGATCACTCTGCACCGTTGGTCGAGGCCGAGCGCCTGCAGGCCCGCGCGGGCACGGCCGACCACGTGACCTAAGTCAAACAGGATACCGTGCAGCTGCGGGTAGCGTTGCAGAACCGCCGCGAGCAGCGTGCCATTGCCGCCGCCAATGTCGGCCAGCGTTTTGATGCCGCTGAAATCGTAGGCATCCAGCATGGCGGCGGTTTCGTGTCCATGGAACGCGGTCATACCGGCGTCAAAGAGGGGCCCGAGCTCCGGATTGTGGCCGATGTAGTCAAACATCGGCTCTCCCAACACCTTGATAGCCCCGGATTCTCCGGTCCTGATGGAGTGATCAAGTCCGTCCCATACCGGAAACATGCGGTGAAACATTTGAGCAGCCGGCCGGAACGAACCCTGCGCATCACTCCTCAGCGCCGCCGACAGCGGGGTCTGGTCGAATTGACGGCCGTCCATTTCCCGAAAAATCCCATAGCTGGCGGTGAATCGCAGCAGCCGGTAGAGGGATCGCTCGTGGGTTCCCGTGAGCCGGGCGAGGGTCTCGACCGGTTGCGGAACGCCGGCCGCAATGTGGTCGGACACGCCGAGTTCGCCTATCGTGCAGATGGCACGGCTCAGCGCCGCGCCGGAAATCATCCGCGTAAGTTGTTCGGTTTCAGGCAATGCCATTGGATACCCCTTGCGAAAAAGTGCGGCCTCTTGCGAAAACGTGCGTACACGTACGGTTTACGCGCCGACGTAACTTTAGCACGGGACATCGCGGGTGCTGCGATCCGCCCAGGTGTCGGGCGGGGTGAGACGGGCCGCCGTGCGTTTGGGCCCAACGCAAAAAACCGGCGCGCACCGCAGCAGATGCTTCCGGCAGTTCAAAAGCAGTTGGCGCAGAATTCGTCCGTTGGATTACTATGACCGGCGTCGAAGTGACCCGAGCCGATGTTGCGGCTCTTTTTTGGATCCAACTCAAAACACGGGGAGATATCCATGATCATCGATAGGCATGTTGCCGCAGTTGCGGCGTTCGCTGTTTTTGCGCTCACGAGCTTTGCTGCGCTTGCAGAGGAGCATCCGTTCACGGAGGGGCAGGTGGTACAGGTTTCTGCCATTCGCACGGAATACGGAAAGTTTGATGAATACATGAAATTTCTCGATACGACATGGAAGGCAACGCAGGAGGCGTCAAAAAAGGCGGGTTACACCACCGGCTACAAGGTTGTCGCCGTAGAAGCGCGCGGTGAAAATGACCCGGACATCTACTTGGTGGTGTATTTCAAGAATTGGGCTGCACTGGATGGCGGGACCGCCAAGGGTGATGCGATCGCTGCTCAAGTCGAGGGATCCGTGGCGGCGGCCAACAAGGGTGCGGTCGATCGCGGCAAGATGCGGCGCATCCTGGGATCGTGGACCGGACAACAACTCGACTTGAAATGATTGCATTTGACGGAGGAGAGCCGGGCTTCACGCCCGGCTCTCTCAGGGAACGACGTGCGAGGGTCCGACGTCCTTCCACTCATACCGCGGGACCTGAATCCACTGGCCGCTTTTGAGTTCCGGTACTTTGTGCACCTTGGCCTGATCGACGGTCATGGTGCCGTCTTTGTCGCTGACCCAAAAGTCGATATCGTATATCTGGTCCTGGGTGCCGACGACGCGAAAATCGGTGCAGGCGAAGTAGTGGCCGTCGTCCAGCTGCCGCACAGGCTGGTGAGTGTCGATGAACTCCAGCTGCAGCTCCTTGCCGGTCTTGTCGTCCTTTATTTTGAAAATGCCGTTGTTCTTCTGGATCTCGCTCACGGCATTGTGCTCGACCGCCGACATGACTTCCCAGCCGCGTTTCGTGGCTAAGTGGCCGGGGTGCTCGGATGCGGGGATCCACCACCAGGGAACGGGTTGGCGGGCCATGGTGGTCCATTTCCCGTCCGATTGCAGCGGCTCCTTGTAGATGCGAATTTCCTGCACTTTGAGCTTGCCGCCCTCGGGTATGACCCAGAAATCGATCAGGTATTTCTTCTGCGGGTCTTGCGAGTCGTGAAACTTCACGTCGGGGAAAAAACCATAGCCGTCGATGGTGCGGGTGAAGTCGATGTCGTCGTAACTCAGCTTCAAGTGATCGCCGTGCAGCGGATCATCGAAGAGGAATAGTCCGCTGTTGGCCTTGAGCGTGTTGTTGATCAACTCCTTCACCACGGCTTCAGCATCGGTGCCGGTGAACTCCTGCATGGCCTTTTCGGTGGCTTCAACATTGCTGGCGGCGGTGAAGGAGTGTGCCCGCTGCAAATTTTCCTCGGCTGCGGCGGAGGGTGGAGCAGCGGCTGCGCGGACCCTTGAGGATGCGGCGACGCAGAGGATAGCCGCAGCCAGGCCACAGAGAACGATCCGCGCGGCACGCCGATGCATGAATTGCGAACACTTGGGTGCGTTGATGGGTTGCATAAAATCTCCCCCGAGTAGCCTCCTGTATAAGCCGAATGCGCGCCGATGTCGACGCCCATGAGCCAACGGCGCGGGGATGCCGTCAGGCAGCGCGCGGTACGCATGGGCGTCCCGCCAGGCACTCCAGCGAGGCACGATCCCATTTGGCAGACACCGCGGCTGCCTCGTAGGTGCTTTGCAGAAAGGCGAGCAGCACGGCGTCCGGATCGGGTGCGGTACGGACGGCATCGTAAGGGAGCAGGAATTCTCCCAGGGACTCGCTGAAAAATGCTCCCTCGGGCTGCACTTTGGTTTCTCGGAAGCCGTCGAGCACGGGGTATGTGTAGGAATAAAACGCCGGATATTGCGTGATTTTGTCGCCGGGCCAGAAGCCCGCGCTGCTGACTTCGTGAGAATAGGCCTCGCTCATCACCTCGGGCGCGACTCCGGGGGCCTTGCCGGTAAAAGTGGGGGCGCGACGGCTGGAAAAGCGCGTGACCGCGAGATCGAAACTGCCCCAAAAGAAGTGCACCGGACTGCATTTGCCGATGAATGCGGTGCGAAAGGCCTTGAACACGCGGTCGACCTGCACCAGCGACTGCCAGAAGCGCCAGGCGGACTGCGGGTCGTAGGAGGCGTGGGTACGGTCATTGCTGAAGTCGGCGGCGCCGGCGATTTCGCAGGGTTTTTCGTTGATGACGACGGCAACGCCCAGTTCCAGGAGCGCGGCGGTTAGCGCGGCATAGAAATCGGCGACGCTTTGCGGTTGCAGCGGGAGGCGCCGCCTGCCGCCGTCGCTCACGGTGATCTCGAGGGCGTGATCGATGAAGTCGAAGGCTATTTCAAAGGAGCGGCAGCCGTGCGGTATGGGCGAAGTGGTGAGCCCACGGGAGGTGACGTACAGCGTCACGTGCCAGCTATG
>JANXZQ010000043.1 GCA_025355445.1 Gammaproteobacteria bacterium
CACGGAATCGGCCATGCAGTCACGCACCGGAGTTACCGTATTGGTGGCCCCCGGTCCCGAGGTGACCAGCGCCACTCCTACGCGGCCGCTGGCGCGGGCGAATCCCGCGGCCATGAACGCCGCGCCCTGCTCATTGGCCGGCACGATCAAGGGCATCGAGGAATGGTGTTCCTGGTTGTAGCGAAATACCGAGTCGTAAATCGGCAATATTGCGCCGCCGCTGTAGCCGAAAATCGTGTCGACACCCTCGTCCGCCAGGACTTGAACCAGCATATCCGCGCCGGTCATGGTGGCGCCGGCCAAAGGATGGGCGGCTTGATTTAGCATGTCGTAACGGTCTTTCACCGTGAAAGACTAGCAGTTCTCGCCCTGGCGCCCAAGTGCCACCCTCCCGTATGCTTATCGGCCCATGCGCCATCTCATAGCCATACTCCTGCAAAATGAAGCGGGCGCGCTGACACGCGTCACCGGCCTGATATCCTCGCGCGGCTACAATATCGAGTCGCTGTCGGTGGCTCCCACCAATGACCCGACGGTGTCGCGGATCACGCTGGTCACCACCGGATCAGACCACGTCATCGCGCAAATCAACTCACAGCTGTTGAAGCTCGTTGACGTCGTCGCGGTCGAAGACATGACCAGCGGCGACCACCTGGCTCGCGAACTGCTGCTGATCAAATTGCAGTTTGCCGCCGAGCATGTCGAAGCCGTGGGGAACCTGCTGCGCCGCGTCGGTGGCAACGTGCTGTCGTCGAACCCTTCCAGCTACATCGTGGAGCTCACCAGCACCGAAATCGAGATAGGCGAATTCATCGCCAACGTCGCCGCATTCGGCGAAATCGTCGAAGTGGTGCGCAGCGGCGTGCTCGGTATAGCGCGTGCCAATCCCCGTCTGCACGCCGTCAAATAGGAAACCTTACCCCCATGCCTGAAATTGAAGTCACCCCTGAACACGCCGCCGATCCCGTTTCCCGCCGTGTCGGAATTCTCGTCGGCGTGGTCGGAATACTTTTGTCGGTGGTCACTATCGCCTCGCATCGCTCGCATACCGACGCCGTCATCCATAGAACCGAATCCAACGACGCGTGGGCGTACTACCAGGCCAAAAAGATCCGCGAGCACACCAGCGAAGTCGCCCTGACCCTGATTCAGACCCTGGGCACGGACCCCGTAAAGTCGGAGGCCTCGTCGAAGAAGCTGGAAGCGGCCCGCGCCAAGTATGTTTCGGATGCGGAGAAGATCCAGCAAGACGCCAAGGCGAAGGATGACGAAAGCGACCACGAGGAGGCTCGCGCACTGCGCTTCGATATCGGCGAAGGACTGCTGGAGCTCGGGCTGGTGCTTTGTTCCCTGTATTTTCTGGCTCGCAAGAGTTTTTTCCCCGTTTTCGGCGTGCTCGCCGCCGCCGCAGGCGCCGCCATGGGCCTCTGGGGCTATCTGCTTTGAGGTTGCCGCCGCGACGAACACGCTCCGGCGCGCTGCCCGTGCTCGTCCTCGCCCTGCTCGGGATCGCTGCGATCGCGCCGGCCAGTGCAGCCGGCAGCGGCGTGGCGCAGCCGCCGGCCGCGCCAAGGGTCGAGGCGCGCGGCGCCGATTTACTCGCGGTGGGTGTCGTGCACGGTGACCGGATGAGCATTCGCCTTAGTCGCTTGCTCGACAATGCCCCCGTGCCGGATGCCGCGGTAACGGTGGTATTGCGGGGCGTGGTGCACCCTGCCACTGCCGAAACGGATGGCAGCTACACGGTGCAAACAGCGGACCTGACGCTGCCCGGAACGGCGGCAATCGAGTTTCAAATCGCGCAGGCGGCGGTCCGGCAGAGCCTCAAAGGAACATTGCAAGTCGCAGCCGCTGCAGGTCAACCCGAAGACAGGAATGCCTCCCGGCAGCTGTGGTGGTGGGTGCTCAATTTTGCCGTCTGCATCGCCTTCCTCTGGCTGTTCTCGCGGCGCCGCAAAGCGGCGAAGGGCTAGAAGCTTTGCTCGGTTTGCACGATGAATTGGAATTTTTGAATACCGGCGATATTGTTGAGCGGAAAGGCGAAATCAATGTGCAGCACATTGCCGAGACCGGTACGCGAGTTGCCCAGCCGCAGGCCGAATCCAACGTCTTTCAGCAGCCCAGGATCGCTGTTGCCGATCGAACCACTGCCCCAGGTACGGCCGACATCCGCAAATATCGCGCCGCCCACCCGGGCGAGTCGAAACGGGAACCAATCCGTAAAGAACCGCTGCTCCACCGTGAATAGAGCCCGCGAGGTTCCGGACTCGTAACGCAGCGGATAACCGCGCAGGCCGTTGTCGCCGCCCAGCAGCAGTTGCATGTCGGGGTCCAGCGAATTGGTGATCGTGCCCGAGAATCCCGCGTACAGCAGCCAATCCGTGCGCCACCGCCAGTAGTACTTGGCGCCGGCGTCCGCGATCAAATTGCGCGTGCGGCCTTCTTCCACGCGCGAGGAGAAATCGCCGGTCAAGAAAAGCTGCTGCGTGGCGCCGAGTTCAATGCCGCGCAGCGCCTTCAATACCAGCATGACGGCATTGCGGTCGGCCCCGAAAGCCTCGTTGGAATATCCCACCTCGCCGCTGACTTCGGTGCCGAAGTACAAATCCTCGGTGCGGCCGATCTGGTTCTCATCGCCGACTTTGCGGTACTTGTCCTGAAGAATGTCGAACCCCACGAACGGGTAGGACACAGTCCGGTCCGGCGGCAGCAGCTTCGCCGGCGTTGACGTGGACGGCGTGGGCAGGAATTCATTGCGGTCGTAGCGCACTCCAAACGTCAAGCGCCGCGTCCAGCCGTCGATGAGCCCCCGGGAAATGCCGCCGCTGACTTCGTAGGACTGTTCGTTATCGTTGAATTGATCGACGATCTCGCCCAGGTTGTAGCGTGACACCGTGCGGTCGAACGCCACACCCGTCAGCTTCGCACTCCACGGCGCGTCCAGCGAATAGAAGGGCTGGGCAATTTGCACCGACCGGTTCGAGCCGTCGCTCGAATCCGAGTATGCGAATTTAGAAGTCCATCTCGAGCCGAACACGTTCGGGTCGGTCCACGCCACGGTGTCGCTGGTGCGGTCGATGGTGCTGCCGTGCGACACCTGCAAGGCCTTGCCCCAACCGAGGAAATTCGTATCCTGAAGGTTGAATCGAGTGTCGTTGCTGCCGCCCGCCCGGCCGAAGGAGATTCCCGGACTCAAAGTCCAGACATCCTTGGTGATCACCTTGATGTCGACCTTGCCGTCAACGTAGCGCACGGGCACCACGCGGGCGTCGTAGACATAGGTCAGCAGACGCAACGCCCGTTCGGTCTCCGCCAGCTTGCGGGCGCGGTATTTCTCCCCGCTCGCGAACAGCAGCTGCGCCTGAATGGTCGAATGCTTGGTGCGAATGTGCAGGGTGTTTGCCAGGTGAAACAGCCCGTTGCGCTCGCGCGAATCGCTTTCGTCGAAGATGTTGCGGATATCGATGTCGATGCGGCCGATGACGGCGCCGGCCGCTTCCAGCGCAGCATCGTCCGGCAAATCCGCGGGACGAGGTATCTCGATGCGGGTATGTTCCTGGTCGGTGAGTTTCGCCGCCAGACCGGGATCGGCTAACGCCGCGGCGAAGACCGTAAACGCGAACAGCCGGCGGCCGTCGGTCAGTCTCATCCGGCTAACGGACTACAACGCGGCGTTGTCCGTCTCGCCGGTGCGGATGCGCAGGACTCGCAGAATGTCGGTAACGAAGATTTTGCCATCGCCGACCTTCCCGGTTTTTGAGGCGCCGACGATGGCCTCCATCACTTGATCGACGAGTTCGTTCTTGACGGCGACCTCGATGCGAGTCTTCGGCACGAAATCGACGACATATTCCGCGCCGCGGTACAGTTCCGTGTGGCCGCGCTGGCGGCCGAAGCCCTTGACCTCGGTGACCGTCATGCCCGAGACCCCGATTTCGGAAAGCGCCGCGCGCACGGCGTCGAGCTTGAAGGGTTTGATAATGGCTGTAATCAATTTCATCTAAAACTCCGGTCAACCTTGGGCCGTCACCTCAATACTATTACGATTGCAGGCAACTGGCACGGCCATATGCGAGGCTACACCCTTTCGGGGCGTGTCCCGACCCGTTATAACTCAAGGAATCCGATGCTCTCGACCATTGTCATCATAGGCGCCGGCCAGGCCGGAGCGCAGGCAATCGACACTCTGCGGCGGGAGGGCTTCAGCGGGCGCCTGGTGTTGATCGGCGATGAGCCGGAATTGCCGTATCAACGGCCGCCGCTGTCGAAGAAATACCTGTCGGGGGAGATGGCAGCCGATCGCCTGCTGTTCCGGCACCGCGCCTTCTACGACGAGCATCGAGTCGAACTCAGACTGGGGAAAAAAGCCGTACACCTCGACGCCGGCGCACGTCAGGTGGAACTCGCAGACGGCGAGAAAATTACCTACGACCGTCTGCTGCTGTGCCTCGGTGCGGCATCGCGGCGGTTGACCTGTCCCGGGGCGGCCCTAAGCGGTGTGCATTACCTGCGCGGACTGGCAGACGTGGCGCCCATTCAGGCGGGCTTCAAAGCCGCCGCTCGGGTGCTCATCATCGGCGGCGGCTACATCGGGCTCGAGACGGCGGCGACCTGCCGCAAAATGGGTTGCGACGTCACCGTCCTGGAAATGGCCGACAGGATAATGAATCGGGTGGTCGCCCCGCCTGTCTCGCAGTACTTCTCGAAAGAGCA
>JANXZQ010000457.1 GCA_025355445.1 Gammaproteobacteria bacterium
GGTTTACCTTTAACACGGGGAGAGTAAACAACGGCCGTTCACGCAGTTCAAATGTCTCAAGTCAACGACATTCAAGTGTGAGCGGCTGCCAGGATTATGTTTCCGCGCGTTCCGACTCGATGGCGAGGTTTGTTCATGCCACCAAGAAAAAGTCTTAAAAATAAGCCTTTTTTTGATCAACAAGAGAGGATTTCCCACGCAGTATTAAGTCAAACGCCGACTACCGCAATCGCGGAAAAAATTCCAGCGTTTCTTCGCGGAGTGCCGGCCAATTTTTTTAAACGCCGCGGGGCAGGCTAATTTGCTTGCAGGATCGCAGGAATTTTCGGCGCTGAATACTGATGAAACGCGTGGGCGTCACACATCGGCGATCTCGTCACCGGTCGCCTTCTGGAGAAAACGATGCGCAGCGCACCGTAGGTGCAGCGGCGCGAGCTTAAGCGAACCCCAGAGGGAGCGAAGCCGCAGAGGCGTTCGGCCTCGTGCGCGATAAACTTCATAAGTCATAGTTCATAACGGATTGTTTTTATAATGTATTGACATCCGATGCGCTACCACTTACGTGACGCCGGTGATAGCATTCTCGTCCCGATATCGGGCGGTTAGCTCAGCGGTAGAGCACTGCTTTCACACGGCAGGGGTCACAGGTTCAATCCCTGTACCGCCCACCACTACAAAACAAGCAATTTCCTTCACTTTTGGCGCACCGGATTTTTAGCCCGTACGGCACCCTTACGGCATTGCGGGAACCGTATTGGCCACGCGAATCCGTCGATCGACAGCCAACTAAGTACGCGGGGCGAAAAGGCCGGCGTCACACGAAGCAAGCGTGGCCCGCAATTGGTGCGACGCAGCATCTGTTAGCCGATGGCCGCTCCGTTGAGTACCCGCCGCCGAGTTGTGCGCCACCATTATGTGGCTTGCGAGTCGGGATAAAAACGGCGGCACTGCCTCCAAAGATGTAGACGGTAGCCATCTTCACGCGAGCATGCGCTCGTCACGTTCTTTCGAGGAGATACAAGGCTTACAGTATCGGTTGCTTGATACTTCGCGGTGAACCCCTTGAACTTCGTTATCGTCGCCGTATGGAGGCCGAGAGCAATCGCTGGTCTCGCCAGACGAATCAATGGCGAGTGCAGTGGAATGATGGTGGGGAAGAAGGGGATCAAACCCTCAACCTTCGCATTGCGATTGCTATCACGGGTTCAAATCGGGCGTCTGAGGCCGTGTTTGCCAGGATTGCTGAATGGTGCCACTCGGGTGCACATTCCAGGCACAGTGTTACGGGGTATTTGACGTGCGCGTCACAAATTTCGCTGTCCTGCGATACAGTCGCCCAGAAACCCAGGGATGGTGCAATGACGAAATCTCGCGTTCCCGAACTCGACCTGCTTCGATTTGTGGCGGCGCTGGCCGTCGTGATCTATCACTGTGGCCAACCCGCTGATTTAGGTGCTGCAGTAGGGCGCGCCACGGAGCTCGGCTTTTTAGGGGTGCAGTTGTTTTTCATGATCTCCGGCTTCGTGATCCTCTGGACCGCGATGGGCAAAAGCGCACCTGAATTCGTGATTTCGCGCATCTCGAGGCTCTACCCGACTTTTTGGGTCGGCGTGAGCTTGACCGCGGCAACCCTCTATTTCCTGCACTGGCCTCCCAGCTTAACCACACTACTAGCTAACTTCACGATGATCCCGGCAATTTTGCGCTTCCCGGTGCTCGATTCGGTTTACTGGACGCTCATTATCGAGATCAAGTTTTACGCCGTAATCTTCGGGTTACTTCTCGCGCGCCAATTGACTCACATCCGACGATTTCTCGCCTGCTGGTTGCTAATCTCGGTTCTCGCGGTGTTCTACCCGCGACTGCATGCGTTCGCCTTAGATCAACTGTCAGTGTACTTCATCGCCGGCTGTTACCTGTACCTGCTGCGCACGGAAAGGGTGTTGACGGATCTGCTACCGCTCACAGCGTGTGCCATTTTAAGCGTGTACAACGCCATCGGCATGCAGGAGAACTTCACCCATGACCCATCTCTCTCCGCAACGGTGTGGATCGGCGCTATCGTGTTTCTAGAGTACGCGATTTTTCTGAGTGTGGCCTTACGCGCATTGTCGCTGCCCGCCGGGCCGCTCTGGGGATGGTTGGGCGCCATGACGTACCCCCTGTACCTTGTGCACTCGGGGGTGGTGCAGAGATTAGCATCGCACTATTTGGTCGCAGGCCCGGTGAGGTTTGCGATCATGCTCACCTCATCCCTGCTGCTCGGATGGATACTGGGGGCGACGATTGAACGCAAGGGTTGCTCTGCGGTGAATCGCTGGCTGCTTCGTTTATGGATTGACTTGCTCGGGCCCAATCGCAAATCCGGCCTGTTGAAGGAGCAGTAAGCAGGTGTCCGGGGAAATTTGGTGGGCGGGAAGCACCGGGGATAGACCACTCTTTTGGTCTGCTGCATGGCGTTGATCGCGTTCTGCGCAATACTCGCGAGATAGAGTTCGCCTCTGAGATCGGTGCCCAGCAGCAGTGCTAACCAATGCACCAGTTTGTAGAACACCGCCGGTACCGCGATCGGCGGATAGTCATCCGTCAGGGGAAACCGACCGAACAGCAGGTATTGAGTACCGAACCAATTGTCCTTGGGGTAAGAATTCAGCGGCAGGCTCAGCGCGGAGCTCACCGTGCTCAAAAACAGCACCGAGATGACAACCCTATCGTACCGGCAGCCGGGAAACCTGGCCCCAATTCGGTTCAACTTGATTCCCAATGTCGAAACCACAGAGTGTACCAATGCTGTTGCCGCAGGTGACATATCCCAGCGCGGTTGAGACGCCCGTCGGATCATTCGATAATTTATGTTGGATGAGAAAAAATCGAGCGTATACGAACGATACGAATTCGCTATTGGCAGTAGTATTTGATTCCCAGGGATGTGAGAACAAGGATGAGCATGAATTCGGCGATACGTCCGAGATACGCTGCAAGCACAGCGTCGGAAGGATTTCCGGCCTTAGCGTCGTTTGTACTGGCTGTCATGATGGCATGCGCTTGCGCAATGCCGGCGAAAGCTGCGCCGCCGATCTTGCAACGTGGATACGACACGAATGTCTCCGGTGCGAATCTCAATGAGACGGTGCTCAACGCCGGCAATGTCACCGCGAACACCTTTGGGCTGTTGTTCAAATTGCCGGTCGACGACGCTATCTTTGCCCAACCGTTGTACGTTCCAAACGTCGCAATTCCCAACATGGGATCACATAACGTCGTTTACGTGGCGACGATGAGCGATACGCTCTACGCGTTCGATGCCGACACCGGCGGCGCTCCCCTCTGGTCCGTCAATTTTGCCACTCGCGTCGGCGCGACCTCCGTGCCGATGGCCCAGTTCGCCCTTTCGGGCAACCGCAACATCGTCGGCAACCTCGGCATCCTCAGCACGCCCGTCATCGATCCGTCTACGAACATGTTGTATCTGGTCGCCTGCACGCTCGAGAACAACACGATGGCGTATCGAATGCACGCCGTGGATATCAGGACGGGCGCTGAACCTTATGGCCCCGGAACGCTGATTTCAGCGAGCTATTACGGGTCCACCTTCGACGCACGATTCCAGACTCAGCGGGTATCGTTGACGATCGCGGGTAACCAAGTCGTGTTCGGCTTCGCCGCCGTCCAGCAGGAGTACGCCGGGGGGTATGTCGGGTGGGTTATGGCGTACGACAAGCAGACGCTGCAGCAAAGCGGCGTCATAGCAACCGTGACAACCGGGGGTCGAGGCGGCGGCGTCTGGCAATCGGGGCGCCCGCCCGTGGTCGATAGTGCCGGCAAGGTGTACGTGTTCACCGGCAACGGATTCGGCGGAGGCTACGATGGAGTCAGTAATTTCAGCGAAAGCGTGCTCAAGCTGGATCCGGCCGCCGGACTGCAATTGATCGACTGGTTCACCCCGTCCAATTGGAGTTCCTTGGATGCCGCCGACCTCGATTTGTCGAGTTCCGGGCCGATGCTGATCCCAGGAACAAACCTCTTGGCGGGGGGCGGCAAGAGCGGCGCATTTTATTTGCTCAATACCGCAAGCCTGGGAAGAGAGAGCGCTAACGACGGCCAGATCGTGCAGGAGCTGCAAATCGCCGCTTCCTACATCAGCGGTGGACCGGTGTACTGGCAGCGATCGGCAGCAAGCGGAGGACCGTTGCTCTACAACTGGGGTGCCTCCGACTGGGTGAAGGCTTACACGTTCAACGGCACAACCTTGAACACCAGCCCCAGTTTCCAAGGCAGCGGTACCCAGCTTTGGCCCGGGGGAATCCTTACCCTGTCGGCCAACGGCGATCAACAGGGCAGCGGCGTGCTCTGGGCGACGGTCGCAACAACCAGCGGCGCTTCGAGCAATCCCCCGGTCCCGGGCGAGTTACATGCCTTTAATGCGGCTGATGTATCGCAGGAGCTGTGGAATTCGAGCCAGAACGCCTCCCGGGATGGGTTCGGCAACTTCGCGAAATTCGTGCCGCCCGCGGTCGTTAACGGCAAAGTGTACGTCGCCACCTGGTCCAATCAGGTGGCGGTCTATGGCCTGCTGTCGAGCTTCTCGCTTTCATCGAATTCCTTGTCGTTCGGCAACGAGATTACGAACACGCCGAGTGCGCCCCTGTCGGTCACCGTCGCGAATACCGGCCAGTTGGCATTGCCGATCACGAACATCGCACTCTTGAGCTCCGGCGGGCAGCCGTTCTCCCAATCCAACTCCTGCGGAACATCCATCGCCGTTGGCGCCAGTTGCAGCATCAATGTGGTGTTCAATCCGGCCGTCTCCGGGCCCGCCTCTGCGACTTTGAGCATCGGCCCCGGCAATGGCCTCGCCACGCAGACCGTCGCGCTCAACGGAACCGGCATTGCATCTTCCTTCTCGGTCTCCGCAAGCTCGCTGACATTCGGCGCCCAGGCACTCAACGTGGCCAGCGCACCGATGCCGGTGAGCGTCACCAATACCGGCCAGGCATCCCTGTCGATCCAGAGTATTGCCCTCTCGAGCGGCGGCGCTCAGCCGTTCTCCCAATCCAACACTTGCGGAACGTCCATCGCCGTTGGCGCCACTTGCGGCATCCATGTGGTGTTCAATCCGGCCGTCTCCGGGTCTGCCTCTTCGATCTTGAGCATCAGCGCCGGCCCCGGTCTCGCCACGCAGACCGTCGCGCTCAGCGGAAGCGGGGTTGCGTACTCCTTCTCGGTCTCCGCAAACTCGCTGACATTCGGCGGCCAGGCACTCAACGTGGCAAGCGCACCGCTATCCATCATGGTGCGCGATACCAGCACCCTGGCATTGCCGATCACGTACATCGCACTCTCGACCCTCGGCGGGCAGCCGTTCTCGGAAACCAATAACTGTGGGGTCGCCATCCCGGCGGGTGGCTACTGCGACATCAACATCTCATTCGACCCCGACGCGGCGGGACCCGCATCGGCCGCCCTTGGCATCATCACCGGCGGCGGCTCCTCGACGATTCAATTGTCCGGCAACGGCAACTTCAAAGTCCTGTTGACGGCGAGTGCCGCCAGTGTGACGGCCGGCGAACCGGTCACGTTAACGTGGACCAGCGCGCCTGGCGCCTCGTGTACGCCGCAGGGCGGCAACCCATCTGATCACTGGAGTGGCGCCCTCGGAAACAACGGTAGCCAGGCCGTGGTCGAAAGCACCGCCGGAAGCTTCAGCTATAGTCTGAGCTGCCAAGCGAATGGCGTCCAGGAAACCCGCTCGGTGACAGTCATGAATACGCTGCCAACCGTAACCTTGGTGGCCACCGCTGCCGCTGTCACCGTCGGTGGGTCAGTCACGCTGAACTGGACCTCATCCGATGCGGCGAGTTGCGTCGCGAGCGGCGGCCAAACAAGTGATGGCTGGAGTGGTATCAAATCCACAAACGGTGCGTCGAGTGTGACACTGACTGCCGCGGGAACCGTGAGCTATACGATGACGTGTTCGTCCGGAACGAAATCCGTCACCGCAAGCGCCGAGGTGACCGCCAGCGCCCCGACCGGTTCTGCCGGCGGCACACCGACCGGTTCCGGCGGCGGCGGGGGCGCACTGGGCGGCATGGAAGTGTTATCACTTCTGGCATTGATCGGATGGCGGCAGCGCCGCATCAGCCACCGCTAGTGGACCGCAAGCCCGCTGTAATTGGCAGGCGTGTTCGGACTCGCGCCGGTGGTGCAATTATCCAATAGGCCGCTCGCCTCTATTGTACAAACACCGACTCCACCCGCACCGCCATTCCCGTATCCGCTGACATAGGCATAGCCATTATTAAACGCCGCGGACACGACGGGCGTTTGCGGCACAACGTCGATGGTGCACGAGTTTCCCGAAGGAGGGAGCTGGCACGTCGCAGGCAACGTTGGAATCGTCACGCTTCCGTTTGGAGCGATCGGGAGCATTAAAATGGCGGCTCCGGTGCCCACATACAAATTGCCCCCGTAGGCGCTGACGCTGCGCGGCGCTGCCACCGGCGTATTGCCGCCGAGCGGTGTGGTGTTGTTCAGCGATTGTTGGGTACACGCGGACAGCGTGCCGTCGGTGGGACTCACGGCACAGCTGGTGAGGTTATTACCGTTGATGTCCACGGTGTAGGCGGACGTGGCGGTGACCGCGACGCCGACCATGGTGTTGATCGGACCGACCGCATTGTCGTTGCAATTACCCAGGCTGCCATCGATGTTATTGATGTCGCAGCTATGCACGTAGCCCGGGCCGTTGGCGTCGGCGACGTACAGCCTGCCGTTACTGACCGAGAGCGCACTCGGTGCACCAAAGGTCTGAGCCAATAGGCAGGCCCCTAAACTGCCGTCGGCGATGACCGGGCACACGTCGACATCGCCCGCCCCCACGCCGGGCGTCACATAGGCCCAATTCCCGCTGAACGCAATCGCAGCCGGCGCGGTGAAGCCGTTGGCCATACTGGCGCAGGCGGACAGGCTGCCGTCGGTGGCACTCACGGTGCAGCGCAACACTTGCGCGGCCAAATCGGTCATGTACAGAAACCCCGGAATACTGGCGTAGTTAATATTCATGGTCCCGGTCTTCGCGGTTCCCGAATCGTCGTTATAGCTGTAGCCCAGGGAGACGGTGCCCGAGCCGTTAACGATCGGCGCATAGTTCAAGGTCAACTGACAGCCGGTACCGGTGCTGGCCGTCGCACAGGTGAACGTGGCTGCGCCGGTCCAGCCGACCGGAAGAGTGGCCAAACCGCTGGTGATCGCGATCGTCGTCGCCGGATTGGTGTCATCCGTG
>JANXZQ010000082.1 GCA_025355445.1 Gammaproteobacteria bacterium
CGCCTGCTCGGTTCGATAAGCGGGATGTGGAAACGGAGTTATGGTTCGTCAATTGAGACACCGCCAGACGAAAGGGGCGGCCACAGCTGCGATGAACCTACCGCCACCGCGCCACATCTCGACTTCACACCGAAAACGAGGGGACCCCAACCGGCACTTTCGGCACGAAAAACAAGCGGACCCCTAGAGATGGTCCGACAACTGACCCTGCCTCGATTCCACGTACACCAGACTCATGCAGCTTTCAGGCTGCGCTCGAAGTCTGCGGGTGATCGATAGTCGATCGCTGAGTGCAGACGTTTTTCGTTGTAGAACCCTTCGATCCAATTCACGATATCAAGTCTTGCCTGATCTCGCGAGGTGTATCGCAGCCGGTACGTACGTTCGACTTTGAGCGTCTTGAAGAAGCTCTCCATCGGCGCATTATCCCAGCAATTGCCTTTCCGGCTCATCGATTGCGTCATTTGAAATTGCTTGAGCAGCTTGCGGTATTCAGCACTCGCGTATTGACTGCCGCGATCCGAGTGCATCAGGAGCCCTGAGGCCGGCCGCCGCCGCCAGTACGCCATCTGCAACGCATCGCAGACCAGCTTCGCGCTCATCCGCTCGCTCATCGCCCAACCTACGATCCGGCGTGTCCCTAGATCTACCATAGCGGCCAGATAGAGCCAACCCTCATCGGTCAGCAGGTAGGTGATGTCAGTTGTCCAGGCTCGATTCGGTGCCCAGCCATCGAAGCGTCGATCCAGCAGGTTCTGCGCAACCAGCTTTCGATGGTTCGAGTCCGTTGTGACTCGATATTTTTTGCGATACACCGAGCGCAGACTCTGCCGCAATAGGCTTTTACGCACTCTTTCCGCTCCGACTCGCATCCCTGACTGACGCAGACATCGAGTGACACGGATGCGCCCATAGCCTTGCCTGCCCTCGGCGTGAATGACCGCCACTTGCGCATCGAGAGATCGATTGGCGAGCTCTCGCTCACTCGGTGCACGATCACGCCACTGCAGAAAGCCACTGCGGGATACGCCCAGCACCTTGCAGAGCCGCGCGATCGGCTGCCAGCCCGCGTGTGCTTCGATCCAGGCGTACTTCACCGTGACTCCTTGGCAAAGTACGCCGCCGCTTTTTTTAGGATTTCGTTGTCCACTTTGGCGGACGCCAACTCGCGGCGCAATCGATCGACTTCGGCCTCCAGTTCCTTGGCCGATCGGGGCGTCGCGCTCACACTAGCCGATGTTCCGAGCTTGCCTTTACGCTCGAGCCTCACCCAGTTGAACAAACTCGAATCCGATATTCCCAGTCGGCGACTCGCCTCCGACATCCCAACGCTGTGGCCCAGCTTTACCGCTTCGATCTTGAATTCACTCGTGTACCGACGGCTCGGTACCCCTACCTTTTTGTGACCCATATTCGCCTCCAGACATCATCAGATTATAAACTCCTGATGTATGTGGATATGAGGCAGGGTCGACCTGACACCCGTTTTACTCCCGTTCCAGGCTTGCGTCCGCGGTTGCGCGATCGGAGGTATTAGAGTGTGGAATAATCCGACCCACCCGTAATTCTTGCGCCAAAAATGGTGCATGCTGACCCTACAGTGGCCGGCTACTCAATACCGTGTGAAGATCGCCTGATTCCGCGGTACCGACGTAGATGCCGGTTACATTTGTAGCGCGCTCGCGCTGATAGCGCTCGAGCATTAGCCGCTCCGGTGGGCTTGCAATTCTTTCCCAGGGGATAGCGTCGATCGTGAACAGTTTGATGGTGGAATTCTCGCGGCACTCACCGCAGCAAATTGCATTGCCGCGATGCACGACAAATTGCGTCCTGCCGTCTTCATAAACCGAGAAAAGAAACGGTAGAGTGATCTCGTAACCCGATTCGGCCAGCTTGCCAAACAGCCCACTGCGCTTCGCCGCGTTGCCGAGATGGGCAGCTGTGGGCACCGCCAAGGTATGCGTGCGCGGATCTTCCTCCAGCAATACGTCGCCATCGCATTCCAACACCGCGCCGACACGAACCCGGCCATCGCGATTTCCCAGCTCAGTCGCGTCCTGCAGCAATCCAAACCTCAAGTAGGCTCCACCGCAAAATCCGAGTGGAGCTCGATTGTTATACCCGTAATTGATAATTCGCCCGACCAGGATTGAGTGATCGCCGGCCGGTACGATCTGGTGCATGCGACAATCGAACCAGGCTACGACTCCGTCGAGCAGCGGGCTACCCGTCTGGCCCTCGGTCCACTGCACTGCTCCAAACTTATCTGCGCCTCGCGACGCGAAGGATCTCGACACCTCCTGCTGATCATCGGCTAGGATGTTCACGGCAAAGGATCCCGCCGAGGAGAACACTGGATAACTGCGTATCCCGTTGGCAACGCACACAAGCAACATCGGCGGGTCTAGCGATACAGATGAAAATGAGTTGGCCGTGAACCCGACAGGCTCAGCCGACGAAGAGCGCGTCGTAACGACTGTCACTCCCGTGGCGAAGGACGAGAATGCGCGACGCAGATCTGCAGGGTCCAGCGTGGCTATCAGCATCCAGTTATCTCATGACAAACGGATTGGACATCGGCTCGCTCGAGGTGTTCAGCCAAATGGTCTTGACGCGCGTGTAGTCGTAAATGGCCTGCATGCCGCTCTCCCGACCGTAGCCGCTGTTTTTGAAGCCGCCGAATTGCGCAATCGGCGACACAATACGGTACGTATTTACCCAGACGATCCCGGCGCGGATCGCTTTGCTCATACGCAGTGAGCGGGCGCTGTCGCGCGTGAAGATGCCGGCTGCGAGGCCGTAAACCGAGTCGTTCGCAAGTGAAACGACCTCTTCCTCGCCGCGGAACCGCAGCACACTCAACACTGGTCCAAAAAGTTCGGTGTCCATGATTGTAGTTTTCTGATCCGGGCACTCGATGATCGTCGGTTCATAGAACCACCCGGCCGCGAGTTGCTGCGGCCGGCGGCCGCCCAGCAGCACCGTCGCGCCCTGCGTCTGGGCGCGGGCCACCTCCGCCTCGATCTTCGCCAGTTGCCCGCGAGTTGCCAGCGGACCCATCTGAGTGTGCTCGGCGAGCGGATCGCCAATACGGATCTGCGCCGCGATTTCCCGCAGACGTTCGAGGAAGCGATCTGCGATGCCCTCCTGGAGGTACAGGCGCGAACCGGCCACGCAGCTTTGCCCGCTGGCGCCGAAGATACCCGCAACCACGCCGTTGCACGCACTATCGATGTCGGCATCGTCAAACACGATTACCGGCGACTTGCCGCCGAGCTCCAGCGAGACCTCGGCTAGGTTCTCGGCGGAATTGCGTACGATATGCCGTGCGGTCTCGGGCCCACCCGTGAAGCTGATTCGCGCGACGCGCGGATGCGATGTCAGTGCGCGACCGCAGGGCTCGGAAAGGCCCGAGATGATGTTGACGACGCCGGGCGGGATCTTCGCTTCTGCAATGAGCTGTCCGAACTCGAGCATGGCCGCGGAGGCGTGCTCAGATGCCTTCAGCACCACGGTGTTGCCGGCCGCAAGCGCTGGAGCCATCTTGACCGCTGTCAGGAACAACTGCGAGTTCCAGGGCACGACGGCGGCTACGACGCCGAGCGGTTCACGCGTCGTCAGCACCATCAGGTTGGGTTTGTCTATCGGCAAAGTGTCGCCGTGAACCTTGTCGGCAAGGCCAGCGTAGTAATGAAAATATTCGGCGATGTATGCGGCCTGCCAGCGCGTCTCCTTGAACAGCTTGCCAGTGTCGATAGTTTCGGTCCTGCCAAGTTCCTCGGAATGTCCCGCAACTAGATCGCCGAGCCTTCGCAGACAACGGCCGCGTTCGGTTGCGTTGGTCTTCGACCAGGCTCCGGTGCTGAATGCGCGCCATGCAGCCTCAACCGCGCGGTCCACGTCGCGCTCGCTCGCGTCCGGGACGCTCGCCCAAATTGCGCCGGTGGCGGGATTGACGCTGTCAAAGCGCCGATTGCCTTCGGCATCGATCCATTCGCCATCGATCAGCATCTGATATTGTCTGACGTCGGACATCGTGCAGCTCCTATGGGAGGACCAAAGGGTGGCGAAAAAAACTTTGAAACGCAAGACATCGAAGAAATTTAAGGCGGGACTTGCGATTCGCAGGCAGGTTGTCGGCAACGCCTATGTCGACCAGGCGCTCGCGGCCGCGGACGAGTTCAGCTGGCCGCTGCAGGAACTCGTTACCGAGTACTGCTGGGGGACGATCTGGACACGGCCAGGGCTCAAGCGCAGGGAGCGCAGCTTGCTGAATTTGGCGATGCTGACCGCGCTGAACCGTCCTCACGAAATCAAGATCCACGTACGCGGCGCGCTCAACAATGGCGTCTCTAGGGGTGAAATCATAGAGGTTTTCCTTCAGGCCTGCGTCTACTGCGGCGTTCCCGCGGCCGTCGACAGCATCCGGATTGCACAGGCGGTGTTTGCCGAGACGGATACCGGTACTGCTGCGGAGCGGCACTGATGGGCGCCGGGCAGGTCATTGGGGGACCTCTTGTGATCGGGGGCCGCGTTCTGTCGTTGTCCCGCGGGATCCGAGCCGGAGACTATGTCTTCCTGACTGGGCAGATTCCGATGCGCGATGGTGCGATTGTCACGGACGGCACAATCGAGGAACAGACTCGCATCGTGCTTGAACTGGTCGCGGCAACGCTGGCTGAGGCCAGCTGCACGCTAGGCGATGTCGTCAAATCGATGATCTGGCTACGTGAACGTGCAGATTTCCCGGGATTCAACGCCGTCTACGGCGAGTACTTTCGCGACAATCCGCCAGCGCGTTCCGCAGTACTGAACGAATTGCTGGTCGACGTGCGCGTTGAAATAGAAATCATCGCGTACCGGCCAGTGCCAGCGGCTGGCGTGAACCCAGGGTTACGCTAGCAGAACTTTTGTTGCCGTTTACAGCGCCTGCATCTTTAGGGTGTAATGATTTTCAATTCGCTTCAATCACAAGGTGGTACGCCGTGAAATTTGACCTGGTCATCAATCTGGAGCGCATGGACGCAAGTGTCGACATGCGCAAGGTCGTTGATCACGTGACCGGGATAGTTGAAATGGCGGATGCAGGCGGCTTCGCGATCGCGTGGGCTGCCGAGCATCACGCGATTGAAATGACAATTGCTCCCGCCCCATTCCAGTTACTCGCGCACTGGGCCGCGCACACATCGAGAATTCGCCTCGGCACCGCTGTCGTCGTCGCGCCGTACTGGCATCCAATCAAGCTTGCGGGCGAAGCGGCGCTGTGCGACCTGCTGTCCTGCGGTCGCCTGGAGTTCGGCATTGGCCGCGGCGCGTACCAGCGGGAATTCGATCGCCTGATGGGTGGCATGGACCAGCGCCTTGGCGTGCCGATGATGCTGGAGATGTTGCCGGCTATAAAGGGCTTGTGGCAGGGGGATTACGCACACGAAGGCAAGTACTGGTCCTTTCCTGCCGCAACGTCCTGTCCCAAACCCCTGCAAAAGCCGCATCCGCCGATCTGGGTAGCCGCCCGCGATCCCGGAACCTTCAATGCCTCACTGAAGGAGGGCTACAACATCATGACGTGGCCGCTGACGCGCCCCTTCTCCGAACTTGAGGAATACATGCGGCGGTTCGAGAGCGGCCTCGCCGCTGCCGGCGACAAGGTTAGGCGTCCCCAGTTCATGACTATGCGACATACCGGCATTTACGCGAAGGCGGGCGGCGAGGCGCCATTCATCGCGGCGATTCAGCGGCAGGGTCGGCAGTTCGAGAACTTGTTTCGCTCGCTCGGGCCCGTCGTCAACGGATTTCCGGTCGACCCGGATCCGTCGCTGTTCACGAACCAGTCCGAGTACACGACAGAAAGCCTGCTCGAGAACGTCATCCTGGGCACACCGGACCAGGCGATCAAAAAATTGCAGCGCTACGAGGCGCTCGGTGTCGATCACTTCTGCTTCAACTCGGCGTATGGGCTGCCGCAAAGGAATCAGAAGGAATCCCTGAAGCTGTTCATCGATGAAGTCATGCCGGCATTCGCCGCGACCACATCGGATGCAGCTGTGCTGGCCTGAGCGTGCCCAGCCAGGATAAGCACGGAACCCGATACGAATGGGTCGGTCGCGGTACCGACGTGGTCCTGATCCACGGACTCGGGCTCAGCCACGCGATGTGGCAATGGCAGATGCCCCGGCTGGCCGAACGGTTTCGCGTGTTGAGCTACGACCTGCTTGGCCATGGCGGCAGTGCGCGACCAGGAGGCGTGTATTCGATGGCCGGCTTCGTCGAGCAATTGCAGCACCTCGTCGACGGCTTGGGCATTGAGCATTTCGCTTTGGTCGGCTTTTCACTCGGCGGAATGATCGCGCCTGCATATGCGCTCGCGCACGCGGACAGTGTCAGTGCACTCGCCGTGCTGCATTCCGCTTATGACCGCAGCTACAGCGAACGGGAGGCGATACTTTCGCGCGTCCGGCTCGCTAAGACGATCGGACCGCAGGCCACGGTAGGTCCGGCGCTGCAGCGCTGGTTCACGGACGACTTCGCGCGGCGCCGACCGGATGTATTGCAGCAAGTCCGTGAATGGATTCTCTCAAATGACCCGAAAGAATTCGCCGGTTGTTACAGGTTTCTTGCCGAGGCGGACGCCGATCTCGTGGACCGCATCGCGGGAATCTCGTGCCCGACCCTCGTCATGACCGGCGACCAGGATTTTGGCAATTCCCCGCACATGGCGCGGCGCATGGTCTCGCGCATGCCGAATGCCATATGCAGGATATTGCCCGGCCTGCGCCACATGGCGCTGGCGGAGGCGCCGGACGCAGTGCTCGCGGACCTGTTGCCATTTCTTGAAAAGACCGTGGGGCGGTGAGGACACTATGGATTTTTCACCCAGCGAAGAACAGCAACTGATCATCGACAGCGCGAGGAACTTCGTGCGCAAGGAGCTCCTGCCTTACGAGGACGTCGTCGAGGCCCAGGACCACGTGCCGGACGAGCTGTTCGCGCAGATACGGAGCCGCTCGATCGAGACGGGCCTGTTCGCGGCAAATATTCCCGAGAAATACGGCGGCGGTGGCCTCGGTGCGTTGAGCTTTGCACTGATGGAGCGCGAATTCGGCTGGGTCTCGTACGCGCTGCATTACATCGTACATCGGCCGTGCAATATCCTCGAGGCCGGATCGCCGGACCAGATCGAGACTTACCTTAAGCCCACCGTGCGCGGCGAACGTCTGGATTGCATCGCGATGACCGAGCCTGGCGCAGGTTCTGATCTTGCGTCGATGAGCACACGCGCTGTACGCGACAGCGGCGACTTCGTTATCAACGGCGCCAAGCACTTCATCAGCTTCGGCATGCGGGCCGATTACGCCATCGTGTTCGCAGTCACCGGTCACAAGGAAACGCCACGCGGGCCGCGGTCGGAGGTCAGCGCTTTTCTGATCGACAAAGGAACGCCCGGATTTACCGCGCGCAAGGGTCCCGAATGCACCGCGCATCGCGGTTACGATCACGCCGAGCTTTTCTTCGACGATTGCCGCGTCAGCGCGAAGCAGATGTTGGGGGCTCCCGGCGATGGTTTTGAACTCGCCAGCAAGTGGCTGTCGCCAGCCCGGCTGTCCATCGGCGCGCTCGCAGTCGGGCGTGCAAATCGCGTCCTGGAAATGGCAGCAGAATGGGCTGCGACCCGGAAGCAATTCGGTCAGACGATCGGCAAATTCCAGGGAACCAGCTTCAAGATCGCGGACATGGCGACCGAACTGGCCGCCGCGGAAATGTTGACGCTGAAAGCCGCGTGGAAATTCGACCAGGGTACAATGACTGACCAGGATGCGGCGATGGCTAAGGTATTCTCATCGGAGATGCTGGCCCGGGTCACCGATCATGCCGTGCAGATCTTCGGGGGTATGGGGCTGATGAAGTCGATGTCCATCGAGCGCTTCTGGCGTGACGCGCGGCTGGAACGGATCTGGGACGGCACCAGTGAGATCCAACGACACATCATTTCGCGCTCGATCCTGCGTCCCCTGGAAAAGTGAAAGGAAAACATGATGAGTCGCAAACAACCGGATCGGGTAAGCCAGGTCGGCATCATCGGGACCGGGGTCATCGGCGGCGGCTGGGCACTGCATTTCATGGCACAGGGCCTCGATGTCGTCGCGTACGACCCGAATCCGGAATGCGAGCGCCGCTTCGCGCGCATGCGTGACAATGCGTGGCCCGCACTGGTGCGCCTGGGACTTAAGCCAGGGGCCTCGCCAGACCGTATCCGCTTCGCCGGCAGTCTTGAGGAGGCCGCCTCCGATGTTGATGTAGTCCAGGAGAACAGCCCCGAAGTACTGGCATCAAAGATCGATACCCTTGCGCGCATAGATGCGGCCGCGCCTGCGGATATCCTACTGCTGTCGAGCACATCCGGCCTGAAAATGACCGACATGCAGGTCCGCTGTGCAAACCCCGCTCGCACCGTGGTTGGACACCCCTTCAATCCGCCCTATCTCGTGCCGCTGGTCGAGGTCGTCGGCGGCGAGCGCACGTCGCCGGACGCCGTCAACTGGGCCGTCGCGTTTTACACCGCGTTCGGAAAGCGCCCTGTGAAGCTGGATCGCGAGGTTCCCGGATTCATCGCGACGCGCCTGCAGGAGGCGATGTGGCGCGAAATGCTGCACATGGTCAATGCCGGCGAGGCCACAGTCCAGCAGATCGATGATGCGATTACCTTTGGCCCGGGACTGCGATGGGCAATCACGGGGCCCGGCATGAACTATCATCTGGCCGGCGGAGACGGCGGAATGGCGCATGTTCTCGACCAGTTCGGTCCGTCGCTGAAATGGCCTTGGACCCGGTTGGAAGCGCCCGAGCTGACCGACGCACTGCGTCGCAAGCTGATCTTCGGCTGTGAACAGGAATCGGCTGGGCGAAGCATTCCCGACATGATAAAGGCCCGCGATGCGTACCTGATCAGCATCCTTCAGGTGCTGCGCGCACCGCCCCAGGGGATATAGCATGAGTGAAGCAGTCATAGTAGAACGGCGTGGCGGGGTGCTGGAGGTGACGATCAATCGCCCTCCGGTCAACGCCATCGACCTCGCGACGAGCCGTGCCCTCGGCGCGGCATTCGCACAACTGCGCGACGATCCCGGATTGCGCGTCGGGATCATCACCGGTAGTGGCGATAAGGTATTTTCCGCCGGATGGGACCTGAAGGCCGTGAATTCCGGCGAGCTGCAACTGAATCGCTGGTGGGAAACGGACTACGGTACCGGCGGCTTCGCTGGGTTGACCGAATTCTGGGAGCTGAACAAGCCGGTTATCGCCGCGCTGAACGGCAAGACTATTGGGGGCGGCTTCGAGATTGCGCTCTCCTGCGACCTATTGATCGCCGCCGATCACGTCCAGTTTCGTTTGCCGGAGCTGCCTCTTGGACTCGTCCCAGATGCCGGCGCAGTGCAACGGCTGCCGCGGCGCCTGCCGCGCAACATTGCGCTGGAGATGCTGTACCTCGGCCGCTGGCTCAGCGCGGCCGAAGCGGCGCACTACGGGCTGGTCAATGCCGTGGTACCGGCCGGCGAACTGATGATCCGCGCACGCGAGTGGGCCGACCGGATTGCCGGCGCGGCGCCGCTCGCGGTGCAGGCGATGAAGGAAGTGACCGCCGGCATCGAAGGGCTGTCGCCGAGAAAAGCCTACGAAGTCATGCGCGCCGGTGGCTTTGCAGCATACGAGCGCATGCTCTGCTCGGGCGATGCGGAGGAGGGCGTGAAAGCCTTCGTCGACAAGCGCGCCGCCGACTTCAAGAGCCAATAGACACCCGATGGCAGTGGCGGCCAATATCGGCGATCCAATGCCTCGCTCGCGGTTGGGCCGTATGCTCGCGCCGCGCAGCATCGCGTTCATCGGCGGGCGAATCGCGGAGATGGCGATCGCGCGATGTATCGACATGGGCTTCGATGGCGAGATCTATGTGATCAATCCCTCGCGCGAGACGTTGGCGGGCTATCGCTGCTACCCGTCCGTCGATGCCCTGCCGACCGCGCCGGATGCCGCCTATGTCGGCGTGAACCGGGTGGCGACAATTGATGTCGTGCGCAGCCTCGCGAAGCGCGGCGCCGGCGGTTGCGTCTGTTATGCCGCAGGCTTTGCCGAAATCGGCGCCGACGGACGCGATCTGCAGCAGCGCCTCGTCGACGCGGCCGGCGACATGCCGCTGGTCGGGCCGAACTGCTTCGGCTTCATCAACTATGTTGATCGCTGCGCGCTATGGACCTACCTGTTCGGCGGAGCGCAGGTGCCGCAGGGCGTGGCGTTGATCTCGCAAAGCGGCAATGTCGCGATGAACCTGACGATGAACGAGCGCTCGGTACGCTTTACGCACGTCATCTGTGCCGGCAACCAGGCCGTGCTAGGTCCGGCCGATTACATCGGCGCGCTGCTCGAAGATCGCAGGGTCCGGGCGATCGGCATGCTGCTCGAAGGTCTCGACGACGTGAACGCATTCGCGGCGGCCGCGCGCGATGCGCTGGAACAGGGTGTTCCCATCGTCGTGATGAAGGTCGGCCGCACCCAGGAAGGTGCGCAGCGTGCCAGCAGCCATACCAGTTCGTTGACCGGGTCGGATGTTCTCTACGACGCGTATTTCAAGCGGCTCGGAATCATTCGGGTCGATTCCCTGCCTCGATTGCTCGAGGTACTAATGGTATTCGATGTATCGGGACCGATCCCGGGTCCCGATATCGTCAGCTTGTCCTGTTCCGGCGGCGAGGCGGCAATTATGGCTGACCTCACCGATGAGTACGGCCTGAAGACCTCGCCGTTCTCTGCCGAACAGACGAATACGCTGAGCGCACTGATTCCGGGGTACGTGACGGTGTCCAACCCGTTTGACTACAACACGTCGATTTGGGGCGACCGACAGGCGATGCGGGCCTGCTTTATTGCCTCGCTCAGCGGCGCGCATCATGCCGCGGTCCTCGTGTATGACCATCCGACTGTTGTCGCGGTCGAAGTCGAGGAATGGATCGCTGCGCTGGATGCCTTTATCGCGGCGCACGAAGCGACGGGCATGCGGGCGTTCGTGGCCTGCACCGTACCGGAGCTGCTGCCGCGCGTGCTGCGCGAGCGGCTGATTGCATCCGGCGTGACACCTTTGCAGGGACTCAATGACGCGCTGTTCGCGCTCGCCGCGGCGGCCAACTACCAGCGCGGGCGCGAGCGCGCGAGCGCACTGGCACCGCTCCGCCCGGCGGCCGCGCCGCCACCGGATGCCGCCAATCCTCCGTACCTGGATGAGTGGCAAAGCAAGCAGCATCTGGCGGCCTTTGGCATGCAGGTGCCGGCCGGACGCCTCGTGATCGAGGCGCAGCTGCGCAAGGCAGCCAATGAAATCGGGTTTCCAGTTGCGCTCAAGGCCTGTGGCGCCGCATTCACACATAAAACGGAACTTGGCGCGGTGCGCCTGGGACTTGCCAACGACGGGGATTTGCGGGCCGCCGCTGCATCGATTCGCACCGGGTGCGCCGCGCGCGGGCTCCCCGTCGAGTCGTTCCTCATCGAGCGCATGATCCACGATGCGGTTGCCGAGCTGATAGTCGGCGTCCATGTCGATGCTCAATTCGGCCCGACGCTGGTGATCGGCTCTGGCGGTATACTCGTGGAACTGGTGGGCGACTCGGTGAGTCTGCTGCTGCCGACCGATCGACACAGCGTCGAAGAGGCGCTTCTGTCGCTGAAGGTTTCGACGCTGATGCGCGGCTTTCGCGGCAAGCCACCTGGCGACACTGCGGCGGCCATCGACGCAATACTCAGCATCGCAGCATTCGCCGAGGCGCATTGGGACAGCCTGCGGGAACTTGACGTCAATCCGCTGATCGTCCTGCCGCAGGGCCGCGGTATAGTGGCTGTCGATGCGCTGCTGCGCCTATCCGAATCAAAGTGACAAGCCGGGAGAACGGACAATGAATCGAGACGTCATCATCACGTGTGCGGTAACCGGCGCAGCGGATTCTGCGGCCAAGCATCCGGGATTGCCGATAACGCCAAAGCAAATTGCAGAGGCTTGTCTTGAGGCGGAGAGCGCCGGGGCCGCCATGGTGCACATTCATGTGCGCGACCCGAAGACAGGCAAGGGCAGTCGCCATCCGGCGCTGTTCCGCGAGGTTGTCGAGATCGTGCGCGCGCGCAATACCGACGTGATCATCAACCTCACTGCCGGCATGGGCGGTGATTTCGTGCCTGGCAAGGACAATCCCGCGATTGGCGGTCCCGGTACCGATATCGTCGGTGCGATGGAACGTCTTGCGCATGTCGAAGAACTACTTCCGGATGTGTGCAGCCTGGACTGCGGAACGCTGAATTTTGGCATGGGTGACGAGGTCTACATCAACACCAGCGCATGCCTGGCCGCGATGGCGAAGCGCGTGCAGGAACTCGGCGTCAAGCCGGAACTCGAGGTATTCGATCTCGGCCAGATCCGGCTCGCACGCCATCTGGTCGATCAGGGGCTCATTGACTCGCCGCCGCTGTTCCAGGTCTGTCTTGGCCTCGCATGGAGCGCAGGGGCCGATACCGCCTCGATGCTCGCCATGACCAACGCCCTGCCGGATGGCGCGAACTGGTTCTCTTTCGGCCCCGGCAATCTGCAGATGCCGATGGCTGCGCAAGCAATGGTGCTAGGTGGAAACGTGCGCGTCGGGCTTGAGGACAACCTGTATCTGAAGAAAGGCGTGCTGGCCAGCAACGGCCAGCTCGTAGAGAAGGCAGCGCATATCATCGATCAGCTCGGCGGCCGCGTCGTGTCCGCAAAGGAAGCACGCGTCAAGCTCAGCCTGAAGGCGAAGAGCTAACATATATGAGAATCATCTTTGCGATTGTCGCAGCACTGAGTCTGCTTGCCGGTGCCGTGATGGCGGATCAGCCTAGCCTGGCAGGCAATCCCAGCGTCAGCGAACAAAAAAGCGTCATGATTCCGATGCGCGACGGCACTTATCTCTCTATGAATCTTTACATGCCTGCGGGTGCCACCGGCCGGCTCCCGACACTGCTGTTGCGGACACCCTATAACAAGAACCTAGACCCCGGGTTCTATGATGCGCGCAATGTCATGGTCGGCCGGGGGTATGTCGTCGCGGTCGAGGATATGCGCGGCCGCTTCGAATCTGAGGGGCATTACAAGCCGGGCGTCGCCGATCGCAACGACGGCAATGACACCGTCACGTGGATCGCAGGTCAGCCGTGGTCCGATGGCAAGATCGGCACGATGGGCTGCTCATATCTTGGCGAGACCCAGGTCGAACTTGCGACGACACGTCATCCGAATCATTTGGCCGCGGCGCCGTTTGCATCCTCGACGGGTTACAGGGCCGTTGGCCGTCCTTGGGAAGCGTTCGACGGCGGCGTGTTTGAATTGGCCGAAACGGCGGGCTGGCTATCTGAATTTGGCAGCGAGGTCGTCTACCAACCGCCTTCCTGGGTCGACCGCGCCCAGTGGTTCCGCTCTGACGCCGCGAAGCTGTTTAAGCAGACCCCGCAGCGCAGCCCTGAATTCTTCTCGCACTTGTGGGACCTGCCGATCGTCGACATCCTAAAGAATTCCGGCGCACCGCCGACAGCCTACGAGGACTGGGTGTCGAGCAATCCCGACGGCGAGTATTTCCGCAACCTGGACTTTGCGACCGCGGCAGACCGTTTTGATACACCGATGCTGTTCGCAGACTCGTGGTACGACTACGGTCCGGCGGATACGCTGGAGCTGTGGAGCGTCGCGAAAAAGAATTCCGTTAGCGCGCGCTCGCGGGACAACCAGTTCGTGATCATTGCGCCCACCTCGCATTGTGTCTACTCGACTGCGCGCGGCAACGAACATTGGATCGTTGGCGAGCGCGACATGGGCACGGCCGGGCTCGACTTCGTGGACCTGCAGATGCGTTGGTACGACCACTGGCTGAAGGGTGTGGAAAATAACGTGACTTCGATGCCCAAGGTCCAGTATTTCCTGATGGGCAAGAATGAATGGCGGCACTCGGACGTCTGGCCACTCGCAAACACGCACTACATCAAGTTCTACTTGCACAGCGGCGGCCAGGCCAACAGCCGCTACGGCGACGGATCGATTACCGCAAAAGCACCCGCAAAGGAGCCGCAGGACCGGTTCGTATTCGATCCGACCACCCCGGTGCCATCGATCGGGGGCCAGGCTTGCTGCACCGGTCTCGATACAGGCGCAGGCGCGTACGACCAATCGAAGACCGAGATGCGCCACGATGTGCTGGTCTACACGTCAGAGGTGCTGAAAAAAGGCTTGGACGTGACGGGACCGCTCGAGGTCGTCCTTTATGTTTCGTCGTCCGCAAAGGACACTGATTTCATCGCCAAGCTGGTCGACGTCTATCCGGACGGCCGCGCGTTCAACGTGCAAGAGGGAGCGCTGCGGATGCGCTACCGCGAAGGGTTTGTGAAGCAGCTGTGGATGAAGAGTGGCGAGGTCTACGAGGCTCATCTGAATCTGCATGTGACGGCTAATTATTTCGGCCCCGGACATCGTGTGCGCCTAGAGGTATCGAGCTCGAGCTTTCCGCGCTTCGACCGCAACCTCAACACCGGTGGCCGGAACTTCGATGAATCGCAATGGGTAGTGGCGAACAACGCCGTGCATCACTCCGGGCAGTATCCTTCTCATGTGCTGTTGCCGGTAATCGAATAGCGGCGCCGTGTCCAGAAATCCGCTCGTCGAGCAGCGATCGATCGACTACGTCCCGATAAGGGAGCGCCATGGCAAACTTTGGCATCTATGGCCGATTTGGTTCACCGGCGGTGCGCACTTAGCCACGATCGCGAGCGGCGTCGTCGGCATATCGCTCGGTGGCAACCTCGTATGGATGACGATCGCGGTGATAGCCGGCTGTGCGTTCGGCACGTTCTTCATGGCGTTTCACTCGACGCAGGGACCGCAGCTGGGGCTGCCTCAAATGATCCAGTCACGGCCGCAGTTTGGCTATGTCGGCGCGCTGCTAGTCTGGGTCGTCGCGCTGATCACCTTCATCGGTTATTGCGCGTTTAACCAGGTTCTATCGGCCGACACAATCTACACGCTGGTCGGCTGGAACCGGTCGACGACGATGGTGGTGATCGGCCTGGTTGCTGCGGCGCTGGCGATCTTAGGCTATGACCTGATCCACAAGGCACAGCGGATTCTCGCCTATATACTGCTCGCAGTGTTCGCGGTCACGGCCGTTGGCATTACCCGAGTGCATTTCGCTCCGGAACAGCTGGACTTCGGCAATTTCAAGATGGTCCCGTTCCTGACGCAGCTGCTCGCAACTGCCGGATACCAGCTTTCATGGTCGATCTTCGTCTCGGACTATTCGCGCTACATGCCGCACGACGTCGGCGTTCGCGCCTCCTTCTGGTGGACTTACATCGGCGCCTGCCTCGGAACGTTGTTTCCGACGCTGATCGGCACGGCCGCAGCCGCAATGTTTCCGGCGCTTGATCTGTCGGCGGCGCTGAAGTCGACCGCTGATCAGATGCTGCCGGGCTCGGGTGGTCCATTCCTGATCGCTTCAATACTCGGCCTCGTAACCACGTCGACGCTGATGTTCTACAGCGCCTCGCTGACCCTACTCAGCGTTGCGGACTCGATCCGACCGCTAAAGCCGGCGCCCTGGCAGCGACCCGCGACGCTTGTCGTGCTGCTGGCTATTTCGTGGGTGATCGCACTCGGCTCCTCGGCGCATTTCGCCGCACAGTTCGGCGAGTTCCTGGCCATCCTGCTGTACCTGTTCACGCCGTGGACCGCGATCAACCTAGTGGATTTCTACTACCTTCGCCGCGGCCACTACTCGGTGCGGGAGATCTTCAATCCCAATGGCATGTATGGCCGCTGGAACTGGCGTGGAATTCTCGCTTATTTTGGTGGCTTTACCGCAATGATCCCGTTTTTCAGCACCGGCATCTATCGCGGCCCGGTCGCCGAGGCGCTCGGCGGCGCTGACATCGCAATGCTAGTCGGATTGCCGGTATCTACGGGGATCTACCTGCTTGCTAACCGTTCATTCGACCTGGACAATGAAATACGCCTCATCGCGATCGCGGACCGGGATCTCGACCCGGACGCTTAAGCGCTAGCATCGTCCTGTGCGGTCTAGGCGCTCAGCACCCACAGTATCCAGTCGAGCACCGGCTTTTCGTCCTCGGCCGTGGCGCCACTGGCCGCATAGCTGCGCACCAGCACCTTCAGGATCGCACCGGCCGGGGTCGGGTCGATTTCAAGGACAGTCAGGTCGGAACGCACCCGGTCACCTTCGGTGACAGGACCGGTATGTTCGACGCTCTCCCATCCGAGCATCGTCAACAGATTCGGCAGTGCCCGCGTCACCTGCGCAAATGCAATGCCCAGCGTATGGCCGCCATAGACAAGGCGTTGATCCAGATAGGATCGCTGGGCATCGAGATGCATCATGGCCATATTCAGAGTCAGGCGCACGAGTTCGGGCGCCGCCGTGACCGTATCGCGCGCCTCGATCCGAAACTGCATGCCGGGGCACAGATCAGCCGCCTTGCGGCCCGACCAGCGCGCGGCCACGGTACTGGTCTGCCACCGACCGGGAAGCGCCGCGCGCACCTGCGGCCCAAGGGCACCGACGCCCACCGCATGCAGATCGTCCTGATGACCGGTATGGGCGTGCGCGTCGCGGCATGGAATCATCGGGCAACGCCAGAAGTGCAGCACATTCTGGCCGTCCTGATTGCGAGTCGCGATATCAAGAGCCACGAGACCCGTGGCAGGCCGCCCAGGTTGTGCACGGTTCTGCCGCAAACCGACGACGCGGGTGCTCGTGTAGAGCGTCTCGCCCACGTGGACTGGCCGCATTAGCACAAGCCCGCGGTAGAATAGATTGGCCTTGGCGCGCTGCGACGCCCACGTCGATTGACCAATTGCGACATCGGTGACCAGCAGCGGATGGGCCAGCACCGCGTTCGACCCAGTCACGGCGAAGCTCGCGTGCCGATCGAGCGCCAGTCGCAGACGATCGCCGGTCACAGCCTGGCGAAACGCAGCGTAACCGCTGGTCAACGTTACCGCGGGCGCATCAAATTCCTGGTCGCGTTTGAAATCCTCGAAGTAAGGCGCGGCAATCTCGATTGATTCGGGCATGATTTGCACTCTAGCAGTCCGCTTATCGGGGAGGTCGCGCAGGCGTAAATTGCAAACGCGCCTGCCAGACTCCGGAACGGACGAGCCGTGCGATTTCATCGCGTGCCAGCGCAATCACTGACAGTGTCGCACGCGATGTGATCGAATCAGGTATGCCGAGAATCATACTGCGCGTAACCTTGGGCTGAATCAGCGGCGCATACTTGAGCCGCCGCTGTTCCACCTCTCGGGAGATAGCGGACAAGGGCAGCGCCGTGTATCCAAGCCCTTGCTGGACCAGATCCACTAGCACACGAAATGAGTCCGCTTCGAACCGCACCTCCAGCTTCGCCTTGGCTCGGTGCGCTGCGGATTCAACGACCATGCGCAAACCGTGAGGACGGCTCGGCAGCACCAGCGGAAGGCGTGCAAAGGCAGTCACCGACATCGGCGTATCCGGCTGCAGACTACTTTCCGGTGGTCCGATGACGGTTAGATCCTCGGTGAGCAACTCCTCGACACGCATGTGGAAACTCGATCCCGGGCCGTAGACAATACCTGCATCGATCTCGCCGCGCTGCAGCCAGTCGACCAGATGACCAGAATAGCTTTCGACGATACGCAGTGACACTGCGGGGAGTTCCGCCGCAACCCTGCAAGCAAGGCGCGCCGCGATTACATAGCTCACGGTCGGCACGATGCCAAAGACGACCTGGCCGCTGGTCGCCCCAGCCAGTGAACGAACATCAATATATACCTGATCTAGTTGCCGGATCAGTCCGGGTACACGACGCAGCAGTTCGTCGCCGGCCGGCGTCAAGCGCATCCCACCGCGATGGCGATCGAACAGCGCCACCCCTACCTCTTCCTGCAGCAGTTTCATCTGGCGGCTGAGTGACGGCTGCGCGATCCGCATCCGGTCGGAGGCCTTGCTTAGAGAGCCGAGCTCGGCGATCCGGATGAACGTCCTGAGTTGCTGAAGATTCATGTGCGAAGATATGCGTCGTGTCGCCGGTCAAAGTTTATGTATAGCAGAAAGGCATATTATATAGAAGCTTTCTCGATTCCTATTATAGCTACACTGACGCGATCAAAGTCCGGAGCAGATCGCTGCCATTCAGAGTATTCGAGTATGTCGGCCGGCAAAGACCAGTTTCATGAGATACGTGAAGCCGTGCGTGCACTGTGCGCACAGTTCCCCGCCGAGTACTTTCGCAAGCTGGATGAGCAACGCGCCTATCCGGAAGCGTTCGTACAGGCGCTGACGAAGTCCGGATGGTTGGCCGCGTTGATTCCGCAGGAGTACGGCGGCTCAGGGCTGGGCCTGACCGAAGCATCCGTGATCATGGAGGAAATCAATCGCTGCGGTGGTAATTCCGGCGCTTGCCATGGTCAGATGTACATCATGGGCACGCTGCTGCGCCACGGATCCGATGCTCACAAGCGCAAGTATCTACCCCTGATAGCCGCCGGTGAACTTCGCCTTCAGTCGATGGCAGTCACCGAGCCGACCACGGGTACCGACACGACGCAATTGAAGACGATCGCGGTTAAAAAAAAGGGCGACCGCTACGTCGTGAACGGCCAGAAGGTGTGGACGTCGCGCGTTCAGCACTCGGACCTGATGATCCTGCTAGCGCGCACGACACCGCTCGCCGATGTAAAAAGGCGTTCCGAAGGAATGTCGCTGTTCATCGTCGACCTGCGCGAGGCGGTCGGCAACGGCCTCGAAGTACGACCAATTCCCAACATGGTCAATCATGAAACGAACGAGCTGTTCTTTACCGATCTCGAGATCCCCGCGGAGAACCTGATCGGTACTGAGGGCGTCGGCTTCAAATACCTGCTTGACGGCCTCAACGCCGAACGCGCGCTGATTGCCGCCGAGTGCATCGGGGATGGATATTGGTTCATCGACAAGGTGACCCGGTACGCAAACGAGCGCGTGGTATTTGCACGCCCGATCGGCAAGAATCAGGGAGTGCAGTTCCCGATCGCACGCGCATACGTCAATATCCAGGCGGCGAGCCTCATGCGGTTTCAGGCGTGTGCGTTGTTTGATGCCCAGAAGGCTTGCGGCGCCGAGGCTAACATGGCGAAGCTGCTAGCGGCTGATGCGTCGTGGGAGGCAGCGAATGTGTGCCTGCAGTTTCACGGAGGGTATGGTTTCGCCTGTGAATATGACGTGGAACGCAAATTCCGCGAGACGCGCCTCTACCAGGTGGCACCGATATCGACAAACCTGATTCTCTCCTATATGGCGGAGCATGTGCTCGGCCTGCCGAGGTCGTTCTGAGCGCAGCGCTCAAGGGTCTGCTCGTGCTGTCACTTGAGCAGGCGGTTGCTGCGCCCTACTGCTCCTCGCGTCTGGCCGACGCCGGCGCGCGTGTTATCAAAGTGGAGCGGCCGGACGGAGATTTCGCACGATTCTACGATCGTGCCGTCGGCGATCAGTCCAGCTATTTTGTGTGGCTGAACAGAGGCAAGCAGAGCTTGGTCGCCAACATCAAAGAGCTTGGTGACTCCGCTTTGCTGCATGCGATTCTCAAGCGCGCCGATGTCTTCATCCAGAACCTCGCGCCTGGCGCAGCTGCACGCGCCGGTTTCGGCTCCGATGGGCTGCGCGCGGCGAATCCCAGGCTCGTCACAGTCGATATTTCCGGGTATGGCGACGGCGAGGCATGCGCCGATATGAAGGCCTATGACCTATTGCTGCAGGCGGAAAGTGGCCTCGCTTCGATCACCGGTGTTCCAGACGGGCCCGGTCGCGTCGGCGTGTCGATCTGCGACATCGCATGCGGTATGTCGGCGCATGCGGCCGTGCTCGAGGCGCTAATCGAGCGCCAGCGCACGGACCGCGGCCAAGGGATTAAGGTCAGCCTGTTTGACGCGATCGCCGACTGGATGAGCGTCCCGCTGCTGCAGTTCGAGAGTTCCGGCAAGGCGCCGGATCGCATGGGACTCGCCCATCCTACGATATGCCCCTACGGTGCGTACTCTACCGTCGACGGTGTCGCGGTCGTCATCGCGATACAGAATGAACGGGAGTGGCAGCAATTCTGCGTAAAGTTTCTGCAGGCACCGGAGCTGGCCCTGCAGCCTGGCTTTGACTCGAACGTCGCGCGCGTCGCTAACCGAGCCGCCGTCGAGGCGCGCATCGCCGCCGTATTTGCTCGCCTGACACGACCGCAGGTTGCCTCAATGTTGCGCGCCGCGAATACTGCGTTCGGCTTCGTCAACGATATTGCTGCCTTCAGCCGGCATCCGGCCTTGCGGCGCCTGCCCGTTTCGACACCGTCCGGTTCTGCGAGTATACCGGCTCCGCCCGCGATCTCGACAAATGACTTATCGGTCCTGGGACGAGTCCCAGCAATAGGCGAGCACTCGGAGCTGATACGCGCCGAGTTCGCGCCAGGATGCGCCTGACAGGCCCTACGGCGCCTTGCCGCCGAAGCGGTAGCTGAGGCGAAGCCCGACGACGCGTGGCTCGTTGACCGTCTGGCGCAGGTCGTAGCTGTTGGTATTTGTATAAACCACCGCGTTCTTATTCAGCAGGTTCGCGACATACAGTTCCGCGAGCCAGCCGCCACCATCTTGGCTTACACCGCCGCGCAGGTTCAGGACGTTATATTGGGGCTGGCGCACGCGTGGGAAGCCGGTCGGGCTCACCGCCCGGATGTCGTTCCAGACGTCACCCTTATGCGCGATATCGAACTGCACATAGCCGTTGATGCGATCCATGACCGGCTTTTCATAGCGGGCATTGGCGCTATAGCTTACATACGGCACATAGGGCAGGCGCTCGCCGGGATTGACCTGGAAAGTCGGTGTATTTGGGAAGCTGTTGCTGAGCAGCGTCGAGCTGTTGTAGCTGCCGGCCGCTTTCACGGTCAGGCCATCGATTACCCGGAACTCGACGTTCGAATCCACCCCTTCGATTCGGGCGTCGCCGATGTTGGTTGTGAATGCGATCGGTGGGCACAGTTGCGGGTCATACAGCGACGTCTGCAGGTTCTTCCACGCCATGTAGTAGATCGAGCCATTCCACAACACGCGCCGTTCGGCGTTCTGCCATTTCCATCCGATTTCGAAATTGTTTAGTGTGTCCGGGTTGTACGTTTGAGGAGCCTTGCCGCAGACATTCGTATCGATGGCGTTGGCGCCGCCATCGCGGAAGCCCTGCGAGAAACTCGCGTACAGCAGCAAGTTTTTTGCAGGCTTGTAATTCAGGCCGAGCTTCGTGTCCCACTTTTTCGCCGAGCCTGTGGATTCCTGGGGAGTCTGTGGGACGTACGTGAATCCGCCGAATAGATAGTGGTCGAATGTGGACTGGAAGTGCACCAGACCAGCTTCGAGGGTCCACTGGTCGGCAAGATCGAACGTCAGGTTCGCGAACTCGGTCGTCTGTCGCGTGTTATTGTGCGCGACGTAGCTGTACCAGTCGTCCGGCGTCGGCGGCGCAGCGGTTTGGTGGTAGTAGCTGGTGATGCTCTTCCACGCGTCGCCATCTGTACGCAATCCCGGCTCGTGGTAGAAGATGCTGAATGGATCGGTTGTCTTCTGCCAGTATAGGCCGGCAAGCCAATGTACGCTCCCTCCGGGCTTGGACTGCAGGCGCAGCTCATTCGAATACCGTTCCGGCTGCGTGTAAAAGTCATACCATAGCGTCGGCACGTTGCAGCCGCTGTAGGGCTTGGCGCCGCCGGAGGATATGGGGTCGGTCTTGCACGAGTAACCCTGCAGGTAGGGGGCGTATAGGAACGGCGGTACGTTCGCGTACTGCATGTACTCGGAGTATTCCGATGAGAACCGCGACGCTGAAGTATAATACGTGCTTGCGAAAACGAGGTCGCCGATGCCGACATCGCCTTCGACATGTAGGTCCAGCATCCTGACCTGGTTGTTTCGATCTTCCGGGCCGAAGCGCGAAACGTTGTAATCGCCATACACCGGCAGGTTGCCATACTTGTTCACGGCCTCGTCCCAGGATCCATGGGCGAGCTGTTTCTGATAAGTGTAGGTCAGCGATGCCTGCCAAGCATCCGAGAATACCTGCTTGAGGGCGATGCGGGCACCTTGGGTATCCTCGTGGTTATAATCGGCGCCGGCCCAAGCTGCGTTGGTCGACGTGATCCCATTCACCCAGTGACGCGTCGTCAGCAGGTTATTTATATAGCCGCCGTGATAGTCGCCGTAGGCCGAGATGCGCAGCGCTGTCTTGCCATCGACGAGCGGCAGATTGATGAAGCCTTGCACCGTATGGTTGTAGGTGCCACCATCGATCTTGCCGCCATCGAGATCGACGCCGGCGGCAAATGCGCCTGGGTCGGGCTTATTCGTGATGACACGCACGGCTCCTGCCATTGCGCTGGCGCCGAAGGTCGTTCCCTGCGGACCGTTCAATATCTCTATCCGTTCTATGTCGTACTGGTGAAGATCAGGAGTTTGCGACAGGACGCTCATCGACATGTCGTCGACCAAATAGGCGACGGCGGAGTTGTTCGCAAATTGCGGATTACTGCCATCCGAGACACCCCTGATCATGAACAGCTGCGATCCTGGCTGGATGCTGATGAAGGAGACCGACGGGGTTTTAGTGGCCCAGTCCTCGAAATTTGAGACCGCGAGATTCTGCAGATCTTTGGTTGAGAACACGTCGATGCTCTGCGGCACATCCTGCAGATTCTCTGCACGCTTGCGGGAAGTGACGATGATTTCCTCGAGGCTGTCAGCTGAATCGCCGGCGGCGGCGATCGGCGCGCTGTGCAGCGCCGCGGCCCCGGACAGTATTGCGGCGATGGAAAGGCCGAGCTTTGAGCGCGTCCTGGGCGCCCACAGCCTCGCCGTTGGGTGTGAAGATGCGTTCGCACTGTGCATTATATTGGCGCTCATCGAAACCCTCCCAGGATTCTCATGCGGCACGCTCAAGCGTGCTCCCTAAGCCGGACCCCATCCCGTGAGCGTACCCAATTGAAGCTTCGATAATGTTTCTATCTAATATGCCATTACGCTATAAATGACTCACACAGGCGGGTGCGCGGTGTCGAGGTCCGCAAAGCGCTCCAGGCTATCGCCGAGGGCGCGCCGCAGCGGCTCGAGTCGGGTCTCGAAATGCCGCCAGTACCCGATAGCCGAAGTGTACAGCGGCTGGCGCACCTGTTCGGCACTCGCGGTGCGTACGGAGCGCTTTGTTTTGTGAAAGGCCAAGCAAGCCGCCTCATAGTGGAGGCCAGAATGCGCAAGCAGGCGGCGGATATTCGACTCCGGCTCCCGCACCAGATCTTCGTATCGCACGTGCAGCACCTTGCCGGGTAGCACCTGATCCCAGTGATCCATCAGTGAAAGGTAACAGCGGTAATAACGGCCCAGATCGTCAAGATCGTAGCTGAAGGACTGGCCTTCGGCGAAATACTGCTTGAAAGTGCTGAAGCAGGAGTCCATTGGATGGCGCCGAATATCGATAATCGTCGCCTGCGGGAGCATGGCATGGATCAGGCCGACGTGGCTAAAGTTGTTCGGCATCTTGTCGATGAAGCGGGGTCGACCGCTGCGCAGCGGGGCGGTTTCTTCGAGATAACGGCGACCCAGTACTGAAAACAGCGGCGGCGGGGCCTCGAGCACGCTCTCAGGGTAGGCATCATGACCGGCATCGCTGTGGTCGAATTCGCGCACGATGGACAGCACATTCGGCAGCTCAAACGTGCCCTCGACGAGCGAATGGCTGGCGAGGATCTGCTCGATCAGGGTCGAGCCGGAGCGCGGCAGGCCGACGATGAATATCGGAGCCGGATTGGCCACGCCTGTCCCCCGCCGGGCGGCAAAAAAAGCGGCGCCCAATGCGGCGCCGACACGGGACGTCTTGTCTTCAAATTTCTCGATGCTGAATGGCACGCTGCGGCGCCGGCGCGCATTGCCGATCGCATAATGATCAAAGGCAGCCGCGTATTCGGCCCTTTGTTCGAGCGCTCGCCCCAGCGCGAAATGCAGCTGCGCTTGGCTCTTGTCGTCGCCGCCGTTGCCCTTGTCGAGCACGTGCATGGCTGCGATCTCGGCGTCGCTGAATACATAATTCTTCAGATCGGCGAGACTCCAATACGCTTCACTGAAGGCGGGATCGAGCGCCAGACAGTCCCGGTACGCCTGTTCGGACTCGCGGCGTCGCCCGAGCGTCTTTTGCAGGTGCCCGATCGAGAGCGGCAGATGCACGTCGGTTGGACTGAGCCGCGCGGCCTCTCGATAAGCGACCAACGCATCCTGCTGGCGCATCAATCGTGTGTATATCGTACCGAGCACGATCCAGTTCTTGGGATTCTCGGGTTCGATTTTCAGCAAATGGCGTACCGCAACTTCCGCGTCAGGAAGACGCCCGCCATCGAGCAATGCTTGGCCGAGACCCCGCCAGATTAGCGGCAGTTGAGCCGACTGCCTGAACGCATGGCGCAGCAGTCGCTCCGCATCTTTCGGCATCGCCGCGGCGAGCGACACGGCCGCGAGCCCGCATAGCGCCCCGACATGACTTGCGTCCGCCGTCAGGATCTCGCGAAAAATGGCCTCGGCGCTCTTGCGGTCCTGCACGCCGAGTGCGGCCCGTGCCTGCTCGATGCGCCGCATATGCGGATCACACAGCCGCGCCCTCTCGAAGGCGATTCGAGCATCCGGGAACTTGCGCAGGTCGACGAGCACGTCGCCATAGGCGAGCCAGGCCATTTCCAGCGTCGGCGCGCGTGTTAGCGCCAGGCTCGCCTGATCGAGTGCGGCCTCAAGGCGCCCATCTTGGCGGTAGGCGCGTGCCAGATCCGCGTGGGCGTGGGCAAAATCCGGTGCAGCCGCAACTACCTGTTCGAGAATCTGGATTGCCGCCGCGATCTGATCCTGCGCCAGCAACGCGCAGCCCAGTAACCGTAGGCTCTTGATCTCGCCGGGCGCGGATTTCTGGATCGCACGCAGCTTCTGTTCGGCGGTGGTGGCCCTCCCGGCACGCAACGCGGCCAGTGCCTCGCTGTAGGCTGCCTGGAGTCCTCCCTGTGTCGGCTGCACCACCATTCTGAGTTTCCCTTCCGGGTCGATGACGTTGACTAATCATACCTCCGACTTCTACGCTTGCACGATATAGTGAAACCAAGTTTCAGATACTTCACGGAGAATGCATGCCCATCGAAATTCGAAAAGCAGTTGATTTCATCGAAGAAATCTTCGTCGAGGGAGATAGGGCGGCGGCGCGCCCGCTTAAGATCTTTGCTTCGGCGCTAGTGCTGCGAAACCCATGGGCCGGACGCGGTTTCGTCGAGGACCTTACCCCGGAGATACGTGTCATTTCGTCGGAGCTCGGTCGCATCCTGACCGCAAGAATGCTCGCGATCGCCGGTGACGGCGACAAGATAGAAGCGTATGGCAAGGCCTGCGTCACTGGCCTCAATGGGGAAATTGAACACGGCTCGGCGTTGATTCATACGCTGCGTTTCGGCAATCACTACCGCGAGGCAGTCGAGGCAAAGAGCTATCTCGCCTTCACGAACAGCCGCGGCCCGGCGAACTGCCCGATCGTTGTGCCGCTGATGCACAAGAACGACTCGGGGATCCGATCGCATTATCTGACGGTGCAACTCTCGATACCGGATGCGCCGAATCAGGACGAGGTCATCGTTGCGCTCGGCGGCGCGACGGGCGGGCGGCCTCATCATCGCATCGGCGATCGCTATCAGGATCTTCGCGACCTAGGCCAATCGCTCGACAATCCAGCCGGCATCTAGAGCGTTGCGATCGCCCTGTTGGATCTGGCCGCTTCAGCGACGGTCCATTTGATGAAGCTGCGCGCCGCGGGCGCCGGCTTGGTGCCTCTCGGTGTCACTAGGTAAACGGCGAGCCCCCTTGTCAGTTCTGAGTTGATCGGGCGCACCAGACGGCTACTCGCGATCAGGTCAGACGCGAGGCCGCTGAATCCCAGTGCGATCCCTTGCCCGTCAAGCGCGGCCTGGATGACGTTGGCGTAGCTGTCGAACCCCAGCGTCCGCAGCGACTTTGGCGCATGCACGCCAGACCCTTCGAGCCACCACCGCCAATCTTCGGCTACGTGAGCAGCGCCGTCGAGATTCACGAGGTTGTGCTTGAGAAGATCCGCTGGTTTGTTGATTGGGCCTGCGGCCTTCAGGTACTCCGGCGAGCAAACCGGAAATGAATTGACACCGAAAAGACGGATTGCCCTGAGCCCTTTCCACTTTCCGTCGCCATATCGCAGCGCAATATCAACGCCGTCGGCGATCATATCCATCGGCGCATCGGAGATCTTGACGTGAATCTCGACATTCGGATGCTTCTCGCGAAACGATGCAAGCCGCGGAGTCAGCCAGAACGATGCCAATGCAATCGTCGTCGATACCGTGATTCCCGTGGGTCTTCGGCGGCTGCGGATTGACGCCGAACCGGCCGCAATTCCTTCTAAGTGCTGTTGAACAATCAGCTGGAACTTCTTTCCTGCTGGGGTAAGTGCCACCGCCCTGTGAATGCGATAGAAAAGCTTGACGCCGAGATGCTCCTCGAGTGCCCGGATATGCCTGCTGACTGCCTCACGGCTGATCTGGAGCTCTCTGGCGGCCAGAGTGAGACTCAATTGACGCGCCGATGCTTCGAACGCAACGAGGCTTCGGAGCGGCGGAAGTTTTGCGGCCAAGCTCATGCCGCTGCCGCCTATGGCATGACCGCGCGCAAGCTCTGCCAATCTGCCCGACCGCTGGGCAAATCGAGAACGGCGGCAACGAGCGATTCCGTAGCGCGCTGCTCGAGCCCGCCATGCCGCATTAGCAACTTCGCTTTGTCGATCATCTCCTTGCGCGACAAAGCCGACTTAGGATCACCTTTGCAGCCTTTCTTTTCCGCGGTCAACGTTTCGCCATCGCTGAGCGTCACCGAAATCCTGGCGCCCCAGTACTGATCCGGGTACGCGGAACGGTACGGCTCTGCCACGACAGCCGAAACGCGGCCGCGCAACGCTGCCAGACGCTGTCGGCTTCTGCCATCGAATGAATCAAACGTTACTCGACCGTCAGCGAGGGCGGCCGCGATGCAATGGCTCAACGAAAACTTGGCTTCGTATTCGCTGTTTGGATCCGGACGATTGCAGACATCGAGCGCCGCCTGGTAAACCTCGGCCTCGACACGCACGACGTCGCGGCCGAACAGCGACCCGTACAATTCGAGCGCCGCGTCGATCGCCGGGTGCGTATGCCGACACGATGGCCACGGTTTGATGGAAGTGCGTATCAGCTGCCACGGAGCCGCAGCATCGGCCAGCACCCGCGCAGGTTGTGCATCCGGGCAGGCGCCAGCAAAAAAGCCCTTTTCTCCCTCCAAAATCGCCGGTGGTCCCGTAAATCCGAGTGCCGCCAATTCCGCGGCGAGCAGACCCGACTCCGCGGCACGCCCGGCATGTAAGTGCTTGCTCATCGCACCCGTTTCAAGAAACTGCCACAGGCCTGAGGATTGCGTGCCGGCATTGCCGAGTGCATGCTGCGCCTCGGCGTCGTCCAGCTGCAGCAGGTTCGCGGCCGCCATCGCCGATCCGTATGGCCCGCAGGTCGCGGTGTTGTGCCATATGCGATAGTGGGCAGGACCAACCGCATTGCCAACGCGGCACATCGCTTCGTAACCATGTAGAACCGCGCCCAACAATTCTGCCCCGCCCTGTTCTCGGTGGAACCCGAGCGCGAGCACTACGGGCACAACGACGCATCCCGGGTGCGTCACCGAAGAACGGTGAAGATCGTCCGTTTCCAGTATATGCGTCAGCGCACCAAGCACAAAGGTCTGGTTCGATGTCTGCGCGGGTCGACCCGATGCCCATCGCAACAGGATTTCCCCGGCTGCGCTGTTGCGGCCGCCAACCGCATTCGCGATTGCGTCAAGCATAAATAGTGCCGCCTGCTCGAGATCGGCCGCTGTCACCGGCTTGCCGCGCACAAGTTGAATGAGTTTCCCCGTCAAAGTACCCGTGGCATTCGACATCAACTTGCTTCTCCGCAACCGCCGCCCGTCGAGCGCGCACTATGCATGAAGCGTAAGACGATTTCACTTCCAGGGCGAACCAAGTTGAAATTCAACCGACTACCAAGCAAATGTCAACATCCCAATCGCCAGCATCTCTGCTGTCGCGCCGTTTTCTCGGGTTGCAGCGCAGTTCTGCGCGCAAATTGATCAGATGCGCACCAGATCAGGGGCTATTTTATCGAAAGCCGCCGCACACGCGCCCGTGCGGGTTCGAGTCGTGGTGAAAGCGATTCCCGTAGTCCGGCGCACGAACGGCTGACCCGGCGGATTGTAGTTTATTGATTTTTATTGATATTTGATGCGCGCCCGGACGGATTCGCACCGCCGGCCCCCTGGTTCGAAGCTCGGCATGCAGGTACGCAAAATCCGGCTTCGGTGTGCGCGATAAGGGCACCGCGCGCCGATACATCCTCTCCTGCAACGCCGCTTCATCGAGCGCCGGGGAAAGCGGCCAAGTGATCCGGCATCGCGCGCTCGGCGCACACACTCCTGCACCGTTGAGCGGGCGCTGCCAATCGCAGCGGCTATCTGTCGGTCGCTGAAGCCCTCGGCCTTGAGCCGCAGGACCTCACGGATCTTACGCACGGGTAACCTCTTTTGCCCCACCGCAGCTCTCCTTCCAATCGGAAAAAGAGACCACAGTAATGGCGGTTAA
>JANXZQ010000095.1 GCA_025355445.1 Gammaproteobacteria bacterium
CTCTTAAGAAACACACCTCAAGTGACTGTTCTTGAAGTTTGTTTTTCAGGCGGGTTGTTCGGCAGCGACGAGCTGCATGCCCAGCTTCTGGGCGCGCTGGGACAGGTTACGCAGCACGCGTTCGCGGTAGCGCTGCTCGTAGTAGTCCTGGCCTTGATCGGTGTACTCCTCGCCTCTGGTAAGCATGGTGTAGATCAGCCGCGCGAGCTTGTGGGCGGCGGCGGTGACGGCCTTCGGTTTGTCCATGCGCGCGCACATGCGTCGGAAGTAGGCGCCGAGTGCCGACTGGCTGGTGCGTAACGACGCGGCGGCGAGGCGCAAGGCTTGGGCGGCGCGATTGGCACAGCGCTTGGTCTTGCTGCTCATCACCTTGCCGCCGGTGATCTTGGTGCCTGGGCACAAGCCCATCCAACTGGCGAAGTGCCCGACGCTGGGAAAGCGTGACAGGTCCGCTCCGGTCTCGCTGACGACGGCCAGCGCGGTGGTCACATCGATGCCGTCGATGCGGGTCAGATCGACACCGCACATTTTGAACAGCTGCGTGCGCAGATCGAACTTCGGGGCATTGCGCGCGCGGCCGCGCTTCCTGCCCTTGGCTGGTTCGCCGTCATGTGTCTGAAGGCGTTGCAGCTGGGCTTCGATCTCTTGGTCGCACTCGGCCAATTGGGTGCCGCTGAAGTCGAATCCGTCCACCGCCTGCTTGAGGGCGAATAGGTGTTCGGCCCGCCAGTTGCCATGCAGGCTCTTGGCAATCTCGTCGACGCTGGCGTGGATGCGCGCATTCTTCATCGCGCCCAGCACTTGGCCGTTGCGTTCGCCGGCCACGATGGCGCGCAGGATCTTCTGCCCGGTCTCGCCCACCACGTCGGAGATGACGTTGGCCAGTTGCACGTTCATCTGCGTGAGCGCCTTTTGCATGTGCTGCACCTGCCGGGCCTGACTCTTGAGCAGCATCCCGCGCTGGCGCCACAGCGCGCGCAGCACGCAGACCGGCTCGGCCGGGCGAAAGGCACCGCTGAGCAGACCGTAGGTCATCAGCTGCTGCAGCCACTGGCAGTCCAGCACGTCGGACTTGCGGCCGGAGACGTTCTTCACGTGGCGCGCATTGACCAGCAGCACGGTGAAGCCGCGCGACTCCAGCAACTCGAATAACGGAATCCAATACACGCCGGTGGATTCCATGGCGACGGTATCGACCCGGCAGGCCTCAAGCCAATCGGCGACGGCATTGAGATCCACCGTGAAGCTGGGAAACTCGCGTACCGGTTCGTCGTCTCGGTCCGCCGGTACCGCCACAAAGTGGGATGCGCTGCCGATGTCGATGCCGGCGGCATTGGGATGGGTGATCGTCAGCGCCGCGCGGGATTTGCCCGGCTTGCGGCTGACTCTGGCGTTGCGTGCGACCATGGCTTGCTCCATCATTCGTTGTGGAATGTGGCGCCGCCTCGGGTACGTCGTCTAGCTCACTCTCTTAAACGGGATATCGGCCCAGCGGCTGCACACCGCAGTGCCGATTCACCAATGTCGATGACGTCACCCATGACCACGCTAACCCACGGGCAAATTGCACCATTGCTACATCGGTCTTCCGCGGCGCCACGTTCCACCTTGCCACAACGCAGGCACGCCGTGTTTCTTCGGCGCGATTTGCGGCAGCGGGCCGATTACTTCGCTGACCGGGCGTTCAATGCAGGCATCCCGTGCGCAGCGCTTCGCGCCGGCCCGCAGGCCGCCGGTCAACGGGTAAGTTAGGGCACATCGCCTGAGTTGCAGCGTCTAAACTATGCTGATGGACAACGGCGATGCATCTTGGGAACACCGGCTCGCGGCCTTGTGGAGCTCGATTGACGACTACGAAGCCAATGCCTTTCTGGCGCAAATCGAATTGCTGACTGCAGAGCTCGATTCGGACAGCGCTATCGGTGCTTTCGAACGTGCTTCGGCCCAGGACTCCACGGGCCACCCTGACGTGGCCATCCCGCTGTATCGCGCCGCGCTCAAAGCGGGCTTACCGGGCCTGCGCCGTCGCAGGGCCACCGTTCAGCTGGCCAGCTCCCTGCGCAACTTGGGTGACGCCGTCGAGTCCGCGGAATTGCTCACCGCCGAGCTTCGCGCGCCCAGCGATGAGCTGGATGGCGCCGTGCGCGCATTCCTGGCGCTGGCTCTCGTTGACCTCGGACGCGAGCGTGAAGCAGTCGCCGTCAGCCTTCTCGCGCTCTCGAAGTACTTGCCCCGTTACAACCGGTCACTGGCGAGCTATGCCGGAGCGATCACAGCGGTTGCTGTACCGCACCAAGTTGAACGTGCGCCCTGACCCGGCGCACAACGCGGACGACCCGTGGGCAGCGCTTCGCGCCGGCCCGCAGGCCGCCGGCTAACTGGTACGCTAGGCAGCTCGGGTCAGGGCAACCCAACGCAACAACTGTGGTACTGTAGGCGAAGTCGAACGCGAGGAGGTGATCGAGCCGTGGACCGGAGGGCATTCGTCATAACTCTCACCGTCGGGCTTGTCGGCGCGCCCGGCAGGGGATGACATGAACAGGCGTGAAGCAGCAATTGCTCTTGTGGCACTTGGTGCAGTGCCGCTTGCCGCTGCGGCCCCGCGTGCGGCCGGGGTTCCTCGAATAGGCTATCTCTCGAGCAACATGACGGGCAGCGCCTACATGACAGAGGGCTTCCGTCAAGGACTGCGTGACCTCGGTTACGTCGAAGGGCGAAACGTGGTGATTGAATTCCGCGATGCCGACGGGAAGCTCGAGCGGCTCCCCACTCTTGCGGCCGAATTGGTCGCACTCAAGGTTGATGTCGTCCTGGTCGGAGGTACGATCGCCGCCATCGCCGCCAAGCAAGCGACAAGCACCATTCCCATTGTGTTCGTTTCCGCTATCGATCCGGTCACGGACGGGCTGGTCACCAGCCTTGCGCGGCCGGGCGGCAATGTCACCGGTTTGTCCACGCTCGCCCCGGAACTACTCGGCAAACGACTGGAATACCTCAAGCAGGTCGTTCCGGGGGTTGGTCAGGTCGCTGTCCTCTGGCAGCCCGGTGGCATGAGCGAGCGCACGGAAATGGACCTGCGGAAGGAGGCAGAAATCGCGGCACGGGTGCTGGGGATGCGGTTTCAATTCATCGAGGCCCGAGGGCCAGGCGATTTCGACAGGGCCTTCGCGGAAATGACCAATACGCGCGCCGGTGCCCTGACGGTGTTGGGAGGCACCATGTTCCTCATTGAGCGAAGACACCTCGCGGACCTGGCGGCAAAGAACCGACTTCCGGCAATGTACGGATTGAGGGAGTATGTCGATGCCGGGGGGCTTATGTGCTATGGACCGAACAATACCTCATGAATACTCGGCTCGCGTTGCGCGTCAATCTCCCCGGCATACTCGAATTCACCAGAAGTGGCCATTCGCAGATCCGTCACGGGATCACCTCGGCGCGCTGCAGCAGCGAC
>JANXZQ010000114.1 GCA_025355445.1 Gammaproteobacteria bacterium
GCCAGGCAGGCGCCGTCACCGGCAACATCCATCTGGTGGGGGGCTCGCTGGCCACCGTGGGCACGGCCTGGCTGCTGTCGCGGCCTTCGATGGCGGACCCGCGGCGGGTGGTCTGGCTGCTCGCGGCGGGCATCGGCTTGACGACCATTCCCTCGCTCATCGCTTACTGGACGCATTCATTGTGGCTGTGCAAACTGATGTTCTGCATTTTCATCCCGGCCATCTATTTTTACATCGGCCCGTGTTTCGGTCTGCTGAATAATCTCGCGCCCTGCCACATGCGCAATATGTTCATCGCGGTGTCGCTGTTGGTGGCCAACGTATTCAATTTGATAGTCGCGCCCTGGGTCGTGGGTGCGTTGAGCGATTGGTTCGCCGGCCCTCATGCGACGGATGCTGCGTCGCTGCGACTGGCCTTGCTGTGTCTGGCGCCCACGGGATTCTGGGCGGTGTATCATTTGTATGTGGCGTCCCGCACCATCATCGAGGATCAGAAGCGCGCCATTGGCTACACCAAGAGCTGGGCTCCGTAATTTATGGTTAAGACCACCATCGACCGGCGCTGGCTGCCGCTGAACGCATTGCGGGCCTTCGAAGGGGTTGCCAAGCATTCGAGCTTCACCGCCGCGGCCAATTCGCTGCTGATCTCGCAAAGCGCTTTATCGCGCCACGTGATCGCGCTCGAGAAGTTGATCGGCGTGCAGCTGTTCGAGCGCAAGCCGCACGCGCTGGTGCTGACGAAGGCGGGCCAGCATTTGCTGCCGGCGGTGATGAAGTCCTTTGACCGTCTCGAATATGCGCTCGATGATATCCGCAATGACGGTTCCACCACCTTAAGAACGCTGCGCGTGCAGATGCCGCCGAGTTTTGCCGTGCACCTTGCCGTGCCTATATTGCGCGACTTCCGGCGCGCGGCCGTCGAAGTGGAGATCGATCTGGTCAGTCCCTATGGAGTGGGGCCTCCGCCGAGCGATGTCGACGTGGCGGTGGTGTATTCGAAGCCCACGGTCACCGACTTGGTGACGGATTTGCTCTGGCCGGTGCGCCTCAGCATGCTGTGCCATCCCAGTGTTGCGGCCCGGTTGGGTGAGAAAACGCTGGCCGAATTCATCGAGTCGAATGAGCTGGTGCACGTACGCATTTCCGATCAACCGCGGCATCACCTTTGGACGCAATTCGCACGTCAGGAAAACCTGAGTACGCTCAACATCGAGCGCGGCCTGGTATTCGATACGGCCGTGCTCGCCGTGCAATATGCGTTGAGCGGCGAGGGCATCGCCTTGGTCGACAACTACCTGTTCAGCGACTACATTCGCACCGGCCGCCTGGTCAGGCCTTTCGACATCAGTCTCGACGACGGCTACGGCTATTACTTGATCACCCACCCGGAAGCGCTGAGCGACACTGCCATTGCCTTGTTCCGCTCGTGGCTGATCGAGCGCTTCGGCACCGGTGCCGCCGCCGCACAGTCGAATCTGCACTTGGCGGTCTCGAATGAGTGAACCGGCGAGAGTGCGCAGCGGCTCGCCGGTAGCGTCGTTCGCTTTAACATCACAACGTTGAATTTGGAGTACCTATGAAGAGCCACGCGCAAGTAGTGGTCATCGGCGGAGGCGTGGTCGGCGCCAGCGTTCTCTATCATTTGACCAAAGCCGGCTGGAAGGATGTGCTGCTGATTGAGCGCGCCGAATTGACGTCCGGTTCGACCTGGCACGCGGCAGGGGGCATGCACACCGTCAACGGCGATCCCAACGTCGCCAAGCTGCAGCAGTACACCATCGAGCTCTATAAGGAAATCGAGAAGATATCCGGACAGTCCTGTGGCGTGCACATCACCGGCGGCATCATGCTGGCCGGCACTCGAGAGCGGCTCGATTGGCTGAAGATGGCCAAGGCGCGCGGCCGTTATCTCGGCATGGATCTGGAGATGATTTCCGTCGACGAGGCGGCGCGGCTGTTTCCGCTGATGGACAAGAAGCATTTCAAAGGTGCGATGTACGATCCCATCGAAGGCCACGTAGATCCTTACGGCGTCACCCACGCCTATGCCAAATCGGCGCAGATCGGCGGCGCCAACATCGTGCGTCACACCCGCGTCACCGATTTGCAGCCGCGCGCCGACGGATCCTGGGATGTGATCACCGACCACGGCAATGTACAGGCGCAGCACGTGGTGAATGCCGGCGGTCTGTGGGCGCGCGAGGTCGGCCGCATGGTGGGCCTGCAGCTGCCCATCCTCGCCATGGAGCACCAATACCTCATCACCGGCGACATGCAGGAACTGGTGGGAAAAAAAGAGCAATTGCACTGCATCGACTTCGAAGGTGAAATCTATATCCGCCAGGAGCGCGGCGGGATGCTCATGGGCACCTACGAGCGCGCCGGCGTGCCCTGGTCGCCGGTGACGACACCCTGGGATTTCGGCCAGGATCTGTTGCCGAATGACCTGGAGCGTATCGCGCCCAGCCTGGAAGTCGGCTTCGCGCATTTCCCGGCGCTCGAAGGCGCGGGAATCAAGAAGGTGGTGAACGGGCCGTTCACTTTCGCGCCCGACGGCAACCCCTTGGTGGGACCCATCCGCGGCCTGAAGAACTTTTGGGTGGCCTGCGGCGTCATGGCGGGATTCAGTCAGGGCGGCGGCGTCGGCCTTGCGCTCTCGCGCTGGATGGTGGACGGCGATCCGGGCGCCGACATTTGGGGCATGGACGTGGCGCGTTACGGCGACTGGACGACACTGGCCTACACCAATGCCAAGGTGCGGGAAAACTATTCGCGCCGTTTCAGCATACGCTTTCCGAACGAGGAATTGCCGGCTGCGCGGCCGTTGCGCAGCACGCCGATTTACGAAAAGCTGCAGGCCGAACATGCAGTGTTCGGAGATTACTGCGGTTTGGAGCATCCGTTATGGTTCGCGCCGACGTCTGAAGAAGCCGTGGACGACGTGAGCTTCCGCCGTTCCAATGCGCATCCGCATGTGGCCGCGGAGTGCAAGGCCGTGCAGAACGCGGTGGGCCTGCTGGAAATTTCGAATTACGGCAAGTTCGACATTCGCGGAGGCGGCGCAGCGGATTGGCTTTCGCATATGATGGCGAACCGCGTTCCTGCGGTCGGACGCATTGCACTGACGCCGATGCTGAATGATCGCGGCAAGCTGATCGGCGATTTCACCATGTGCCGGGTTTCCGCCGAGCACATCTTCCTCGTCGGCACTTATGCCGCCGAGAGCTACTACATGCGCTGGTTCGAGCAGCACATGCCTGCCGCGGGCGTGTCGGTGCGGCCCTGTGCCATGGAATATGTCGGGCTGTCGGTTGCAGGACCGCATTCCCGCGCGCTGTTGCAGACTCTGGTGCGCGATGACTTGTCCACCACCGCTTTTCCCTTCATGTCGTTCAGGCGCATGGAAATCGGCATGGTGCCGGGCTACGTCGGGCGGGTGTCCTTCACCGGCGAGTTGGGCTACGAGATCTGGGTGACCACCGATTATCAACGGGCGCTGTATGACGCACTCGTCAAAGCCGGCCGCGAATTTGAGCTCAAGCTGTTCGGCGGACGCGCACTCAACGCCATGCGGATAGAGAAGAGCTTCGGCAGCTGGGCACGCGAGTATCGCCCCATCTACGGGCCGTTCGAAGCGGGCCTCGACCGTTTCGTCGATTTCAAGAAGAGCGAGTTCATCGGCCGCTCGGCTGCCGCGGAAGAGAAGGATGGTGGGGGCGCTTTGCGGCTGGCGACTTTTCAGGTCGACGCCACCGATGCCGACGCCATCGGCGATGAGCCCATCTGGCACGACGGCAAAGCGGTGGGTTGGGTGACTTCCGGCGCCTTCGGACATCGAGTCGGCCGCTCATTGGCGTTGGGCTATGTGCCCGCCGCACTGGCCAAGGCCGATACGGGATTCGAAATCGAGATTATCGGTGAGCGCCACAGGGCGCAGCGCTTGGCGGGCGCCGCCTTCGACTCCAGCGGTAAATTGATGCGACAATAGCCCTTAAGGGGAGGGCACATGCAAGGTACATCCGAAATCGACACCTTGAGCTACAACGGGCTGACCGAGCATACGGAAGGTTTGCCCGCGGACGCCTACTACGATTCGCGGCACTACGAGAGGGAGCTGCAGCGCATCTGGTCTCGGAACTGGGTGTACGTCGGGCGCTGCAGCGACGTCGAAGGCCATCGAGCTTTCCGCACATTCGAGTTGGGCGACCAAAAGATTCTCTTGGTACGCGACGATCAGGGAATTCTGCAAGGGTTTCACAACACCTGCCGGCATCGCGGCGCGGCGCTGTGCCGCGAGTCCGCAGGCACGCTGCGCGCCGGCACCATCGTCTGCCCGTACCACGCCTGGGTTTACAATCTGCAGGGGGATTTGCTGCGGACCTCCTCCAAGGCGCATGCCAGCGGCTTCGATGTGGCCGACTATCCTCTGTACAAAATCAGCGTCCGGGAATGGAACGGCTTCATTTTCGTGGCGCTCACTGACAGCCCGCCGCCATTCGAAAAGATCTTCGATCTGCTGCTCAACCGGCTCGACGCGTGGCCCCTCGCCGAGCTCGTCGTCGGCCATGTGCTGCAGAAGACGATCGAGTGCAATTGGAAAATCTTCTGGGAGAACTACAACGAGTGCCTGCACTGCCCGGGCGTGCACCCGCAGCTGTCGCAGCTGGTGCCGATTTATGGCCGCGGGCTGCTGGAGGAGCGCGATGATCCGCAGTGGCGCGCGCATGCCGCAGAGACGGACCCGAAGTTCAAAGGCGGTTTGCGCGGCGGCGCGGTCACGTGGTCCCTGGACGGCAGGATTACGGGGATTCCCTTCCCCGGTCTTTCGGATGCGGATCGCGAGGCCGGCCACATCTATATGACCAGCTTGCCATCGGTATTTCTCGTCGGGCACATCGACTATGTCCGGGTGGTGCGCCTGCTGCCCTTGGGCCCGGAGCGCACCGAACTGCGCGTCGAGTATTTATTTTCGCCGCAGACTCTGGCCGATCCGACATTTAATATGCGCAACGTCGTGGATTTCACGAATACCGTCATGACCGAGGATGCGCAGGTGTGCGAACTCAACCAACGAGGTCTGCGCGCGGGCCCACATGTGCGTGGCGTGGTCATGCCCGAGGAGTATGTCATTCGACAATTCCATGAGTGGTTGCGCGCTGAACTCGCGCGCGTTTAGGATCTGCGTCGCGACCGGCGCCGCGACCCGAATCGCGGTCTTCGGCGCTGCCGCGGCGGCAGGTCTTGCGCTGTGCGCGGCGGCATGCAGTGGAAGGCACCCGGCCGCCGGCGAAGAGCCCGTACTGCACATTTATAACTGGGCCGACTATATCGGCCACGACACCGTCGCCGAGTTCGAACGCAAGACCCACATCAAGGTCATCTACGGCCTGTACGATTCCAACGATACCCTGGAAGCGAAAATGCTGGCGGGCAGTTCGGGCTACGACATCGTCAGCACCACGACCGGATTCTACGGCCGGCAGATCAAGGCCGGCGCCTACCAACCGCTGGATAAATCCAAGCTGCCCAATTGGAAGAATCTTGACCCTGCGGTGCTCGCGGTACAGTCGCAGGCCGATCCCGGCAATCGCTATGCGGTACCGTATCTGCATGCCATGAATGGCTTCGTATACAACGTCGATATGGTGAAGGCGCATATGCCGGACGCGCCCACCGACAGCCTGGCCATGCTGTTCGATCCCGCGGTGATCGCGCACTTCGCGGACTGCGGCGTGACATTCTTGGATTCCTCCGAGGATGTCATCCAGCTGGCGCTGGCGTACCTGCGCAGGGATCCGAATTCGCGCAGCGCCGTGGATCTGCACGACGCCGAGCGCGTGTTGATGGCGGTGCGTCCTTACATCCGCACCTTTGACTCCAACGACTACTGGCATCAATTGGCCTCCAAGGAGGTGTGCCTGTCGATCGCCTGGTCGAGCGACTACTCGGTGGCACAGCAACGTGCCCGCGAGGACGGCACCGGAGCGCATCTTGCATTCACCCTGCCCAAGGAAGGCTCGAACATCACCTACAACGCGTTTTTGATTCCTGCCTCGGCGCCGCACCCGGACGCCGCGCACAAGTTCTTGAATTTCATTTTGGAGCCTCAGGTCATTGCCGCGATCACCAACGATATTCACTACGGCAACGACAATCTGGCGGCGCGCCCCTTCGTCCAGAGCGAGCTGCTGAATGATCCGGCGGTCTATCCGCCGCCCGAATTGAAGGCGCGGCTGTACCTGCCGGCCGAGCTGGGACAGGACTATGAGCGGTTGCGCACCCGGGTGTGGACGCATATCAAGACGGGGCAGTAATCCACGTTCAAGAAAGTGATCCCCTCAACGCTCGAGTGCTGCACTGATTTGGTGCAGCTTATAGTCACAAGTGGCTGAAATTGACCGATTTGTGATCTGCAACATGCTTTCTTTTTCACTGGAAATGTAAAGTTTCGCCCCCATAAAGGACATGGGCCGGCGGGGTCGCTCGCCGGTCGTCGATTCGAGTACATTTGAGGAGAGGAAGATGCTTGGACTGGTAGCCCGTTGGGGCCATAACACCTTGTTAGCCGCGCTGGCGCTGATGACATGCGTGATATTCGTCGGATTGTTTAGATAAGTCGGATCGTTTAGATAACGAGGCGGGGCCACGCGCCAGCGCGTGAGCCCTTCACTTAAGGGACGGCGACCGACGCGCCTTCAATGTCTTCGGCCTTCAGGTGCTTGGATTTCCACAGCACCAAGCCGTAGTAGCACACGTAGTAGCCCACCAACACGAAGAATATCCCCAAAGTGAGGGGACTACGCACCATGGCGGCCGGTAGGAAACCT
>JANXZQ010000236.1 GCA_025355445.1 Gammaproteobacteria bacterium
GGGTTAGCCAGATGATGGTGCCTTGGTGCACTTTTTGCGATCCGGAAATTGCGCAGATCGGCATGCAAATACGGGAAGCCAAGCTCCAATCCATTCCGGTCAAGACATTCACCATCATGATGCAGGATGTCGACCGCGCCATCACGGATGGGCGCGACGATGGATTCGTAAAAATTCACGTGCGCGAGGGCACCGACGAGATCATTGGTGCGGCGATCGTGGCCTCACGGGCCAGCGAAATGATCAACGAAGTTGCCGTCATCATGAATGCCAAGATGGGCATGCTGGAGCTGGCTGAAATCTTGCATACCTATCCGGCCCAGTCCGATGCCATACGACTGGCAGCGGTTGCCTACAGGACCTCACTCACTGCGTTTCGGTAGCCGCAAAATTACTCGCTTCCTACACTCCATCACTGGCGCGAGATGCGCAATTGGTGTCAAATTGCGGTCGGCTCCAACCACAAGGAATTTGCACATGCGCAACCTCGCACTCTCTCTCATGTTGGCCGCATCAATCGCCGCTGCCGCCCCCGCGTCGTCGCAGTCAGCCGCACCGCCGCTCGATCTTGCTTGGAAAGTGCCGGAGGTCATCGCATTCATCGGTCTGAAGAAAGGAGACAAGGTCGCTGATATCGTGGGCGGTCGGTTGACAGCCTCGCTGGCGCAGGCGGTGGGTCCTTCGGGGAAAGTTTACGCGGTCGAGACAGCCGAAGTCGTGAAGATCCATCCCGAAGTATTGGGCATGATGAACTCGGTGGCGGCGCAGTCGCCCAACGTCGTCGTAAGCGATGACCCTGTCGCGACGGCATTGCCGCCGGGACTCGATGCCGTGATCATTCGGCAGAACTACCACGATCTGTACAACAAGTTCATGGGGCCGGCGGATGTACCCGCCTTCAACAAGGCGGTCTTTGCCGCCCTGAAACCCGGCGGAGTCTATGTGGTGCTGGACCACGCGGCGGCCGCTGGGTCAGGCATCAGCGCAACCGACACGCTGCATCGGATCGATCCTGCGAGAGCCAAGGCGGATGTGCTGGCGGCGGGGTTCAAACTGGATGCCGAGAGCTCCATTCTTGCCAATCAGAGCGATGATCGCACCAAGAAAGTGTTCGACCCTGCCGTCCGCGGTCACACTGACCAATTCCTGTATCGCTTCAAAAAGCCCAAATGAGGCACGTCGGGACCGCGGCGGTACAAGGTGACAAACTGCTGAATTCGCGGTCAGGCGGCTCAGCTCAGTATCCAGAAATTGGGGCCGCGCTCAGCCTCTAGCTTTACGAGCCGCTCCCGGTGAATCTGGCGCACGCGTGCCGGCGTAATGGCGTCCGATCGATCGACCTCCTCGATGCGCAGGCTAGTCTTGTCCTCGTAAAGGTGCTCACCCACCAGGCGCGCCCGCTCGTCGTAGGGCCAGATGAAGGCCTGACGACTGTAAACGTGATAAAGCCTATCGGCATGCTCGACCGGATAGCCGATGAGCTTGAGATTTGTACCCATGGCGAGTTGATGGAAGGTAATCTCGTCGCAGATGCCCCAGTCCTCGACAGCCAGGCGATCATCGGAATGCCACAGCACGGCATCGCCGACGCTGTTGTAGAAACCACGGATACCATCCTTCCCTTCTATGACACCCGGCGTCGCGCCCCACGTGACTCGATAGACCGGATTGTCCACGACCATGTCGGACGAAAGAATCTTGTCATACTCGCCGGCCCCTTCCAAATGCACGTGTCGCCAGAAGTTCAGAAGAATCGCCCGATGCAGCGGTTTGGTCGTTCGTTCCAGCAGCGCCGCAGTGGGTATCATGCAGTCGTATACCGCTTTTTCGAATCGGTTCAATTGAGTCCCCCTTGATCTGCGTAGCTTATCAACCGTTATTTGCTTCAGCGCAGCCCCACCAGGCCCTGCACTGACGCCGTCAATTTCTGTGGATCGTAACCCACGCCATCCTTGAATACCGTCTCCACATTTTCGATGTCATCGATCTTGAGCGCAGGGTTTCCTGCGACAACGATCATATCGGCAGCTTTTCCGGCGGCAATTGATCCGATGACGGCATCCTCTCCGAGGAAGAGCGCGCCATTCTGAGTGGCGATTTTTATTGCTTCGACCGGTGTAAAACCGGCCTCCACCAGCAGTTCCAGTCCTCGCTGATCTCCATAACCCGGCAATACGCCGCCATACGACGTCGGATCGCATCCGGCCATCAGCAGACCGCCGGCCTTGACGAAAGCCCGCTCGAACTGCATTTCTTTCCTGAGTTCGATTGCGTCGAGCGGATCATTTGCTTCAGCAATGGCCGCTCTGCGCTTGAGATACGCCGACCACGCCTGCGGCGCCAACAATCTTTGCGCCCGAAATTGTTTGAGCAGCGACGGTCGATTCGCAACTGTGATCTCAAAAACCGCCAGCGTTGAGGTCACCGCCACATGGTGGGAAACCAAGTCGCGGATCATCTCCTGAACGGCCGGACTGTCGATTTCCACCCGTGTTGCGAAGTCCTTCTCCGCCTCGCTCGCGGGGCATACGTCCGGCTTCTTATCGGGAAAGAACTCCGTGTCAACCACGATGCCATGCTCGAGATTGTCGATTCCCAGCGCCGCCGCTTCTCTAAATCCGACGGCACACAAGTGACCGGTGATCTTCAGTCCCCGGGCGTGAACATGTTCAATCGCGACCTTCAGTTCGTCGTGCCGAATGCTCATGTAGGCTTTGAAAGAGGTGACGCCTTCTGCCGCCCAGTAGTCCACCGTGCGGCCGGCGTCTTCCGGACTGCTCAGAGTGTGCAACTGGGGGAGTAATGCCCGATAGTCCCCGATGTAAGGGCCGGTAATGCGCAGCTTCGGTCCCGGCAAGTGCCCGGAGTCGATCATTTTCTTCACGGATAAATCGGTGTAAGGCTCCAAGCTTCCGGCCGTGCGCGCGGTGGTAACGCCGCCGGCCAAATACAAGCGCGGTGCACTGTCCGCCATCTCGCCGAATAACGGCAAGCCATCGCTCGGATGTTCCGGAGTGGGATAGAACAGGTGTTCGTGCATGCCGACGAGGCCGGGAATTATCGTCTTGCCCGTCAGATCGAGGACCTTCGCGGCGGGGAGGTAGGCGCTCTTGATTTTGGCGCTCTGAATGCGGACGATTTTTCCGTCCGCGATGTCGATTCGCTGGTCCTCGGCCGGCGCGGTTCCCGTCCCATCGATGACGCGGACATGGTCCAGCACCAACACAGGAGCATTTTCACTGATGTACGCCATGAGTGATGCCGCGGGGTCCGCGTTCAAGGCATTGCCGTACAGCATGAGCGCGACGGCGGCGAGTATGCGCTGATGCCAAAATCTAGGATTCGTCAACGGCTCCTCCAGAGTTCGCGTCGATCATACCTTCATAACTTCGTGTTCCCGATTTGCAATGCCGGCGGCCAGGGTCGCACATAATAATATTTCTACCATAATTACTTAAAACATTGAATAAACAACAAATAGTGAGCACCAAGGCAATGCCAGGTATGGCCGTCAACTTCAGTGCAAAACCCGTTTATGGCATATTGAATCCGCAACGCGCAATGAAAAGGTGACCTCATGAATACCAGCAATACTTATCTCGCGGTGTTTCTCGGCAGCAAGACCGGCGCGCAGCGAGCAGCCTGGGACGCCCTCGACGAATCCGTTCGCTGCGCGAGAGAGCAAGAGGGCATGGCGGCCTGGAAGGCCTGGGTCGAGAAAAATCACGCCGCCATTGTCTTCATGGGAGGACCGCTGGGGAAAACCAAGCAAGCGAACGCAAGCGGCATTCACGACACGAGCAATCACCTGGGCGCCTTCACCGTGGTGCGCGCGGACTCGCACGAGGCGGCGGCCAAGCTTTTCGAAAAGCATCCGCACTTCAGCATATTCCCGGGCGATGCCGTCGAAATAATGCCCGTTCTGTCCATTCCTGGTGGTTAGGAGAACCGATCATGCCCAACACTGTGCGACTACATCGAGTATTGACCGCGAAACCCGAAAAGGTCTACCGCGCGTTCCTCGAGCCGGATGCAATGGCGAAGTGGCTCCCGCCGAACGGTTTCACCGGCACCATGCACCACAGCGACCCGACAGTGGGCGGTTCCTACAAGATGTCCTTCCGCAATTTCACCACGGGGCATAGCCATTCGTTCGGCGGACATTATTTGGAACTCATCCCACACGAGCGCCTGCGCTACACCGATGTTTTCGAGGATCCGAACTTGCCGGGTGAAATCCAAGTGACGGTGACGTTGCGGAAGGTTTCGGTCGGCACGGAGATCAGCATCGTGCAAGAGGGCTTGCCGGATGTCATCCCCATCGAAGCGTGCTACCTGGGCTGGCAGGAGTCGCTGCGTAATTTAGCCAAACTTGTCGAGCCCGAGATCATCGATTAACGAACGCAGCCATAGTCACGGCGTTGCTCAGGCCACTGTCACCTCACCGTCCAAAACGAGTGTATGACCGGTAACAAACGAGGCTGCGCTCGAACACAGCCATACAACTGACTGAGCAATTTCCGACGGCTCGGATATTCGGCCCATAGGCACCGACTGGGCGATGGCGTCGAGTCCAATCTTCCCTTCATACCACGCGCGACAACAGACCCGTACGCACAGGGCCAGGAGCGATGACGTTTATTCGAATTCCTGCCCGAGCTTGCTCCAAGGCGGCGGCCTTGGATAGTCCGATTATTCCGTGCTTGCTCTCGCTGTAAATCCCGATTTGCGGTATTGAAACGACGCCGGCACTGGAGGAGGTGTTTACGATCGACCCGCCTCCGTGCCTCAACATGTGCTTGATCTCATGCTTCATTCCTAGCCATACGCCTTTCAGATTCGTGCCGATGATGCGGTCGAAATCTGCCTCGTCGGCATCTTGAATCGGACCGAAGGGTCCCTCGTAGCCCGCGTTATTCAACGCAAAATGCACTCGTCCGAAGTGCTCCTCGGTGGTTCGAATCAGACTTTCAACCTGAGATTCAATTCGCACATCGGTGTGCACGAACAGTGTCGTGGCGCCGTTGATAGTTCCCAAACTTTGCTGGAGCGCGAAGCCAAGCTGCTCCTCGATACCGGCGAATACGACATTGCATCCCCGGCTGAGAAACTCGCGGACAACCGCTTCCCTGATTCCCGTCGTGCCGCCGACAACCAGCGCTGTTTTGTTATTGAATTCCGTGACCATATCTATCCTCTTGGGCCGAATTGAAGCGCCGGCCTGGCGCTGCGATTACGAATCCAAGATACACTGGCGCGCGCTGGTCGTGGGTCCTATGATGAGAAGAGATTCGTGACGCAGAGGATGACCATGGCGACTACAGATCAACGTCTGGAAGAGATAAGGGCGTGGGCATGCGGCGAGAGCAAGCAGGACGCAGCCATGAGGCCTGACGAATTGGCGGACATCGTCAATGAGCTCAAACAATTGCGGCTAAGAATCTTGTCTCGGAGCAGAGCGGCTGCCGCGCGTTCGGGCGCTGTCCGGCCTTGACTAAGGAGGATGGGCATGGCGGACACTAAAGACGCGGCATTTGCGGCAGGCATGCAGGTACGCCGCGAGATGTTTGGACCCGGCGGCGCCGAGGAGCGCTATGCGCAGGCCACGGACTTCAACCGGCCATTCGAGGATGTGGTTACTCGCTACTGTTTCGGCGAGACCTGGACGCGGACAGGCTTGGACCGCAAGACACGCAGTCTGATCACGCTGGCGGCGCTCACCGCATTGACCAAGCCCAATCAGCTGAAGGCCCACGTCGCGGGCGCACTGGCGAATGGCTGCAGCATCGAGGAAATCCGCGAAACCCTCCTGCACACCGCCGTGTATGCCGGAGTGCCCGCTGGGGTCGAAGCTTTCAATGCCGCGGCGGAGGTCCTCGCCCGCCATAGCAAGAATCCGCCGTGAACGTAGCGTTCGTCGGCGTGGGGGCCATGGGTGCACCGATGGCGGCCTGCGTCGCGCGTGCCGGCTATTCGGTCACCGTGTACGACAGTTCGCATGAGCAGGCCATGAAAGCAGTCGAAAACGGTTGCCGTGTCGCTGCCGGCCTCGATGACCTTGCTGCGGCCGACATCGTGGTGACGATGTTGCCGACGGGACAGATCGTGCGGGACCTGTACCTGGGAGACGGGCTGGCGCATAAGCTGCGGCGCGGTAGCATTGCCATCGACATGAGTTCATCGAATCCGAGCGGCACCCGCGAGCTCGGCGCGGCGCTGACCACCTTTGGCATTGCGCTGCTCGATGCTCCGGTTTCCGGCGGCGTGCCGCGTGCGGCGCTGGGCACGCTCACCATCATGATTGGCGGCGAAGATAAAGAGGCGATCAAACGCGTCCGCCTGTTGCTGCGCTCCATGGGCGATCGTCTATTCGACACGGGCGGCTTGGGCAGTGGACACGCCATGAAGGCGTTGAACAACTTTGTCGCCGCAGCAGGCTTTGCCGCCTGCGCCGAAGCGCTCCTGACGGGCCAGCGCTTCGGTCTTGACCCCCGGCGCATGGTGGAAATCCTCAATGTCTCCACGGGCCGCAGCTTCCACACCGATCTGGTGCTGTTAGAGCATGTGGTTGACGGCAAATTCGCTAGCGGTTTTCAGCTGGGGTTGCTGGCCAAGGATGTAGGTATTGCCGACGGCTTGGCCCGCGACGTGGGGTTCGACGCTCCCCTGATGCAACTGGTCAGCCGGCGCTTTAATGCCGCGCGCGATTCGCTGGGCTACGCGCGCGATCATACCGAGGCGATAAAGGCCTGGGACACAGATCGATGATATTTGAAACCGTGCTGAGCGGCGGCTGTCGCTCCTATCTGATCGGCTGCGGGGAAACGTGCAGATCCCACCCGGCGCATCCTGGTTTGCTGCGAATTCGGCCGCATGTCAACGCTCGCCGCCGCGACGTTGCGGACCAGGGGATTCCTAGGAGCGGTTGCGCTCGATGGGGCATGAAGGCGTGGCGGGAAGCAGGGCATGCGCTTTCGAGTTCAGGGCGTTGAGGCGGCCTGATAGGCGCGCGTTTCAGACGGCACTAAAATGACTTTTGGGGTGCCCAGCAACTTGAATGCGGGCGAGCGCTGCGTTTCGCCGGCATGAATCGCAATCTTCACGTCGCGAGCCTGCTTGGGCGGTACCGAGGCGGACTCCAGTCCGCGTTGATCGTAGATCGTGGTGCATGTCTGAGCAATGCAATCCTGCACGGCCAAATAATAGCCATAGTCGCTTAGAGCAAAGCGGGCCGAATCATTATAGAGACGCGCTCGAATTGACTCGAACGTACCCGGTTCCGTGCCCGTGGAAGGGGCTATCGAATCGAATCGAATCTCCGATACGTTGATGCGGTTCCTGGCCTGCGGATCCAGCTGGTCTAATTTTTCGATATGTGATTGCTCGAAATCTACGCGTTTTGACTGCTGAATCGGCACGCCGAGCGGTGTAGGAGCCGGTATTTCATCGTTGCGTGCCAGCACGATGATGGCCACGATACCCACGATGGAGAGTCCGACCACCACCAGGCCGTACTTCCGGTACTTGGGCGACACGATGGCGAGCGCCAGCGATACCAGAACCAGCACCCAAAGCATTGCTTCAACTTTCATTACTGTCCGGGAGCAGTTGAAGTCATTTGCGCGCACCGAATCGCGCCAGCATCGCTGAAAGGTCCTGGGGACTGATATAGAAATGTTCGCATACACGTCCCCATAACATTGGCGTCGGCACGTTTCTATCGCCGCGTTCCTTTTGAGTCTCGTGCAGAACGTACAGAACGACGCGCTCTTCGCGCGTGAGTCCGTCGCGAACATCCGGAATTTTATCGTAGGACCTAACAGGCACAGACCATACCACCGAATTCACAGGCTGTAGCCGCGAGTTTACCGCAAGTTGCACGGGTCCGGCCGCCGCGCACAGACGGAACGACTATGCTAAGTCTTGAATCCCTCGCGCGCCCGCGAGTTGTCGAGCACGATGGGCTTTTCAGTCACCGGGTGCGGATAGTGGAAGGTCACCGTGTCGGTCGCGGGCCAGAGTCGCGGCTGCGGCTCAATGAGCGAATCGGGTCCCAGAGGATCTTCCGGATACAGTGTTTTGGCCATCGGAATGAAGTCGATGGGCGTCTTCTGCCATCCCTCGGCAAAGCTTCCATGCCAGAACGGGAAATAGCGCAATGCTTTGATCATCCATACGCTACGCTGACGGACAAAGTCGTTTTCATAGATGCCGCCTTCCCACCAGGCGCGCGGCATCCCCTCGGCGGTGTGGTGTAGTCCCGCTTGCATCGCCGATCGCCCACGAACCTTGGCGCTGTTGCGATCGGCGGCAACATCGATGACCATCTGATGCTGGGGGTGATCAAGCAGCCAGCCATACCGCGGACCGTTGTGGCCCTGAGTGAATTGTTTTTGAAAGCGATCGATGTACAGGCGCTTCACGCCCGACTTACCGCGGTAAATCCCGCCGAGAAACCAGACATCGCCATCGTCCGCAAACAGGTCGACCACCTCGTTATACATCGACTTGTCGATGAAGTAGCCATAGGTGTATTGGATCCGCCGGATTTGATGTATGTCTTGCTGAACTGCAAGATCGTGTTCTAGTTTTTCGATCCGGGCGGCCAAAGCGGCGATGTCGTTCATCAGATATTCGGCGTGGATACCCGGGCCTTTAGGCCGGGGAGGAAACGCCGCTCCTTGCGTTGGGGATTGGGAAAAACGATAATACAAGCTTGCCGTGTTTCGCAGTTATGCGACGGCATTTTGAGTCGATATGGTTTCAAAGCGGCGTACCTAAAGTCGGTGCGTGCGACGGCCAGTCGGTTGCAAACTGGGATGGCACGTCGGGTAAGTGGGTACACACTGTCCACCGTTCGGGGCATCGAACGCCTAATCTGGGAATCCCCGTCATTAATGGCGCGGGAGGATGTCGAGGCTTTGCTCCATTGGGCAGATGCGACATTATCGCCGGTGGCTCGCGCCGAGCCTCAACCGAGAGAGAAATTCGCGGCCGATGCCTTGGGTCACTTGATGCCGGCGGCAATGTGAGCACGGCAATTGCCGTCCCATGCCCGGCGAGGATTTGCCGCTTTTGGCGCTGGACACGTTATCTTTGGCCACCGCTGATGCCTATACGACTTCAGATACCTTATGTTGCCGATACTCCTCTAGGCAGGCCTGGCACGGAACATGCTTGGCCAGTGTGGGGCAGCATTACGCTGCGAGTATCGAACTTAGCCAGAAGGCAACATCAATGTCCGTCAATAGCATTTCGGGCTTAGCGCCCATGTACCTTAAAAGCACCACAAACGTCGGCCAAACAAGCAGCAAGGTTCTTTGGGCGCAATTGGGGAAGGACCTTAGCGCCGGCAATCTCATCGGCGCGCAGAGCGCATTCGCGTCGCTGAAGCAGAATTACAACCAGAACCATCCCAATGGCCCGCCGCCCGTCGCTACGGGCACGGCGACCCCTCTGCGCGACGACATTCAAAAATTGTCGCAGGCGCTGAGTGCCGGGAATCTGAGCGGCGCGCAGTCGGCATTTGTCCAACTCGCCACGGACTGGAAGTCAGCCAATCAGAGCAGCACGACGGAAACGTCGAGCTCGAGCGACGCTGCAACCGGTACCCTCAACGTGTTGGCGTGATAGCGACCAATCTGCAAGCGACCGCAGGGATCTGACGGCAGCGGCATTATTGGGCCGTCAGCTCGGGCCGTGGGGTCATGCGAAGTGCAGCGTGGCGGAGTCCCAGTCGGTGCTGCGTATCCTGGTGCGCCTACTCGATTGCGTGCATGATAGCCGCAGACATTGAATTCACGTCGTGCGGATGATCGGACCTGTCATTCGCGGTACTCGAGCGGAGGGGCTATGAAGCGTGTTTTCAGCAATATCGCCCTGTCGGTCGGACTTGCTGCGTTTGTTTCCGCCGCCCATGCGGACCCGATCTTCACGCCGATCCTGACGGTCAATTGCTTCGGCTTTGGCGTTTGTGCCCCCGGCATACCAGTCACGCAGATGGTCGAAACAGCCCCGGGGCAGTTCACCGGCGTGATGTACATGCTGTCGTCGACGGGCGAGTTCGGCCAAGGCTACGTCATCATTTCAAGATCCGCGCTGCGGAGTACCTGGAAGTCACGGTCCCGAAGCGCCCGATGGTCGGAAATGTTGTCGTGACCACACCGAACGGAACAGCGACCAGCTCCTTCAAGTTGTACATCCTTTGAAGCTTTCTCATATGAATTCCCGCAGCGTCGCTCCTAGCAGCGGTGGCAACAACTCCTAAGGACCTCCAATGATACGAAAAAACTGGCTACTGCCGCTCAGCCTCGTTTCGCTGGTCCTTGCCGGCACCTGTCTCGCCCAAGAACAGGTATCGACGCGGCCGCGGGTCAGAACCATCACGGCGTTTGTGCGCTTGAGCGATCCCTTCGATGCGCAGGTGAGTGAGGCGTTGAAAGTTCTCAGAGAGGCGAAGTCCGAGTTCGAACAGCGCGGCTACGAAGTCCAAACCATACGCATCGTGACGCAGCCGCTGGCGGAACTGGTGCTCGGCAAGACCGACGAGCAGGCATTGGCGTTCCTCAGGCGTTTCGATGAGCTCTCCGCGAAGGAGAATTTCATGCCCAATGTAGGACCAGCGATGCTCAAGGATTCGGACGATCCGAAGACCATGCATCTGCTGGCGCGCGTGCTATCCACGTTGCCGCATATCAATGCAAGTTCGATTCTCGCGGACGACGATGGCATTCATTGGAAAACGGTGCGGGAAACCGCAGCGCTGGTGCGCTATGTCACCGATCACAGTCCGCACAGCCAGGGGAATTTCAATTTCACGGCCAGCGCCATGCTCAAACCCTTGGGTCCCTTCTATCCGGGTACTTATCACACGGGGGGCGGCCATCAGTTTTCCATCGGTTTCGAGTCCGCTAACGTGGTGCAGGCGGTGTTTGCCCGAACGCACGGCAATTTCGATGAATCCGTGACCGCGCTGACCCACGCGTTGACCGTGCACGCGAAGATCGCCGAGGCGGTCGGCAATAAAATTGCCGCGGCGAGCGGCTGGATTTTTACGGGAGTGGACCCGACTCCGGCGCCGCTCGGAGATGTGTCCATCGGCGCCGCCGTGGAGGCTTACACGGGAGCAAAATTCGGGTCGAGCGGCACACTGACCGCGGCGCTGATCATCACCACCGCAGTCAAAGCGGTGCCGGTGAAGCAAATCGGCTACTCCGGCTTAATGGTGCCTGTGATGGAGGACAAGTTGCTTGCGCAGCGTTGGGCCGATGGCACGATCAGCACCGATACATTGCTTGCCTATTCGGCGGTGTGCGGCACGGGACTGGATACGATTCCCTATCCGGGCGATATCAGCGAGGCGCAGCTGGCCCGCATCTTCGGCGACGTGGCCTCGCTGGCATTCAAATGGCATAAGCCGCTGTCCGCCCGGCTACTGCCGGTGAAGGGAAAGAAGGCCGGCGAAATGACCGGGTTCTCCAGTCAATACCTATTCAACACTCAGCTGCATGCCTTGCCTTAGGTACGGGTAAGAGACGCAAATGGCGATTCGAAAATGTATTGCCGCCTGTGCGATGACCTTGCTGGTGCTCGGCGCGCAAGCGGCGCGCGCAACGGGATTTACCATCAAACAGGTCCTGAGCGCGCCGTTTGCGGCAGTCATCGTGGCGGCGCCGACCGGAAGCGATTTCGCCTGGGTCAGCAATGTGGCCGGTCATCGCAATGTGTGGCTGGCGGCATCGAATCCCGGCAGCACGGCGTGGACGCCGCGGCCGCTCACGCGGTATTCGGCCGACGACGGGCTCGATGTCACGGAACTGGCGTTTATCCCACACCACGCCCAACTGCTGTATGTGCTGGGCGGGGACGCTGAGTATCCCGATAAGCCGGCACCGAATCCAGCGCAGCTGACTGCTGGGGTTGAGCAGGAGGTTTACGTGGTCGGGTTGCGGGGCGGTGTACCGTTAAGATTGGGCGCTGGGCATGCGCCGCTGGCGTCACCGGGCGGCGATCGCGTAGTGTTCTTGCACCACGGCGAGGTCTATACCGTCGAGCCGCGCAACGGCGCAAAGCCTGTGCAGCTCTTCAAGATACGCGGCTCCGCGGGTTCTTTGCGCTTCTCACCGGACGGTCGCAAGCTGGCGTTCGTCAGCGATCGCGGTGATCACAGCTTTGTCGGCGTATACACCTTCTCTGACAAATCGCTTGCCTGGATAGACGCTAGTTTGTCGCTGGACTTAGAGCCGCGCTGGTCGCCCGATGGCACACGCATCGCGTTCCTGCGCATACCCTCGACCCACGACGAGGTGGGGCTGGGCCCGCACCGTATCGGCGCGCCCTGGTCTATTCGTGTTGCAACCCTGACCGGGTCGAGCGTCACGGAGGTGTACCGCGCCCCGCGAGGTGACGGCAGCGTGTTCCATGCATTGAGCTCGGATGTACAGCTCATCTGGATCGGCGATAGTCTGGTGTTCCCTGCCGAGAATGACGGCTGGCTGCACCTGTATTCGGTGTCTGCGAAAGGGGGCGATTTACATCTTTTGACGCCAGGTTCATTCGAGATCGAGTACGCGGCGGCAAGCGCGGACGGTGCCCGCATCGTTTACGCCGGCAATGAAGGGGATGGGGACCGCCGTCACCTATGGCAACTGCGGGTCCCTGGCGGCAGCCCCGAACAGTTGACTCGCGGTTCAGGAATCGAGACCCAGCCAGTCGTGATAGGCGACGGCTCAGCCGTAGCGTTCCTGCGGTCCGACGTTCGCATTCCGGCGCACGCCGCGGTGCTCGAGCCGGGCAAGCCACCTATCGATTTCCTGGCCGAGGGTATCCCTGCGGATTTTCCCGGGGCTGAGCTGGTGACGCCGGTGTCGGTGCTGCTGCCGGAGCGGGCGGGTATTGCCGCGCACGCACAGCTATTCCTACCGCCGTCAGGCGCCTCCAATGCGCGTCATCCGGCGGCGATATTCTTGCACGGCGGCCCTGTCAGGCAGATGCTCGCGGGCTGGCACTACATGGATTACTACAGCAACGCCTATGGCATGAACCAGTATCTGGCGAGCCGCGGCTATGTGGTGCTTGCCCTCAACTACCGCGCGGGCATTGGCTATGGCCTAAACTTTCGCGAGGCAGACGGCATCGGCGCCGCCGGCGCCGCCGAATACAATGACCTGCTGGCGGCCGCCGCATTGCTGCGCGCGCGCGCTGATGTGGATCCGGCGCGTATCGGGCTATGGGGCGGCAGCTATGGCGGCTACATGACGGCACTCGGGCTGGCGCGGGACTCGGATCTGTTCTCCGCCGGGGTCGATCTGCACGGCGTGCACGATTGGCATCACTGGACTCTGGCCGACCGCGCCAACCTGCCGCTCTACGAACTCGACGCACCGGCGCCGCTGCGCGCTACAGCCCTGGCGGCGTCACCTATTAGTTCGGTCGCTGGATGGCGCTCTCCTGTGCTGCTGATCCACGGCGACGACGATCACAACGTCGCGTTCTCCGAATCGGTGCGGCTTGCCGAGGCGCTGCGCGGCCAAGGGGTGGAGTACTCGGAACTCGTGTTCCCGGATGAGATTCACGGCTTCCTGCGGCACGCGAGCTGGCTGCGAGCCTATGCGGCGGCCGCTGAGTTCCTGGACAGCAAACTCGCGCCACGCCCCAATTAGGCCAGCACCTCGAGAACTTGCGCAAGCGCGCGCCGCGATTCTTTCGCCGCGTGTCCCCAACTCTGTCGGCCCGACAGCTCACTGTGGCCGAAGGCGATTCGGCCATGGCGCTCGCGAATGACCTCGAGCGGCGCGGGGTTGCCGGACGATCCGAAATAGAATCCCGGTTGAGGCGCGATGTAGGCGTGCCCCCAGCGGTTAATGATCACGCCCGCGATGTCGCGCCGGGCATCGAATCCGGCGCTGCCCAACATCTGCTGCAGCTGCCTTCGGATCTGCAGTTCGAAATCCGCGTAGGGGGTGCCGAACAACCGGGCTCGCCCGGCGCTGGTCTGAGCTCCGATCGGAACCCCGGACTGGGGGAATCCCACATAGAACGTCAGCATCGCCGGCTTCGACGGGTCGAGCGGCACCGCAGCCCCGTTGATCTTCATCGGCTGGCGAACGTTGACGAAGAAACCGAAGCCATCGAACCAATGCGCGGCGGAAATGCCGAGTTTCGCGAACGCCTTCCAATTGTGCACAGCCACGTTGGCGACCAGGATCGACCCGTGATGAAATTGCGAGTACGCCGCGACATAGGACGCCGGTAAGTCACGCACGATGTGACGAGCGATCCAGCCGCCGGCCGCAACGATTACGGCCTTGCCGCGGACGCGCGCGAGTTCTCTGCCGACGGCATAGGTGACGTTGACGCCGCTGGCGGTATCGGGCTTGCCGTCGTGCCGCACAGCGACCGCCGTCGCGCCGAGCCGAATGCGCGTATGCTGCGGCCGGTCGAGCGCGCCGAAATCGATGGGCGCGTAGAGAACGTCGGCAAATGAGTGTGTGCCGGTGATCGCATCCGGCAACAGGGCTTTGACGATGTGCCGCAGTATCGCGGCATTGCCGCCGGGAAATGAGAACGTGTCGTCACTGAGAATATTGTCGCCCGTCCCCGGCAGGCCGAGCAATTTTGCGCCGTACGCGGAAACCGCGTCTGAACTGACTCCATAATCGCCGGTCGCCACCAGCGGATCGGACAGCCGGAATACGTCCTTGGACAGGCCGAGTTCACGGACGATCAGATCGCCGTAGGACATTGAGTCCAGCCATCGATTCGTCGCGGCCTCATCGCCGCGAGTGAGCACAGGCGAGTGTTTCTTCCATTGCAGCCAATTGCGGCGGGCCTCCACGGAAATCGGCGCACGGCGCAAATCATCCGACCACGGATCGACCACCCACGCGCGTTTTGAGGCGAAGGGTGTGTCGAAGAAATAACCCACCGACGCCGAATCCTCGTTCCAATACATCGGATCGTAATTGTCCCGCGCAAATTTCAGCGGCTTGGCGGCTCCGGTGGGATCGATGAAGTCGTAGGCGCGCGGCATGCCGATCTCGTCCCAAAGCCCGGCGACATGCGCGTAGTTATTGTCCGCGCGCGGCACGATGGCATCGTTTGAACCCTGTGGGCCGGTGAGCATCACGCCATCGACCAGCATCTGGTTCTGCTTGGCTTCGCCGCCGAACACCGGATGGTTGTCGAGAACGAGGCAGCGCGAGTTCGGTCGCGCCTTGTGGAATTCGTAGGCAGCAATCAGGCCGGCGAAGCCGCCGCCGACGATGATGAGGTCGTACGGCTCATCGACAACCGGCGCCGAATCGATCCTGCCTTCGTAGATGCCGTCGCGGACACCGTGCGCCGCATTGACGACGGAAGCGATGTTGCCATTCGAGCGGCTGTAATCGCCGACGCCGGCGTACCCATTCCACGGTGCCCCAAGACCTTGCGCGAATACGGGCGCCGCCGCGCCCAGCAGAATTGCTCCGGAGCCAACCAGTGTCGCGCCTACGAAATCACGCCGAGTAATCTTCGCATCGAGTCCTAAGGACCGAGCTTCACCGGACGCCGGGCGAGTCTCCATGGGGGATCAGCCTAACATGGCACCCAGACTCATTGGCTCCTGATTTGTCTAGGCGCTGCGGCCCAAAGTCCGGTATTTACCGCTGCGGTGTTCCATTTGCCATCGGGTGCTGGCGGCGCTCAGCAGCTTCTTCGCACGATAGGAGTCCAGCTGCTGGATCCAAGCCGGCGATAGAAAATAATTTGCTTCGCCAATCAGCTCGCCCGCCTCGGCAGGGTCCAAAGTCTTGTGGCTCATGGTCCAGCCCTCGAATGCGCGCTCGAGAATCGGCTCCCTCGAGATCAGCGCTACCTGGCCGTGCCTTTTGTCCGCGCGAATGGTTTCGAACACCGCCTCGACCATTCCCGCCTCACCTTCCAGGACCTGCACGAACGAACCGGCAATGTACAGAAGCATGCCCGTGAGTTCGCGCGCAGCGTTGGCGAGGCGCGCCTGTTTCAATAGCTCGGGAATTTCATGCTCGTGAAATTCTGCAGTCGCACGGCTAGCATAGATCACGCTAATCAGAGACTTCATCGACAACCCCCTTTTGCTAAAGCCCGGCGCGAGGATAGGAGTCATCTGCGGCGCCATCGAGTGAAATTGCGCAATTATGCGACCCACGTCTCAGCTCCTCAATTGAGGAAACCAATTGACAGACCAAAAAGTTCCTCTATTCTTCGCGACGGGCCATCCGCTCCCAACGGCGGACGCTCATCTGTAAGGATGGGAGATATTTGATGACACACTTTCCGCTGCCGGGCGTCCGGCCGGCTGATGCTCGATTCTCATCGGGCCCGACCAAGAAACGTCCCGGCTGGACTGTCCAAGCGCTCGAGGGAGCTGTGCTCGGCCGCTCGCACCGTTCGAAACCTGGAAAAGCCAAGCTCAAAGAGGCCATCGACCGCACCCGCTCGCTGTTAGGCGTGCCCGCAGATTTCAAGATCGCGATCGTGCCGGCCTCCGATACCGGCGCGATGGAAATGGCGCTGTGGTCGATGCTGGGGGCGCGTCCCGTCGACGTCTTTGCCTGGGAGAGCTTCGGCGAAGAATGGGTATCGGACGCCGTGGAGCAGTTGAAAATCGAGGACTGTCGAATCCACGTCGGTCGACCCTACGGAGTACTGCCGGAATTATCACAGGCCCGCCGCGAGGCCGACATCGTCTTCACGCAGAACGGAACGACTTCCGGAGCCAGGATTCCGAATTTCGACTGGATTCCGGCGGATCGCGCAGGCATCACGATCAACGATGCGACCAGCGCCGTGTTTGCGCAGGAAATCGACTGGTCAAAATGCGATGTGGTGACATTTTCTTGGCAGAAAGTGCTGGGCGGGGAGGGGGCGCATGGCATGTTGATTCTCTCGCCGGGTGCGGTCGCCCGACTGGAGAGCTACGTACCGCCGCGGCCGCTGCCGAAGATTTTTCGCATGACCAAGAAAGGCAAACTGGACCAGGAGTTGTTCGAAGGCGCGACCATTAACACGCCGTCGTTGCTGGCGACGGAGGATTACCTTGACGCCCTGAGGTGGGCGGAGCGCGCCGGCGGTCTGGCCGCGCTTCAGGCGCGGGCGAATGGCAACGCCGGCGTCCTCGCGGACTGGGTCGCGCGAACGCCCTGGGTGGATTTCTTGGTGCCTGAAGCGCTCAATCGCAGCAATACCAGCGTCTGCCTCAAGGTGCTGGACCCGCGAGTGACCTCACTGCCGCACGCCGGTCAGGCGGAGTTCGCAAAGAATCTGGCCGCACTGCTCGAGAAGGAAGACGTTGCCCTCGACGCGGCGTCCTACCGTTCCGCGCCGCCGGGATTGCGTATCTGGTGCGGCGCTACCGTCGAACAGGATGACCTGCAGGCTCTCACGCCCTGGCTCGACTGGGCATTTGCCCATTGCCTTCTGAAGCTCAACGCTCGATAAGGATCCGCCGTGCCCAAGGTTCTGATTGCCGATGACTTGAGCCCGAGGGCTCTCGATATTTTTCGCAGCCGTGGGGTGGAAGTCGATGTCCGCGTCGGCCTTAAAAAGTCGGAGCTCGTCGAGATCATCGCCGGCTACGACGGCCTCGCGGTGCGTTCGGCGACCAAGGCGGACAAGGACGTGATCGCCGCCGCGACCAAACTCAAGGTGATCGGCCGCGCCGGTATCGGAGTTGATAACATTGACGTCGCTGCGGCGACCGCTCGAGGCATCGTGGTGATGAATACGCCCTTCGGCAACTCCATCACGACGGCCGAGCACTCCATCGCGCTGTTGTTTGCTGCGGCCCGGCAAATTGCCGCAGCAGACGTCTCGACGCAAGCGGGGAAATGGGAGAAGAACCGCTTTATGGGGGTTGAGCTCTATGCGAAGACCCTCGGACTGATCGGCTGTGGAAATATCGGTGCGCTGGTCGCAGAGCGGGCGCTGGCCCTCAAGATGAAGGTGATTGCATACGATCCCTTCCTATCGGCCGAGCGTGCGGTAAAACTCGGAGTCGAAAAAGTCGACTTGGACGATTTGCTGTCGCGCGCGGATGCAATTTCGCTGCATACGCCGCTAACCGACAAGACCAAGAACATTCTTTCCGTCGAGGCGCTGGCGAAAACCAAACAGGGTGTGATCATCGTCAATGCGGCTCGCGGCGGACTCGTGGATGAACGAGCGTTGCGCGCCGCTCTGGAAACAGGCCACGTAGGCGCCGCCGGCTTTGATGTTTTCATCACTGAACCGGCAAAGGACAGCGTACTGTTCGGCGCGCCGAATTTTGTGGCGACACCCCACCTTGGCGCAAGCACCAATGAAGCACAAGAAAATGTCGCGCTGCAAGTGGCAGAACAAATATCCGACTACCTACTGACGGGGGCGGTCACCAATTCGCTCAATATGGCCTCCGTCAGTGCGGAGGAAGCGTCGCGACTGAAGCCCTACATCGGGCTGATCGACAAGCTCGGTAGTTTTGCGGGTCAGATCGCCGATGACGGTATCGAGGCGGTCGACATCGAATACGAGGGCGAAGTCGCCCTGCTCAACACGCAGCCATTGACGGCAATCGCGTTGGCTTCGTTGATGCGGCCGCTGATGCCCGATGTAAATATGGTGTCCGCGCCGGCGGTGCTGAAGCATAAAGGCGCGTTGTTGACCGAATCCAAGCGCGAGACGTCCCCCATCTATGGCTCGTTGATAAGGATCAAGGTCTTGACGGGCGGGCGTTGGCGGATTTTAGCGGGAGTGGTCAACGCCGGAACGGCGAAAATCGTCGAAGTCAAAGGCATGGCGCTGGAGGCAGATTTCCATCCGGTGATGCTGCTCATTAACAATATAGACCGGCCAGGTTTTATCGGCGCGCTCGGCACCATGTTGGGGGAGGCGAGCATCAACATCGCCACTTTCCACTTGGGGCGCCAAGCGGCCGAGCAGGACGCCCTCGCGATTGTAGGCGTCGATCAGATCGTGCCCGAGGCTATCCAAGAGAAGCTGCGCGCACTGCCTCACGTACGGTATGTGAAAGTATTGCAATTTTGACCCGCAAACTAGACAGCACTTTTTATGAGCGGAAAAGCATTTCGACGCATTGTAACGGGCCATAACGCCGCCGGATCGGCGGTTATTATGGAGGACGGACCTCCGCTGCGGGTGTTCGACAATCTAGGCGAGGCGGGCTTGGTGTTTTATGAGGTCTGGAACACGCGGGAAACGCCGGCACGAATCGATCGCGCAAGCAGCGAACCGCCCGAGGCTCGGTTGACTCTCGCGCCCCCTAAGTCAGGTACGCGCATTCGCGTGCTCGATATCCCGGTCGATAATCCGGCAACTTCGGATCTGGAGACGGTATTTGAGAATATTGGAGCCAAGGACGCTCACATTGGGACAAAGGGCGGCAAGCACGCCAGCGTCCACCGTACGCAGTCGATCGACTACGGCATTGTTTTGGACGGGCAGATCACCCTGCTCATGGATGAGGGGGAGACGACGCTTCAGGCCGGAGATATTTGCATTCAGCGCGGCACGAATCATGGCTGGGTCAATCGCGGAACCAAGCCGTGCCGCATCGCCTTCATATTGATCGACGGGGTGTGGGACGAGGACATCGCCTAACCCGGCTCGGCATGTCGAAATGCTCAAGTGCCGTTCGTCGTCAGTTTAGAAAGGCGTTTCATATTTAGAATAAAGATGACATATAGTCGATAAGCTATTGTTAATAAAGGAGAACAAATCCATGAAAGTTATGGTGTTGGTTAAGGCGACCACGGACAGCGAGGCCGGGACCATGCCGAGCGAGTCACTGTTGGCAGCCATGGGTCAATTCAACGAGGAGCTCGTGAAGGCCGGGGTATTGCTGGCGGCCGATGGGCTGAAACCCAGTGCGCTCGGCAAGCGGGTGCAGTTCTCCGGCGCGCAACGCAGCGTTATCGATGGGCCGTTTGCGGAGACCAAGGAACTCGTGGCCGGATTTTGGCTCTGGCAGGTCAAATCCATCGATGAGGCGGTGGAATGGCTAAAGCGCAGCCCCAATCCCTTCCCGGGAGAATCGATTGTCGAAATCCGTCCGGTTTTTGAAGCTGAAGATTTCGGCGCCGAGCTCACGCCCGCACTGCGGGCGCAGGCTGATCGCCAACGGGATGAAATCAACAAGTCCGCCAAACATTGAGGCCAGTCATGCACATTCAACCCTATTTATTTTTCAACGGCCGCTGCGAAGAGGCGATTGAGTTCTACAAGACTGCCGTCGGTGCCGAACTGCAAATGCTGATGCGGCACAAGGATAGCCCTATGCCGCCGCCGCCCGGCCGGCTCCCCGCAGGTTCGCAAGAGAAAGTCATGCACGCCGCCTTTCGAGTGGGCGACACCGTCGTGATGGCCTCGGACGGCATGTGCGATGGAAAGCCGGTATTCACTGGGTTTACGTTGTCCGTTACGCTCCCGTCTGAGGCGCAGGTCCGGGCAGTGTTTGCGAGACTGTCGGACGGCGGGAACATCCAGATGCCTATCGACAAGACGTTCTGGTCTCCCGCCTTTGGAATGCTGGTCGATCGATTCGGGGTGTCTTGGATGGTGACGGTCGCAAAAGAATCTTAAGGGACCAGTGAGGCAGCAATGGCTTACGCACTAATAGTAGTTGAGCCTGTAGGGCAGCGGCAGAGCCGCACCGAGGCCGAGGGGCGAGCGCTTTACGACCGCATGCTCCGGTTCAGCGAGGACTTGAAGTCCCGCGGACTCCTGACCATGACGCAGTCCCTCAAGACGGACACTCAGGGCGTGCGCGTGCGCGTTGAGGGCAATCAATCGACGGTGGTAGATGGTCCGTTCGCGGAAGCCAAGGAGATGATCGGAGGGTTCTTCATCTTGACCTGCGAGACCCGGGACCAGGCCATAGCCCTCGCCAAAGAGTGCCCGGCGGCTAGTTGGGCCACGGTAGAAGTACGCGAATTGGGCCCCTGCTTTTCATGACTGAGTCCCCCGCCCATAAGACCGTCGAGGCAGTGTGGCGGATGGAATCGGCCAAAATCATTGCCAAGCTCGCACGCATGCTGCGCAACGTGGGGCTCGCCGAGGAGTTGGCGCAAGACGCTCTGGTGACGGCGCTCGAGCAGTGGCCGCAAAACGGGACGCCCGACAACCCCGGTGCGTGGCTGATGGCGACGGCGAAGAACCGCGCGATCGATGAACTGCGGCGGCGCAAGCTCCACGACCGAAATCAGGAGGCGATCGTGAACGAACGGCTTCTCCTTGGCGGGAAACCGGAGGAACCCGAGCACGCGGCCGATGATGCTATCGGCGATGATCTGCTGCGGCTGACCTTCATTGCCTGCCACCCGGTGCTCTCCACCGAGGCGCGCACTGCCCTTACCCTGCGTTTACTCGCAGGCCTCAGCACCACGGAAATTGCGCGCGCCTTTCTGGTGCCTGAGTCCACCATCGGTCAGCGCATCGTTCGCGCCAAGCGGACGCTCGCTGAGGCGCGCATACCCTTCGAAGTGCCGCGCGCAGAGGAGCGCGCGGCGCGCCTAAGCTCGGTGCTCGAAGTGATTTATCTCATCTTCAATGAGGGATATGCGGCGACCTCCGGAGAGGATTGGATGCGTCCGGCGCTGTGTGACGAGGCGCTGCGATTGGGACGCATCCTGGCTGAGCTGACGCCCATGGACGCGGAGGTGCATGGCCTCGTGGCGCTCATGGAAATCCAGGCATCGCGCATGGGTGCACGCGTTGATTCTGCCGGTGAACCCATCTTGTTGCCGGCGCAGAATCGCGGACGCTGGAGTCAACTGCTCATTCGACGTGGGCTTGCCGCTCTCGGGCGCGCTGAAGCACTCGGCGGCGCCTTGGGGCCGTATGCGTTGCAGGCGGCCATTGCCGCCTGTCATGCCCGCGCACACACTGCAAAGGCAACGGATTGGCCGCGAATTGTCGCGCTGTACGATGCGCTTGCCCAACTCGTACCGTCGCCGGTCGTGGAATTGAACCGTGCCGTAGCCGTCTCGATGGCGTTCGGGCCCGCCGCCGCTTTGGATCTCGTGGATGCGCTCACCCACGACCAGCGGCTCAAGGGGTACCATCTCCTGCCCAGCGTGCGGGCGGATTTGCTGGAGAAGCTCGGACGATTCGCAGAGGCGCGCGCCGAATTCTCACGCGCCGCGGGGCTTACACAGAATGGGCGCGAGCGGGCGCTGTTGCTTGGCCGCGCGATGGCGTGCGGTAGCGCGACTCAGTAGCCTGCACAGGTGCAGCCACACCACCTATCCCGCCAATGTCTCGAAGGCCTTGGCGAGGCCCATCCAAGTCTGTGTTCCCGCGAAAGGCACCGTGAGCACTTGCTGTGCCAGCAGCGCGGCGCCTCCAATGACATAAACGGAATGCGGCTTGCCGCGGGTTCGCCAGTCGTGAACCATCGCGGCGACCAGCAAAAGATCCGCGACTAAGGCGGGAGGCATAGAAACGAAGGGCGGAGGCGGCCCCGGCGGTGCGCCGCCGGCGAACAAGGTGAGAAATACTCGTGCGATGGCGGGCGTCATCATGCCGGTCATCAGCAACACCATCAGCCGCTTGTGGACCTGAGGCCGTCGAATTTTGATGATGGCCAAAGCGAATACCGTGACCATGAAAGGCCATGCACACAGAGTAACGGCCGCGAAGCGGCGCGCGGCATCGCCAAACCCCAGTGCCTCGTCCCGTTTCAGTACCGCCTGTTCACCCACCAGGATAGAAAAGGCAAGGATGCTGAACAGCGAAATGCCGGCCAAGCCCCAGGAGCGGTGGTCCATGGTGCGCCCCGTGGCGACGAGTGCTGTCTGAGCAAAGAAATAGCACGTCCAGGTGAACATCAACGTGCCGTGGATGTGCACGATGGGAGGGGCGTGAAAGGTGCCCGCGGCCATCGGCGCCCAATAGGTCGGACTGAATCCGCCAAACGCGACCAGCACAAAAGCACCGGCCATCCACAGATAGAAGTAGCGGCCTTCCACTCGCAGTCCCGATTCCAGGGCAACGGTTGCATTCATTAGTTTTTCTCCGGCACGGCCTAGTCGGAGCGAGAATAGCAGCCGTAACAGCGGCGTGCCAACCGCCCAGGGTTGACACTATTGCCTGACACCGCGCGCATATCCGATGTGGCGCAGCGCGTCTGGCAGCGACTCATAAGCCGCAGCGACCTCCGGCACCACCGTGTAGCGTTCGACGAACTCGGGCGGGAATCGGCAGGGTTTCCCGGTGTCGAGGTTCAGACAGAAGAAGTCTATCTCCGCCTCGAGAACACGCTTGCCGTCGGCCACGCGCGCGATTTCGAAGCGCCGGCTGCATCTCAAGCGACCGTCGCAGGCGATTATCCACGTGGCTATCAGTAAATCGTCGCCGGCAACCGCCGCCTCGAGGTAGTCGACTCGCGTATGGCGTATCGCCATGCCGCGCCGAAGTTCAAGGCAGCGCTCGAGCGGCATGCCGAGATTTGCGGAATGCGCCCACGCGATGCTGTCCAGCCATTGTAGATACACGGTATTATTGACGTGCGCATACTCGTCGATTTCGTGCTCGCCGACTCGATGCATGTCGGTGAAAGCCAACGGCAGGCGCAGATCACGCCCCATCAGTTCACTCCTGCTTGAATTGGCCGATTTATCGGAAATGATCGGCATCCGCGCATGATAGCGCGGCGGCGGCAATCCGGAACGGCCATTGCGGCAGCGCCGGGATGTACGCATCGTCGCCCAATGCGGAATTGTCTGCTAGGTTGAGGGAGTGAACGAGCACCGCGTCCAACTCGATACCTTCTGCCCGCACCGCCCCCCCTGCGCCGGCTGCCCGCGCTTTGGCGAGCCCGGCATTGCTCCGCCAGCGTACGCTGCGCTCGATCAATTGGCACGCACTCACGGACTGCCTGAGGTGGCCGTAGTCTCCGGAAAAACCGCCGGCTTTCGCCTGCGAGCGCGGCTCGCCATCCGCGGGCGCCTAGGCTCGCCCAAGGTCGGGCTGTTCGGGCTTGGCACCCATCGCGTGGTTCACATTCCGAATTGCATCGTGCAGCATCCCTTGATCAACCGCGTCGCGTCCGTCCTGCGCCGCGCACTGGTCGACGCTCGCGTCACTTGCTATTCGGATATGGCACATTTGGGCATTGCGCGCTATCTGCAGGTGGTGGTGGAACGCAGCTCGCAAACCGCACAAGTCGTGGTGGTCGCGAACAGCTCGGATCCTGAGCCTCTGGCCGCGTGCTTGGATTTGATGCGCGAGCGCCTTGGATCAGAACTGCACAGTCTGTGGTTCAATCCCAATCGCGCGCGTACCAACACCATCCTCGCACCTGAATTCCACCTCTGGTGCGGGCCTGAGAGCGTGGTCGAGCATTTTGGCGGGGCGGCGGTGCACTATCCGCCGGGCGCATTCGGGCAGAATAATCTGGACATCGCGCAGCTCATTATCGAGCATGTGCGCGCGGAAATCCCCCACGGTGCAGCGGTCGCCGAGTTCTATGCCGGCGTAGGCGCCATTGGCTTGTCGGTGTTGGAACACGCTTCCGAGATCCGCATGAATGAAGTCAGCCCACACTCGCTTCACGGGCTGCAACTGGGGATAGCGGCTCTGGACCCCGCGACGCAGGCCAAAATTACCGTCGTGCCGGGTTCGGCCGGTGCTGCGCGGTTGGCTGCTGCCGGCGCCCAGGTGGTGATCGCCGATCCACCTCGGAAAGGGCTTGATGCGGAGCTTCGGCAGTATCTCAGCGAGCATCCGCCCGAGCGATTCGTGTACGTCAGTTGCGGACTCGATTCCTTTCTCAATGACACGGTGCTCCTCACCTCACGGGGCGGCCTACGCCTGACCGCGCTCACCGCCTTTAATCTCCTGCCGTTCACCGAACATGTCGAGACCGTGGCGCGTTTCGAGCGCTGCTAGCGCTTCAGGGCGAAAGGGCGGCGCCGCTCAGCCTGCCGATGGCGCCCAGGGTGGTTTGAGCGGCGTTCAAACCAAGGCGAAAGTCCGCATCGCTATACGTGGCGTACACGTCGCTGGGCTGATGCCACTGAGGATCCCAGCCCGCGCCGATCTCGCGTCCGCGCTCGTTCTCGCGCATGCTGATAGCCGGTATCAAATCCATGAAGGGCGTGCTATCCGTGTTGGTCATGTGGGGTCCCACCATCGCTGGGTAGTCGGAAGCGTAAGCTTCGTTCGCGGTACAGAACGCCCACGCTAATTTCTGGGCACCTTCGGCCGCCTTGGCGACTTGCTGAAATTCGATGTTCACGTCTGCCTCCGCCCGTTGCTCTTTCGCCATGCTGCCGTCCGGACGCGGCATGCCGTGATCGAAAAGCATCATGTCGTGCTGGACCATACCGAGCCACGTCGGCTCCGGATAACGGCCCGATCCGGCAGGGTCCTCTTTCCCCTGAAGCGCTGCTCGCTGCGATACGTAGGCCCATGCGCCATTGAGACCCGTCTCTTCGTTGTTCCAGAGCGCAAAACGAATGGACCGCTCCGTCTTGACGTCAGAGGCCGAGAGGATGCGGGCCAGTTCCATGACCAGGGCGGTACCTGAGCCGTCGTCGTTGGCGGCCTCACCCCATCCATGACCGTCCATATGGGCGCCGATGATGTACATCTCCTCCGGGTGCGTGGAGCCCACCTTGGTGCAATACACTTCTTCGCGCGCCCCGGGAGTTGTGGGCTGGGAATTGAGTGCGCGCAGTTTCTCGTCCGGTTGCCGCATGGAGTCTTCGTTGACTCCGGTCTTGGCGCGCACGCCGCGATAGCGAGCGCCGCCGACCGAAATGTCGGGGTTGCGCACCACCGGGGGTCCGCTCGGGCGGGGCTCGTCGCTCGGAGAATACGTGTACTTGAGCCGTGAAATATTCGAACAGCCGTAGCTTTTGAGCTGGGCCTCGATCCAATCGATAGCCGCGCGGTTTCTGTCTGTGCCCTGACGGCGATCACCGAATCTTGTCAGTCCCTTGATAGTCGCCTTGTAGCGCTCGAGGTCCAAGCGCCCAACCAAGGTTTTAAGCGGATCCGACGCCTTTCCCGGCGCTTCACCGGCGGCGCACGGCGAAGTGGCCGCAATATTGGTCGCCGCCAAGAGAATAAGGAACGCCAAAGAAGTTGTAGATCGTTTCACCGATGCTCCTGTTTAGCCGGCTACCGGCCCGGCGGCGGTTCGAACCCAAATGCAGATCGTCATCATCAGCACAAGGGCAGTGGAGGTCAACATCCAGGCGGTATCTCCGGCGCGTCATCCGCCCAGGCGGCGGGAATGGACAACGCCAGCAAGCCGAGAACGCCAGCGTCTACGCTATAAGCAATCTGCGCTTTTTGCGTCGGTATTTACCTACAAGTAATTCGGTGGAACGTCTCTTAACAGGCGCGAACGGCAGACGCACAATGTCAGTGAACGCGGGACACCGCGTGGATTATCAACGTCATGCAAATCGGGTGGCTTCGTGATAGCACACGCAATAAAGGTTCTAATTGTCGAGGATTCTTCGGTACTAGCGCAGAGAATGTCGGATTTCATTACCGAAATTCCGGAAATAGACGTGATCGGTGTAACCGATTCGGAGTCCCTCGCCCTGGCCGCCATTGGCAGGCGTCGGGTGGACGTCGTTCTGCTGGACTTGCATCTCAAACAGGGCAACGGTTTCGGCATATTACGCGCGCTTGCCGCTCTGGAAACCAAGCCCTGCGTAATCATTCTGACCAACCATAACTCCGACCAGTACGCACGCGACGCTGCAGCGCTGGGCGCGCAATATTTCCTGGACAAGGCACACGATTTCGAGCGATTGCCGAATATTCTGCGGGAGATTGCGCGTAACACCGAAAACGCCGCGCCGCCGAACTCGCGCATGATGTAGGACCAGCGCTACACCAGGAGTAGCTCGTGGCGGACAGATTGCGCGAAGAGGGCGCGCTAGATTGGAACCCTACAATTTATGCGATCGGAGCAACTATGACTAATATACAACGCGTTCTTCGGGGTGGCTTTTTGGTGGCAATAGTGACGTTTGCGTCGGCGTGTGTCATCGCCGAGCCACGCGAAGGCTACTATGATCACAATCACAACCGCTATTACCGCGAACACGTTTGGCATGATTGCGGTGATCATGACGATCGCTGTCGCTGATAGGGCTGCTTACGCCTGAAACAGTGTTGCACGCCGGTCGCGCGGAGCGATCTCCCGCGATCGGCGTTGTAGCGCTCACAGGCTGGGCGCCGGCGAATCCTTGGGTCGTGAACCGTCGGGCTTCTTGACTGCACCGCTGACCGCCTGGATCAGCTGCGTCGCCGCCTTAGCTCCCTCGAGAGCAATCTCCGGACTATAGGCAGTCATCGTAAATCGAGTGACCAGACGGTCTTCTCGAAGCGCGCCTCTGTTGGCAGTGAAATGGTCCTCCGTCAGGATCGCCACTCCGCAGCGGTCTATTACCGACTTCAAGTCATCTGCACTGCGTTTCAGCGCAAGATTCTCGCGAGCCATGGACGCACCGTTGAGCGCACCGATGCCTCCTAAGGTGCCGCGCCGATTGCAAGGATCACCGATTTGCAGATAGCCGCTGCTCTGAATCCGCCAAGTGGGTGATTGCGGCAGATCATTCCCACCGAACCCACCATATTTCTTGACCAGCCCATTCTCCAGCGCAACTTCGCGAACGGCATTGGCGGGCGAGTATCCCATCGAGTGAACAATACCCATCACGCGCTCCTTGCCCGGGACTGGGGTGAACATGACTTCGAACGCTTCTCCGTCGACCTGGTAGTTGTCGCCGGGGGTAGAGGAAGGCGCAGGGGTCCACGCGGCAATGACGTTTACAAAACGCCCGCTGGTGATGGGCTGCATGGCACCCTTGGCCGAATCTAAGTAGCTCAAGGTTTCCGCGGACTCATTGTAGTCGAGCAGTTTCTTCGACTTGAGAACTGCCCGAACTTCATCTGGCGACATGCCTAGTCTTATTCCGGCAATGTCGACTTGGGTGGGGGATAGAGCAACTGCAGATGCTGCGGCAGCCGATGCTGCGGCAGCCGGCGCTGTGGGTACACTCGCAGCGACGGGCGCCGCTACCGGAGCGCCATTAAAGGTGTAGCCGGTAGTCACCAACAAACCGGCCAGCTCGGCTTTGGTGCAGCTATACATCGAGACGGAACTACCCTTTACGCCGAACATGCCATCGGAGCGCTTATCCAGATCGCCCAACACGCCATTCGGCTCGCGACGGCCTGTCTTGGTGCTGATCAAGCAATAGTAACGGCGCACGTTGGGCGGGTCTCCCAGCTCGAAGTGACCGCGTACCACGTCGTGTTCGATGTCCTGATTAAGGGACTGTTTGACGGAGGAGAAGATGCTGTCCTGCGGGATCGTCTTCGGTGCTCCGGCATCCGTGACGGCGGGAGTATCGGCCAACGCGGTGAGCCGCCCGCCAAGGAGCCATACCACACCCAGCGCCGAGGCGCTGCACATTACCCGTCGCAGAGTGCTCACATCTTCCCCCGCAAGGCTGTAGGGTCGCCCGATTTATTGTGGGGGAATCATAGCAAAAACTCGCTTCCGGAGCGTTCTGGGCAAAGTGCCTGTCAATCCAAAGGCTTAAGACGGCTTTGCCGCGTCGTCCCGAGCATGACCAAGGCCAATTTTCTCTGCCTTCGCCAATTCCACTTCCTCGCCTGCGCTTACTTTCGGACCTTCTTCAATCTTCTTCTTACCGCGCGCCGAGTCGACGAATGCACGTTCTGCAGTATTAAAGCGATCCGCCGCTTCCGGGTCGCCTTCGCCATGATTCGACGGTATATTCTTAATCACGTGGGGTCTCCTGACTATGACTGGATAACGCGAGGACCTGTACAGTACTCTCGACGAGGTCGCGTCCAAGGGCTAGTCCATTGCAGCGGCGAAGCGATGTCAGCTTAATCCGACGTCAGGGGTAGTTAGCAGGTACAGCTGTGACGGATTTTGGCGACGGGTGCACCTGTCCTACATACTTGCGGGAACAAGTCCGATGGGAGAACCCATCAGAATCAGCCATGGTGTAGTACCGGAGAGAAGAGAATGGGGCATGTGGAAAAAACAATCTCGAGTCAATTTACGCAAGGATTCGGATAGACGCGGCGTTCACTCCACCCACCAGGTGGGCCCCTGGCATGCCGTTTCCGTGACCACGGGGCCATTTTGCTGTGAGGCCGCACGCGGGCTGATTGGGCGTCGTTTTCTTGCGGCTCAAGCTCCGCGCGTGCCGCTTACACAATGCACGGGAACCGACGCCTGCGCCTGCAGGTACAAGCATCATGAAGACAGGCGCGGCTCGCCACGCCGGAAGGAAGATATATCGGGGTTACCGACTCGAAATCCCCATGGACCTGAACGGCGAATCGTGCAGTCCCGGCGCGAAGAAGACTAAGCCGCTTTCTTCTTTGTTTTCTTCTTCTTGGGCTTCAGCCCAAGTTTCTCAGGATGCGTCAAAATATCCCGATATTTATCCAAAATTTCAACCGCGTTCTTCAATAGAGCCTTCAGTTTCTTATTCTCTTTCTTCAGCTTGCTCAACTCGCTCATGATCGGAGTTCCCGACTCGCGGTAGACAGGTGCGCCAAAGTGTATGCCAGAGATGCCGCGGTGGCGATTGCGAGCCACGGGTGATCGTGCACATAGTGAAAAAGAGACCCAGGAATACGGGTGATTTTTACCCGGGGCGATTTTGCACGTGAGGGTGCACTGTCTTCGGCCCGCAGTATGCAGACATCCACTCGATCTCGGAGCAATTGCACCTGGGGATTTTTGCTATCGCGTAGTTTTGACACCAGCTCCTTGGCGTCATGCATCAATCGCCCGACCTGTCTTTCGTAACTCATGCGGTATATTCCATGCGCTAAAAATGCCAGCCGCGGCGGCCAGAGGCGAAGAAGTTGCCGGCGATGAAGCCGATGATGCCGGCGGTGGCGGCTGCGGTCCCGATCGCGATCCAGGGCGAATCGTGAATATATTCGTCGGCCACGCCTGCGTAGTTACGCAGGGCGGAGTTCGCTTCGGCAGCAGCCCGGTCAGCGGATTGTCTGGTCTCCGCGATGCCTTTTCCCAGTCGGTCGCGCAGCTCGCGTACCTCTGGGCTGAGGTCGCTACCGAGCTTGCCAAGCAACTCCTCAACGTCGTTGCTTAGATTCTCGAGTATTCGCGATTTGCTCATGAGGTGCCCCGTTGATGTCCCAACTGTTCCTGAAAGTATGAAGGAATCTTGTGGCGGCCGGCGGTAGGTGTCGGCTGGATGATGCTGTCAGAGAGAACTCACATAGATATAGAGGCCGGCTTGCTCAGTCAGTAGCGGCGGCAGGCGAGGGCGGCGAGTTAAGGGATTTGGATGCGAGCAATTCGGCGCAGTCGGCGTCCTTTGTCAGTCCAGGATCGACGAACGCCAGTATCGAGGCGAGCGGAGTCAGCACGATTCCAAGAGCGACCGCCCCCGCAGTCTGCGCCGCGGCATTTCGCACCTGAATCGAGGGAACGGGGTGCGCCAGGGTGCCGCGCACCAGCACCGGCGCGCGCAAACGCATCAAGCGCAGTCCTTTCGGGTGTCCATGCAGCACTAAATCGACCGCCTCGGAATCGAGACGAACCGATCCATCGCCGGTGATCAGCACTGCGTCGGTATCGAGAACCAGGCTCTGTGCTTCGAGCGTGCCCTCGTGCGCGCGAAAGCTGGCCACTCCGCAATGCACGGCGGTCTGGCGTTCGCTTTTGGCGAGCAACAGCCCCAGCCCGCGAAGGTCGATGCCCGTAAGCTCCGCCAGTGATGCACGCAACGTTCCGCGCGGGAGTATCGCCGTCACCGTGCCGTTCGCGCTCGCAGCCACTTGGTGGACGGAACTGCCATGGCCTTTGGCGATGACTCGGACCCGCAGCAGACCCTCCATCGCTGGTTCGGCCGTACCCTTGTGGAAGAGTTGGGCAAGTTGCACATCCGTGATCTTAAGGTCGACTTCCGCGACGGGATTGTCAGTGCGGGCATCAAGCCTCACCTGCGCCGTAACCTTGCCGTCGAGGAGGCTACCGGCCAGCGGCTCGAGGACCAGCACTCCTTTTTCGATGCCCAACTTGGCTGTTACGGCCTCCAGAGACAGATGAGTCTCCTCGATGCGGTGCGCATGAAAGTTCACCACCCCATCGCTGCGGCGTATTGTGCTGGGCTTTAGGGTGGCGTCAGACAGCAACAGGGGCGGGTCCGTGCTCGTTGTCCGGGCACCTATGTCGGCCACCCGCAGCAGTTGCGAATACAAGTCGGCGCGAAAATCGGGACGTCCTTTGTTGGTATCGATCGAAACGCTGCCGTGCATGTCGCTTTTGCCGGAAGTCATGACGATTTCGCTGAACTGTGAAATTCTCCCGCGGCTCGAGAGGTTGCCGGAAAGGTGATAGCTGCCGGTGTGCACCAACGTCACACCCGTCAAAAAATAAAGATCCTTCAAGTCGGCGCCCGATGCTTCGAACGCCGTCTCGAGTTCGGTAAAGTCGAAGGGTTTTGGCAAGAACCCGCTGCCGGTCAGGCGTGAATCGCTGGAGCGCTCGCTGAAGGTGAAATGATAGGGGGTCGCGCGAGTGGCGGCAGCGAGCGGAGCGCCTTCAATTTCAAAGTTGGCGGGCCTGCCGTTGAGCTGTCCTTGCCCTTCGATCCGCAACGGCCGAAGCGCCCCCGCCGCATCCGCTTCGCGCGCGGAGACCGTACCTTGAAATTGCAAATGACGACGGGCGTCGTCAAGTTCGATGCGAGCGTCAGGCATGGAAAAGCTCCGGATGAGGGGCAGACCGCCGCTGTCTCTTATTCCCGGAGGGTTATGCCGCCAGTTCGAGTGGCCATCGGCATCGCGCGACAGGTGCAGCGTCGCTCCGTCCAACGCGAGATTTTCAACTGCGTACGACTGGCCAAACCAGGGAAGTGCCACTGCCAGGGTAAGCTTGCCGATTTCCGCGGTATTTCCCGCAGGCATCCACGCCGGATTGCCGATCGTTAGCCGCTCGGCAATGACGTAAGGATGAAGTGAAAGAACGCGCACCTTAAGCGCACCGTCGACCGCCAGCGGTCGTCCGGCACTCGAGGCGAAGTAACGGATCAGGAGTCCGCGAAAATGCCCGGTTTCCAAGGCGACGCCAATACCGACGACCATCAGAATCATCAATGCCACAACGCCTGCTGCGCTTAGCAACATGCGGCGCAGTAGTAGTGAACCCCCAATAGCGAATCTAGGCACGAACGCCTTCTCCTTTCGTACCCGCGGTGCCCATGCCTCATGCGAGGCTAAGGGTTCGCGCCTACTTAGACGGGAAAACTTGCCAGCTATTATGTCGGCGATGTGTAGGATTACCGATACATCGGGTGTCGGATGTTGGCGCTTTTAATTGTATGATCGGGGCACCCATGACAACCGTCCTAAGGCGCTGTTGGCCTACGAAATGCACGCTCCGATCGATTATTTGAATCCGAACTTGCCTGCCCGACTCGCGCATGTGCGGATGCCGCTGGTGGATGCCACCCCAGAGACGATCCATGGCTATGGCAGGCTGGTAGAGGATCCCGAGGAATGCCGCATCGAAATCGTGCGCTGGCCCGCCCAGGGTAGCCGGCCGATCGACACCGACACCGGCGATCAGGGCGGTACGACCGAGGGGGTGTTCATCTGCGAATGGCGGGGCGATATCCTCTACGGCCGCAACCAAGCCGTCGATGGCCACTATATCTTGGCTTACGCGCAAGCGCCGGAGTTGGCGCGTACCGATCACGCCGATACTCCCGTCCGCATGTTGCTGTGGCATGCCAACTACCATCCGGATGGCGGCCAGATGTTCTTTCCGATCGACCGACGGGCTTTCTACGTGCCCTTGGCACTTCCGGGGGATGACGTGACGCCGCAACGCTTCGTGTGTTTTCGGTTCGACGGCCGGCAGGGCCTGTATATCCATCCCAATATATGGCACGAGGGCGTGTTTGGCCTCGAAGGAACACAACGTTTTTTCGACCGCCAAGGCGCCGTGCACGCGCGTGTGTCCGTGGACTTCGCGCGCGAGTTCGGCTGTCTGCTCGAGGTGCCGATTTGAGTCGCGGCATCGCACGTCGCTATCGGGCCGCCATCGGCTGCGCGCTGCTGTCGGGACTGGCGGCTTGCGCACAGCATGGCCACGACGGTGAAAAGTTACTCAATGTATATTCGTGGGCCGACTACATTGCGCCGGACACCGTGACGAATTTCGAAAAAGAAACGGGCATTAAAGTCCGCTACGACACGTATGACAACAACGAAGTCCTAGAGACAAAATTGCTCACGGGTCACACGAACTATGATGTCGTGTTGCCGTCTGGAAATTTTTTCGAGCGCCAGCGTGCCGCGGGAGTCTATCGCAAGCTGGACAAGTCCCTTCTGTCAAACCTTGCCAACGCGGACCCCGAGATCATGCGCTGGATCGCGGTGCATGATCCGGGCAACCTGTACGCCATTCCCTACATGTGGAGTACCGCCGGCTTAGGCTACAACATCGACAAAGTACATGCGCGGTTGGGTACAGGTACCATCGATAGCTGGTCCCTGCTGTTCAATCCCGAGAATGCGGCGAAGCTGCAAGACTGCGGAATTACCATCATAGACTCCGCCCGAGATGTATTCGCCTCAGCCATCATATTTCTGGGCCGCGATCCGAACCGCCAGGACGCGACGGATCTGACCGCCGCGTCCGAAATACTGCGCAAGATACGACCCTTCATTCGCTACATCGATCCGGCACAGCACACGGCGGATCTCGCGAACGGCAATGTGTGCCTCTCCTTGGCTTGGTCGGGCGATATCGGCCAAGCACGCGGCCGCGCGAGCGAAGCGAAGACGGGGATGAACCTCGCCTACCTGGTGCCTCGCGAAGGTGCCATCATTCTCGTGGACACCCTCGGCATTCCTGCAGACGCGCCGCATCCCCACAACGCGCACCTGTGGTTGAACTATCTGATGCGCCCCGACGTCACTGCCGGAATTACCAATGCCATTAAATATCCGAACGGCAATCTGGCATCTCTGCCCTTGGTGCAGGCGTCCATAAAAGGAGATGAAACCATCTACCCGAATCAGGCGACACGGGCGCGGCTGATTCCGATCCGGGCCGTCTCGCCGGAGTATTCCCGTCTGCTGACCCGCGAATGGACCCGATTTCGCACCGGCTATTAGCTGCCACGCCGCAAAATCTCTCCCAGACGCTGCACGGCGCGGTCCATACTCGTGGTCCAGGGATGACCGCAATTAAGCCGCAGAAAATTGCCGAATTGCCGACGCGCGGAAAACATCGGCCCCGGTGCAACGGAAATACCTGATTCCACCGCAAGCCGGTGCACTTCGAGCGCGTCCACGGAGGCGGCACATTCGATCCATAAGAAGTAGCCGCCCAACGGCTGGGCGACGCGAAACCCCGCCGGAAAGTGGCGTTGCACGGAGTTGAGCGCGGCAGCTTGCTGGCTCGCCAGTACTTCGCGCAGGCGCACGAGGTGCGCTTCATAGCCGCCGTGATGAAGCATCTGCGCGATGCACTGCTGAATCGGAAGACTGGTCGCCAGCGAGGACTCTATTTTCTGTCTCGCCACCTCCTGTGTGAAGCGGCCGGCTGCGAGCCACCCAAGACGGTATCCCGGTGCAAGGCACTTGCTGAACGAGCCGCAATGCAGAACCCAACCCTTGTCGTCGAAGGCCTTGGCGGGCGGCGAGGGTGGGGATGAGTACTGTAATTCGGCATAAGCATCATCTTCGATGAGCGGAATGCCATGGCCGGTGAGAAGGCGCACCAAGTCGCGCTTCTTTTCCGGCGGAGCGGTCGCGCCCGTCGGATGATGCAACGTGGTCATGAACCAACAGGCGCGGATGGGATGCTTGGCGATGGCCCTGCTCAAGCCCGTCAGATCGACCCCCTCGTGCGGGTGCGTGGGAATCTCGACAACGTGTAGTCCCAGCCTTTCGGCGGCCTGCAGGCAACCATAAAATGTCGGCGACTCAATCGCAATGGTATCCCCTGGTCGAGTGATGGCTTGCAAACTGAGGTTGAGGGCTTCGAGCGCTCCGGCGGTTATGATGATCTGTTCGACGCCGATGGTCATTCCCAGGCGCAAGTAGCGTCGGGCAATCTGCCGGCGCAGTTCCAGATCTCCGGGCGGCAGACTTGCCACGGTGCTCCAAGGGTTCATATGGCGTGCGCTGCCACCGAGATACCGGGCCAGCCTGGTCCAGGGGAATAGCGTTGGACTGGGAAACGCGGAACCTAATGGGACGACCTCTCGGTCCCGGGTGGCCTCGAGGGTGTCGAAAACCAAGTCGCTTACGAGCACGCGGGTCGAATTGGCACTGGGCGTGGAGGTGCGTGGCACCGCGGCGGCCTTGCGCTTCTCGAGCACGTAGTAGCCGGACCGCGGGCTCGACTCGATGAGTCCCTCGGCGGCCAAGGTGTCATACGCGTGCAGCACAGTCGCTGGGCTAACGCCCCTGGTGCGGCAAAACTCGCGTATCGATGGCAGTTTTTCGCCGGAACGCAGTGTGCCGCCGCGAATCATCGCGCCCAATTCTTGGGCCACCGCAAGATACAGCTTCATGGCCGACTACGTTACGACCTGCCAGCCCTCTCGGCCAGCACTTGAGTGAATTAGTGGATGCCGTGCGGCTCGATCCAGCCGAAATGATAGCCGGCCAGAATCAACGCAAACAGCGCCACAGACACGCTGATCCGAACCGTCAATGCCTGCGCCATTTGCTGGGCACGGTCAGGTCCCGAGGACATCGAGAACAGCGCGTGCCCGAGGCTGCCTATGATAGCAATCAGCAGAGCAACGATCAGGAATTGCATACGGCCCCCGGGGCATTCGTAACCGAGCTCGCGCTTGCGGTCGCGGCGGCTTCCGCGGCGCGCTGCTCAGCAGTCCGAGCCTCCCGTCGAACCGTGGCGATTACGGATGCCAGCGCAGCGAGCATGACGCCGACCATCGCCAGCATGACGATCACCAGCCCGCCCGCCAGCCTCACGCACTCATACAGGCCCGCCAATACGCCGATCGGGGTCGTTACCATCAGCATTGGTTTAGCTATTTTCATGGCCTAAGTGTGCCAGAGCGGCATCCGCATAACAGACACAGGGCCGCGCGAAAAAAAGCGGTACAGTTCTTCGCACACGTCAGCCGTCCGAGCGCATCAACCAAATCGAGCAGCGGATCTATCTTTCGCGCGCGCCGCTTCGATTTCTCGATCGCGCGGATCGGCGCTGGTCACCAGCGACTGGATCAAGGCGCGCGCCGCGGCTGCGACCTCCTCGACGGCGCGGTCAAAAGCCGCCTGATTGGCTTTTGAAGGATGGGTGAAGCCGCTCAACTTACGGACGAACTGCAACGAGGATGCGTTGATCTCCAGTTCGGTCGCCGGCGGCTCGAAATTGAACAGCGTTTTGATATTTCGGCACATGAGCGCTCTCCAAGATCTAAAGAAATGCTAGCGCAGCTGGCTGTCCTTGCTGCCGCGGCGGTTATAGCCGCTGAACCGAGCGTGATCGCTGTCCTGCGCATCCTGGCACGCGACGCACAGTCGCACCCCCGGAATCGCCGTTTGACGCGCCGCCGGGATCTCGCCTGCGCATTCCGCACAATGCGTAAGGCCAGGCCCCTGCGGCATCTGGCTCTTCGCACGCAGAATTCCATCCTTCACGGTCGCGTCGATCTGCTCTTGCACCGCGCCTTCAGCTGCCCACCCCGTCGCCATTTCACACTCCTGGAGCGATCACCTATCGCTATTGAATCATACCCAATGATGGTTGCCGAGCTAGCGTTTGCAACTAAGGGTTTAGTATCGCATGACAGTTCAATGACTTACGGTGCTAAAGTAATGCAATATCTCACACATAATCTCTGCAACGGGCGACCCTTGCCCGTTCAAGCTCGTTAGTCGGCCTTTGGGGCATAATTGCGGGGCGTTGGGGGCCTCGGGCGGCGACGATCTGAAATGAAATGCGGGGATATAGATGGATAAAATGAGGCTATGGGGACTTTTTGGGTGCGCTCTGCTGGGCGGAGCCACCTATGCGGCGGACGTGCCGGACATCAAAGCAGGTCTGTGGGCGACTACGACGACCAGCGGCGACGCACAACTGCCCTCGGTGACCGCGAGCATGTGCAGCAGCACGGCGCTTTTGCAAACCCTTGTCGATCAACGGCTCAAAGGTCCCAATCATCCATGCAAACGGATCAACGCTACGCATAGCGGGACTACGATTACGGAGCTGTCCGAATGCAAATTCGGCGATACAGTGACCAAATCCAAGTCTGTCACCGTTGTGACGGGGAATACCGCGGTACACACCGAGATTCGCCAGGAAGGGAACAGCAGCGTTATCGTGAGCGATAGTAAGTATGTAGGAGCCTGCCCGGCGGGAATGCAGCTCGGCGATTTCGTCGCTGACAATGGCATGAAGGCGAATATATTGCATCCGGAGAGCGCTACGCCGCCGCCGAAGACTCCCTAACGGGTGGCAATTTGGCCGCTGCCGGTCTTGAGGCGCGCCCGTGATCGTTAAGCAGCCCGAACGCCTTCGTGCGGGCTGCAGAATTGACTCTGCATGGCCGCTGCCTGACCCTCATCGATCTCGTCAGTCCATACCCGAAACAGCTGCAAGTACGACGTTCCGAACGCGGTGCTGATGGCCACGTCCGCCGCATCTCGCCCGCGCGCAATCATGAGGCGTCCGATACGTCGGGCATTGTTGCGAGGGTCAAAGGTGTGCCACGCGCCGTCCAGAAACACTTCCATGCAGCCTGCGAAATCCATCGGCGCGTCGACCACGGGGACTCCTATATCACCCAGGTATCCAGTGGCGTAGCGGGCGGGAATGCTCATGGCGCGGCAGAAGCCGATCGCCAGGTGCGCCAGATCTCGGCAAACTCCTTGCTGCTCGCGGTAAGTTTCGAGCGCCGTCTTGGTGCACCGAGCGAATTGATAGCCAAATGCCACATGTCGATTCACGAAATCACAAATCGCCTGGACGCGCAACCAGCCGGGCGCGTAATTCCCGAACAGGCGCAGCGCCTCGGGCGCCAGCAGGTCGCTTTCGATGTAGCGGCTGGGTAGCAAGTACATGAGAGCATCGTGTGGTAGGGCGCTAATCGGCGTCTCGAGCGCATTGCAGAACTCCGCCTCAGGAATTCCTGAATCCTCGATCAATCCCGCGGCGCTAATGCAGATGCGACCGGCCGGGGCTTCAAGCCGGGTGCACAGATTACCGAAGGCATCGAGGTAAGTAACCAGCGGCACCGCAGGATCGGTATGCACAAAGTCGGTGACCACCATCCGCTGTTGCGGGTTAGGAATCGCGTTCAGCAATAACACCATGGGGGTCGGCTGTGGGCAGTAGAAAGCTAGTTCATAGCCAAAGCTGATTTTCACGGTCGCACCTTCTCGCAGTTCGGTTGGGCAGTTTTGTTGACTGGCCCATCGGCCTTGGGATTGCCACGGCAGACTATAAATTCCGGGACCGGCGGGCAAAATTCCTCGCGCCCGCATATTGGTGTAGGACTCGTCTGGGTAGACGGTTTATCCTAGTGCGTGCGGCATTCCGGATGCGGGCTGCAAATCATCTTTCTACAAGGTCATCATGAAAATAAGAGTCTATTTGAGTTCGGCATTGTTGTTCACCGTCTGCGCAGCACTACTGCCGCTCGGCGCATCCGGCGCTGAAGACCGCATCCTGATCAACGGCAAGATTTTCACCGCTAATCCACAGCAACCTTACGCAGAGGCCGTCTCGTTCCGTGACGGCAAGATCCTCGCAGTGGGCAATCGTCATGATGTGGAAGCAAGCGTCGGCAGCGGTGCCCAAGTCACCGACCTGGACGGCAAGACTCTGCTGCCCGGCCTGATAGACAGTCATGTGCACGCCGTTTACGGCGGCGTAGGACTGCTATCGGCTGACGCCAAGAACAACATTGCGAATGTCGACGCGCTGGCGGCCTTCGTCGCGGAGGCCAAGAGCAGTGGGCGCGGGATGAGCGGCGACGTGCTGGTAGTCACTGGGGTACCGCTGGGCATTTGGTCGCACAACGCGGAGTTGAATGCGCGCTTCAATGGCGGCGCCTATGTCAATCAGCCCGTATTCATGGGCGGCATGGATGGTCACACCGGTTGGTCGAATGCGGTATTGCGCAAACGCGCCGGCCTGGACAAAGCCATGATCGCCAAGCTCCCGGAAGAGAAGCGCAAGTACTACGGGTTGGAGAAAGACCTCACACCGAACGGCTTCGGAGTGGATGAGGGCTTGGACGTCATCAAGAAGAAGATTCCGCCAACCAATGCTCGCAAGAATCTGGCCGGCGCGCGCGCAGCTGTGGAATATTTGCACAGCATCGGCATTACCTCCTGGCTAGATCCACTTACCGACGCGCCCATACTCGCCGCCTACCGAGATCTAGCCGCCGCCGGAGGACTGACGGCCCACGTGGCCGCATTTCCATTGGTCAAGCCCGATGACCCAAACTCTTTTAAGGACGCGCTGGCCCTGCGCGCCCAATTTGCCGGTATTCCCAACCTTACGCTCCCGGGTGTCAAGGTGTTCGCCGACGGTGTGGTCGAGTATCCCTCGCAAAGCGCCGCCATGACCGCGCCTTACGCCAACACCGGCAAGTTCGGCGATCTGCTGTTCAAGCCGGCGAACTTCGCCAAGCTGTGCATCGACGCCGACAAGCAGGGGCTGATCGTGCACACCCACGCTATCGGCGATTTGGCCGTGCATGAAGCGTTGAACGGTTATGAGGCCGCGCGCAAGGCCAACGGCAACAGCGGCTTGCCGCATACCATCACTCACTTGCAGTTCGTGCGCAGCGAAGATGTCGACCGATTCAAGCCGCTTGGCATCGTGGCCGCGTATCAGCTGCTATGGGCCGAGTACGGTTTTGACACCATCGACCTCATCAAGCCCTATGTGGCCGCCGACATTTATGATTGGCAGTATCCGGCGCGTTCCATGTTGGATGCCGGCGCAGTGATTGCCGGCGCGAGCGATTGGCCGGTATCGACGCCGGAAGTCTTTAAAGGCATCTACCAGGCTGAGACTCGGCTCGGCGCGTGGCATGGCGAGAAGGGCGCCTTGAACGCCAGTCAGGATATGCCGCGCGAGGCCATGCTGTACGCCTACACCATCAACGCGGCGCGCGCGATGAAGCAGGAGGCCAACATCGGTTCCATCGAACCGGGCAAGGCGGCCGATTTCGCCCTGGTCGATCGCGATGTGCTCGCTGTGCCTGCCGAACAAATGCGGGACACAAAGGTGCTATGGACGATGGTCGCGGGCGAGTGGGTGTATCGCGCACTCAATTAGTCCCTTCCTGAGAGCTTCCTCGATAAGGACCGCGTGATTGATCTGCGGGTCGCGCGCCGCGTAGAGCAACGTCACCCGTTGACCTGCGGCGCGTTCCGCCAGCTGCGCCAGCGCATCGCGATGCCCGGTCAGTTCAACGCGATAGCGTTGCCGAAAGTCCTGCCATCGAAGAGGTTCGTGACCGAACCACTTGCGCAGTTCGGTGCTGGGCGCTATCTCCTTCAGCCACTCGTCGAGTTTCGCGTTTTCGCGCGTCACACCGCGCGGCCAGAGCCGATCCACCAGGACGCGATAGCCATCCTTGGACACCGGCTTCGCATAGATCCGTTTGACCTGCAGATTAAGTGCACACGAAGTCTGGGATTGCGCCTCGAACTCATGCATCAAGCAGGCGGGGGAGGCGTACTGGCGTTTTTGCTGCTTCGGATTCATTGCACCTGCAATGTACCATTCATATTCGGATGCAACGTGCAGGCGTATGCAATAGTACCCGAGCGCCGCATCACGTGGGTCCAGGTGCCCCCAGCCGCAATGCTGTGCGAGCCAAATGACCCGGGGGCGGTGACGGTATGAGGGAAGGGGTCCTTGTTTATCCACTTCACCCGATCCCCGCGTTTAACCGTCAGGGCGGCCGGCTTGTATGCCACTCCCTCGATAACGACAGTCTGGAGCGAAACGCCGTCGGCCGCGCACGCTCCATGCACCAGCGCCATGATCGCCGCCGCACCGAGCGCAGCGGTTTTCCGCGCCGTGCCGCGGTGAGTCATCTCGTTCTCCCGCCGATCGCAAGTTACTTGTTGAGCGTAACCTGGATTTTCTGAGCGTGTTCCAGGTGCGCGACGAAAGCCGGCCGCACCGCGACCAGGAGAGCCTTGAGTTCGGCGTTTTGGGCATTCGGGATCAAAGCTTTGTCGAGGGCATCGATCACTTGCTGGTGATAGGCCACTTCATGGGCCACATAGGCCTTGTCAAAAGCAACGCCACTGAGGGCTTTGAGCGTTTTGAGGTTCTCCACCCCACCGGCAGCCAATGCTTGGCTGGTGGCATTATCCTCCGGCGTAACTTTCAGCTTCGTCACCAGTGCAACGGCCTGCTTGTTGACGCCGGAATGATCGGCAACCATCAGTTTGGCGAAGTCTTTGACTTCAGCACCGTGGCCGCGCATTTGCGCCAGTTTTCCCGCATCGATGTCCACTTGATTCGCGGTTACCACAATGGCGGCAATTTGGGCATCGCTCGCGCTCTGAGCGAAAGCGGCGGTAGCGACCAGTATTAGGGCCGCGGTCAGTATCGGACTGAGTGTTTTCACGTTCTAATTCCTTATGTAAGCGTTCCGCCCTCGCGGATACAGTGGGTCAGGCGGGATTAGATGCGCAATACCCCGTTTGCGTTCCCGGATCAGAGTTGTGCGACGGATGCGCTCCGCAAATGCTCGAGTACATGCGCGACGATGCAATCGCAGCGCGAGCCGCCGAATTCGAAAACACGCCCCGTGATGGAATCCATCTCGAGGCTCAGAGACTCGCGTAGCTGCGCTCGCGCCCTGTGCAATCGAGATCGGACCGTTGCGGCGGGGATCGACAGGCACTCCGCCGTCTCCTCCACACTCATATCGTCGACTTCACGCATGATGAACACGGTTCTGAAGACCAGCGGCAGCGCATCGATTTTTTGTTCCAGGAGTCCGCGAAGTTGCGCTTGGAAAGCGATCCGGTCGGGCGACTCACTGGGGCGTTCGTCCACAAATGACTCCTGCGCCCGTAACGAATGACGATGTTCAACGGCAATGCCCACGACCACGTCGTCCTTGCGTCGGGCCCTCAACCGGCCGAGCGCCTGATTAATGACGATACGGGTCAACCACGTGGAGAGCTTCGCCAGGCCTTGAAATCGCTTCATGCCCCGGTAAGCGGCAATATACGATTCCTGCAGCGCGTCTTCCGCGTCCGCATCGTTTTTCAAGATCGCGCGGGCGACGCGAAACAGCTTGGCGTTATGGCGGCGCATCAGAACTTCAAAGGCCACTTCGTCGTGGAGCAGAATTCGCTCCACCAGCACCGATTCATCGATGGCTTCGCATTCGGTCCGGGCTGTCACAGTGGGCGAGGTCATACCTGTCCTTGAGAGTGGTTAGTCCATTAGATGCCTCTGCCGGCCATCCCGTTCCCGCCGGGTCACTCAAATTTCTCCAAGAAGACGAGCCGGCTGCGGTAATAACAGGGTAGGGAAGGGCCGCTGGATACGGGCGATTAATTGTCGTGAACGGCGTAGTGGCGTACTTCAGGCTCTCCTTGAAGATGCTGATCCCCGGCGAAACGCCCGGGCGTCGATTGAACATATATCAAATCCGCCTGCGCAAATCGGAAGTGCGGGGCTGACCGTCTTGCACGCTGCGCTGAAAAGCATAGGCATGTTAGTCTCGGCACACGACAATAGGGGAGAGGGAGGCGCATGGAATCACGAAAGCCTTGGAACTCCAGAATTGCCGCCGCGTTCGGGTGTACTGCCCTGTGGTTGGCCGGCGGCGCGGGCGCCGTACCTGGCACCATTAAAGTGGGTTCGCTCACCCTCACTTATTGCAACACGGATTACAACGGATATTGCGGCACCATCGAGCGTCCGATCGACCCCAGCGGAGTCGTGAAAGGGAAAATCACCGTGGGGTTCGAATACTACCCGCGGACCGATCTGACCAAGGCCCGCCTTGGGACCATTCTGCCGCAGGAGGGCGGTCCGGGTTACTCATCGACCGGCACGCGCGATTACTACCTGAGCCTGTTCGATGCGCTGCGCGATCGCCGCGATGTGCTCATCATCGACAAGCGCGGCACGGGTTTGTCGGATCCCATCGATTGCCCGGATCTGCAGACGGGCTCCGCGGATCTTGATGCCGTCGCCGCCTGCGCCATGCAGCTGGGGAACACGGCCTGGTTCTATGGCACCGACTACGCCGTCAACGACATTGTCGCGGTAATGGATGCCCTCGACGTGGATGATGCGGATTTCTATGGCGACAGCTACGGAACATTCGTCGGACAAGTTTTCGCGGGACTGTATCCCAATCGCCTGCGCAGTATCATTTTGGACAGCGCCTATCCCGTTCGCGCTCCCGATCCGTGGTTTGCGACGGATTGGGCTGCCGCCTGGTCGGGTATCGGTTCGAGTTGCGTGCGTTCGCCCAGCTGCAGCGCGCTGGGCGGTACCGCGACCGCGCGAATGCAGCAAATCGTGAATTACGTGCGCCAACATTCGATCAAGGGCACTGCGCCGGACGGCAACGGCGACCCGCAGCCGACGACGCTCGACACCGGCGCCCTCATCTACCTGATCGATTCCGCCGGTTACGGCCCTCCCATCTATCGGGATCTAGACGCCGCTGCTCGAGCGTGGCTGAATTCCAAGGATGCACTACCGCTGTTGCGCCTGGTGGCCGAAGTCAATACGGCGAGCGTCGATGATCCGATCGACTACAGTTACGGCTTGGCCACGGCCGTGACCTGCGCGGACTACCCGATGCTGTACGACCTTAATGCCTACCGCACGCAACGCAACCGCCAGTACGCCAATGCGCTGCAAGACGCGCGCGTACAGCGCCCGGATCTGTTTGCGCCATTCACGGTCGACGAAGGCATCGATTCTCAGGTGTACATCACGCCGCTCGATACCTGTCTTCCATGGCCGGTGCCGCCCAAGAGCTTGAGTCCAGGTGCGCCCGGTGCGCCCTTGCCACCCAGCGCGCATTTTCCTGCGGTGCCCACCCTGGTGTTGTCCGGCGACCTGGATTCCATCACTTCGGTGATCGACGCCAATGAGACCACGCAGCAGTTTCCCAATGCGGTTCACGTCGTGGTTCCCAATCTAGGACATGTGGTCGCGGACGGTGATTTCATCGGCTGTACGCTCGGCATCGTCCAGCGCTTCGTGAAGAACCTCTCTCCAGGAAATACCAATTGCGTGCAGAAGGTGCGTCCGGTCCGCACGGTACCGCAATTCGCAGCCAATGCCGCCGACCTAGGCCCACTCGTGGCGCGTTCCGGCAACAAGGCGTCCGACGCACAGCGGCGCATCGCTGCCGCCGGACTTGAGGCGGTCGGCGACATCATTGCCCGCTACTATGTGACCTATAACTACGTCGGCAGCGGGCTACGCGGCGGAACGTTCACCTATGAAGCGACGGACGTGGGCTACGACTTCAATCTGAAGGGCGTTCAATTCACCCAGGATGTCGCGGTATCCGGCACGGTGTCCTGGGACCAAACCACGAACATCATTACTGCGCAGGTATCCCTGAAGAGCGCCGGCCAACCAGTGGGCACGCTCTCGATTCGCTGGAACGACGCGAACATCAACGCCGTCGCATCGGTCAGCGGAACCATTCAAGGGGCGGCACTTAACGCGGAGCGAATCGCACCCTAGGAATCCGCCAGCGCGGTATTTCACCCATTGCTGTCTAATCTCGTCATTCGATCGTGTCAGTGGCAGAGTCGAAGATTGCGGACAACCTTTGAATTTGCATGAGTACAGACTAGGACCAGCGTAGCGATAGAGCCCCACAATGTGTCCAGGTGACCAAATGCCAGTAAAACGCCACTCGCGCTTTTGGTTGAAAAACGGATGAATCGTGGTGGAAGACATTCAATGCGTTAATTGTCGCACTCGACACCCGCCATGGGCGAGCCGGCGGCCACTAATTCTCCCCATTCGACGTCGGGCCGTGCATTTCAGAGCGTCGGCACGATCGTAACCCCCAGGAAATATAGCTCAACGCGGCTTTCTGCCTTACAGGACAAGGGACCGCCACTCAGGGTCCCCTATGGCTTCCGTCCGGACCTCAGTTGGCTCGCGTTTGAGCTCCGTCGAAGCGCTGGTTCTAAACGAGCGCTACGCCGGCGGCGCCTTCGCTACAGCGGCGAGGTATTCGCGAATCTGTTCGATTTCGTGAGGTGCTGCTTGCCAAGCCTGCAGATGACATGGCGATGACAGACGCAGCGCCCTCGATTCAATCAAAGCAGCCGCTACGTCGGCGAGCAAATATTCTCCGAGGCTCTCGTTTCCGCATTTTGGGCAGGTCACGGGAAAGCGGATGGTGGGTTCAGGCATAGAGGCGCGGGCGAATCATTGGAAGTGCGAGGCGGAGATTGCGGTGAGCGCACCGCTGTACTTGGAAAAGAGTTTCAGCGTTGCCGGCGGAATTACCAGCAGACTCGCACGTCCGTCGTCGGGGTGCTTTTTCCGGATGACGACTTCATCGACGATCATTCGGTTTAGGCGTCGTCGTAAGGTTCCGCGTGAGCAGATATCGACGAGGTAGAGGCGCTTCAACGTCAACGGCTGTCCGCGCTCCTCTCCATAGCCAATCTCGATGACGATGTCGTAGTCGATGACAGACTTTAAGAAGGGAAGATGTGCTCGCTCTGATTGTCTTATTTTTCTGAGGCCGGCGAACAACTTCATGAGATAAGCGGTACCCGTGACTGTAGGCATAGTGGCTGGACCAGCCGGCCACCGCAAGCGTTAATAGGCTCAAATGTGAACGCTAGTTCTCACGCGCCGAGGCCTTTGGGGCGCTACAAAAACACCGGAAGTGAGAGCAATGAGGGCGCGGCGGGGCGGTTTGGACTCGGGTCGGAATCTGGAAGAGCAGGCAAGATTTTTTAGCAGTTCATCGAACGACGGTGAGGCCGCAAAATTGCGCAGTTCATCGAGCGGCCATTCGGCGACAATCGCCAGGAATGAGCAGACTGCGCGAGGAATTGTGTTCGAATCAAGGCGTGACGCGTGTAAAGACGGCATGATCGGCCTGAGCAGGTGCACGAATTGAATTCGACCGAGCGATAGACAAAGAATGCGCCGTTGCCAGACCTCCCAAAACCCTCCGGGATCGAGGGATACAAGGCCTCCCGATAGGAGAAGGCGTGTTTTCCGTGTCGCAACTGATGGTGGGACATGGCAAGAAGCACAGAGAGGGGTGGCGATAACTCATTGAGTCCAACTATTTTTCCTGCCTCCTGGCTAGGCCCGACGCTCCCTTAAGAATCAGAGAGTTGCGAGCGCGATCTTGACGCTTGAGGCACACAAATGCGAGACGATACTTTGATTTCTCACGATATCGGTAGCAGTGAGGTGCCTACCTGAAATCCGATATAAATCCGCGAGTGACCCAGGCCTATAAAAATTGCCAAATCGGCCCGGAAATCAAGCGGACCGCTAACGGGAGTTCCAACAATTCAGGGGTTCTATGGTGGCAAGGCAGAAAAGCGCAGAGATGTCGTCAGGGATAAACGATATGAGAAGATGACACAGGGAACCGAATATCTAAAATGGGCCGCCGATCAGGGCCTTGGGAGCAGCGAGTGATATCCGAGTCGGGCATGGACCTGGACTTTCTCGCCGGCGGCGGCGGCATGGGCGAGCGCATTCGCGCCTATCCATGGGCGCACACTCCGCTAGGCGACCCGCAATTCTGGCCGCAAAGCCTACGCACCGTCGTGCGCTTAGTGCTGGCGACGCAGCATCCGATGTTCATCTTTTGGGGCCCCGAGCACACGTGTCTTTACAACGACGCCTATAGCCGTTCCCTCGGTTCAGAGAAGCACCCTTCTATCTTGGGTAAGCCGGGCCGGCAGTCTTGGGAGGAAATCTGGCCGATCATCGGTCCGCAGATCGAGCAGGTGATGCGGGGCGACGGCGCAACCTGGCACGAAAATCAACTCGTGCCGATCATTCGTCACGGCGAGCTGCAAGATGTGTATTGGACGTATGGCTACAGCCCCATTGATGAGCCGTCATTTCGTCAAGGCGTCGGCGGCGTGCTCGTCGTCTGCACCGAGACGACCGAACAGATGCAGACCGAGCGGCGGCTTTCAGCCGAGCGCGAGCGGTTCGTGCAGCTATTTGATCAGGCACCGACCTTTCTTGCCCTCCTTAGGGGCAAAGATCATGTCATTGAACTTGTCAATCCGGGCTACCAAAAACTCATTGGTCAGCGCTCTGTCGTCGGGCGGACAGTGGCCGATGCGCTTCCGGACGCGGTGGCACAAGGCTATCTCACGATCTTGGATCAGGTTTATTCGACTGGAAAACCTCATTCGGCCGCTGCGGCCAAGTACGCTGTGCAGTCCTCACCCGATGGTCCCATCGATGTGCGATACCTTGACTATGTGTATCAACCCATTACTGAGTGCGATGGCGCGGTCAGCGGCGTTTTGGTGCAGGGGGTCGATGTGACCTCACGAGCCGCGGGGGACGATGCGCTCGCGTTCAACCTGGCACGCCTCGATTATGCGACTCGCCTGTCCGGGATCGGATTTTGGTACTGCGACCTGCCGTTCGATGAGCTCAAGTGGGACGAGAGGGTCAAGGATCACTTCTTTTTTGAACCAACCGCCCGGATTACGATCGACGACTTTTACGCGAGAATTCACGAAGAGGATCGCGAACGAACCCGCGAAGCGATTGATGGATCGATCCGACATCGAACCCCGTATGACATCATTTACCGTACCGTGCATCCGAGCACCGGAGTCGTCAAATGGATACGCGCGCTCGGTGGCACCGACTATGCAAGTGATGGCACGCCGATACGTTTCGATGGCGTGACGGTCGATGTGTCTGCGCAGAAGTTGAACGAGGAGCAACTACGCGAGCAGGACCGTCACAAAGATGAATTCCTCGCAACCCTGGCGCATGAATTGCGAAATCCGCTCGCGCCGATTCGCACCGCAGCCAGTCTTTTGGAAGACGCTGCGTTGAATCCCGAAGCGATCGAGCGCAGTCGCACGATCATCGCCCGGCAGGTGCGTCACATGGCGACGCTACTCGATGATCTGCTCGAGGTCTCGCGCATCAGCCGCGGGGTTTGTGAACTTAGAAAAGAGCGTTCTAGCCTTCAGGGCCTGTTGGCGGAGGCACTTGAGACCGCACGGCCGGTTATTGATGCAAAAAGTCATCGGTTGATCCTCGATTGGCCTTCAGAGCCCTCGGAAATTGAGGCTGATCCGGTCCGTTTTGTGCAAGTGGTGACAAATTTGCTCACCAATGCCGCAAAGTACACCGACCCCGAAGGGGAGATTTTCTTTGGCGCGCGGATTGAGAATGATGGCCTTCTCATCACCGTGCGCGATAGCGGCATCGGCTTAAGTCCCGACATGCTGCCAAAACTGTTTGAGATGTTTTCGCAAGTGAATCCCCATCACGAGCGCACCGAGGGCGGTCTTGGCATCGGCCTCGCCTTGGTCAAAGGCCTGGTGGAACTGCATGGGGGGCACGTAGAAGCACGAAGCGAGGGTCTCGAGCGGGGCAGCGAATTTACGGTCTCCCTTCCCGGTGTCCATGTCGCTACAGGCATTCACCCTCTTTCGCCGGCGGCCGCGACCGTCGAGCCGACAAGCCCAATCGCGGTATTAGTCGCCGATGACAATCGCGATGGCGTCGAGAGCTTGGCGATGCTATTAGAGTTCGCGGGGCATCAAGTCCACATTGCACACACGGGGGTCGAGGCCTTCCAGATGGCGAAACAGCATGTGCCCCGCGTGGCGATTCTCGATATCGGCATGCCGGGCTTAAGCGGTTACGAATTGGCGAAGAGAATTCGCTCTCAGCCCTGGGGATCCGAAATCGTCCTCATTGCCATGACCGGTTGGGGCCATGCGGATGACAAACGTCGTGCCCACGAGGCGGGCTTTGATCACCATCTGACCAAGCCGGTCGATCCTGACACTTTAGAGCAGCTGATCACTACTTGCACGATCGAGCCCGCATTTAAGGCCATTAAAGGGATTTAGTACTTCAAAGGAGGGCCTGCGCCTATCTCCTGCAGCACAGCCGCGAGTCGCCCGTAGTCATTCGCCTTATCCAAAAAATACGCTGCGCCCAGGGCGGTCGCGGCCGTTTTGTATTCAGGTAAATCGTAATTCGTCAATACTACGATTCGCGGCTTCACAGCCATGTGCGCCAACGCTCGCATCACACCGAAGCCTGTTCCCTGCTTCAAATTCAAATCCAAAATCATCACGTCCACGCAATTGCGGGCAACAAAATCGACCGCGGAAGATTCAGTATCCGCGGCACCGATCAAGTGCACAGTGTCGATCTGGTGAAGCATTTCCGTCAGCCGCTGAATCAACACTTGGGAATCCTCGACTAGTAAAACCCGTAGCGACTGACGCGTTGCCGTAGGAGAAGGTGAGGTCGAGGATTCCATAGGTGCAGTCTATTGAAAGAGTTCAGGCAAGAACCAGAGGGGATTAATCGGTTTGGATGTAGGCCGACTCTCACCCAGATTATGGATTCTGAGGATTTTCGAGCCACTGTGACGATGCGCAAGCAATCTCGGACGGCCAGACTTGCAACGAAAAAGGCAACGAGGGCCGCCTTCTGTCGACAGGAACCCTGACCTGCCGGCATTCTTTGGTCCACTGATGACTTAGGAAATGGTCATTGTCTAATGTCCGTGTGCGCGCTGACGTTCAGGATCACGACCATCCCAATGGCAGCGGGGATCGAAAAAATCTCCCGGGTACCTTTAGTCTGTTTATCGGCATCCGCGAAGCTAGCCTCCAATCCTTTGGTCATGCGGAGGAACATTCGTCTCTTCTGTTCGTTACCATCGGACATCCTTGCAAATAACTGTCGACATCGAGTTCAAGGATGAGTGTTGAACGAAGAATTCGTAGGAAGAGGCGGGGAGCCGGCGGTGCGGGACTCGGCCGCGATGGCGTCGGAGGTGAGGCGGACGACCCGTATAGTCGCGATTCCTGAATTGTTATCGAAGAACAGGTGCTCGAGACCTGGTATGGAAGTAACTGCGTCATTGACGTAGAGGAACAACTCGCCGTCCGACTTCGCTTTGATCACGCCGTTGAGGAATTGCCGATCGTTGGGAACAGACTAGGCCGACTTCATCGCGGTCGGGGCTGCCAAGCAGTGTCACTGCAGCGTCGAGTTCGGCGTCGCCTGTGGTGAGCGCGCCATGGTCACGCAGCGATTGCGACAGCTGTCCGAGATTCATCAATACGCCGCTGGGCGTCAAGATATTGAACATGTGCGGCAGGGTAATTGGCGCGTAGGAATCTGATCCATACGTCATTCGGGTCAGAACGCTCCAGTGGATGTTCGAGAGCAGGGGGGACCCTTTGTAGGTGAATCGTGGGGTTTGGCGGGGCGAGTATCGATAGTAGGCGGAGAGTCCCGCTCGGGAGTCGTATAGCCTTGCGTAAGAGGATTTCGCGGCAACGAGTTTTCGTGCCTAGTCTGCAATGAGGACGAGGCCGTTGTTGGCGGCCTCGGCCATGATCCATTCGAGAGCAATGAAGGAGAGACGATCTTCCGGATAACCACCGCCAACGTTCGAGTGGACGCCGGCAAACCAAACTTGTGTGAGGCGGCCGGAAAGAGTTGGATCTTGGCAGCCGATTCGGCTTCCCACTCCTCGTCCCATAACAAGGGATGAAATGTCGTTCGCTCGTCATCGAGTGAGAGGGCGTGGACGGCTCGCTTGACGCAGAGAGAGAGTTTCAAGTCGCCGAAGAGCATGGGTGTGTAGCTTCAGCGACTTCTGGACAAAAGGCTAGCGCAAAGATGAGAGACTTCGATCTGCTGCGGGCGCCCCGCAGACGGAGCGAAGTGAATGAGCAAACGCGAACATCGACGATTTACGGCGGAACAGAAACTGGAG
>JANXZQ010000268.1 GCA_025355445.1 Gammaproteobacteria bacterium
GACGAAGCTGTTCTTCGCGATTCAGCGCGGCAATCTGGCCGAGCAGAAATTCTATATCTTGCCATCCCGTCTGATCGCCGTTCATTTCTGGTATCCACCGCGCCCGCATGTATCCGTACCGGTCGATCAGGAATTCCATATGCGGCGGCGGCGGTTCCAGCACTTCTCGACCCGCGTTGCCGAGGGTGCGCCGGAACAACATGTAAGTGTCCACGATATCCTTCGCGCCATTCGCCACCACCGGAAACGGAGTCTTCCGGCTCGCGTTCGCCAATTTGACCATGTCGCCATCCGCGACCCACGGCACTGCGATCACCTGCGCGGGCTGGGCGCTTATCCGCCCGTACTGTTCAGCAAGCTGCTCGAGGCGTTGCCGCGCCTCGGGCCATGAGAAAAACACCAGGAGCACGGCTCGCTTGCCCCGGTAGTCCTTGAGCGTGCCGGCATTGCCCTCATCGTCGACAAAGCTGAAATCCGGCGCCCCCAGCCATGGCTCGTTGGCGACGATCGAGGGTCGCAGCAGGCGCGCTTGGAAGCCCTCGGAGAACGCCCGTTGAAAATTGATGACATCCCATCGGCCCTCTTCGGTCAACCGGTCTGCGAGAGCCGGCATCCCGCTGGCAGGGATGCCATTGGTAAGCCACCAATACATGTCTCCCACCGTGTGCAGCGCCGTGTGAGGTTCGGTGAGATTGGCGGGTCGCCGGGGTAGCTTGGCGGCAAGCGGGCCATCGCCCCGGCCGCCGGTTCCGTGGCATTGCGTGCAGTTTTCGATAAACAGTTGAATCCCCTTCGCCACCGAGACAGCCTGGTACAGGACGGGAGTCGTCCTGTAGGTGTCCGGGTACGCAGGGACCGCCAATTGCGACAACGTCCATGCCAGCCCGGCAACAAATCCAGTGCCGGCCACGGCGAAGCGAATCGGCCGCCGCGATTTCGAACGCCAAATCAACGCGACCCATAGTCCGCAAGCCGTGGTAAATGCCGCGCACCACCCTATCGTGGTGCGCAGCGTGGCGGATGCCTCCCAGGTCGCAGCGATGGAAAAGCGGAATGGGAACAACCAAAGTACGTCGTCGTGCGCGGCAGGGGTCGTGCCGGACATTGCGCTCGCGACGGCGACGATTGCCACTGCGATGCCCAACTCCACCATCACGGTCCGTTTCATGATCGTCGCGAGCAACGCCGTTTTGCGATCTGCGAACTGGGGCAACACGCGCCACCTCAGGCTGCTCGCGATCGCAAATATGCCGGCGATGAGCCCAAGCTTGCACAGCAGCAGCCACCCGTACGCCGTTCCGAGCAGCGCCGGGAAGCTCTGGACCTGCAGGTAACTGATGAAAACGCCCGTGACCACAATGATGGCCATCGACGCGGCCGCCCACCGGGAGAATCGCTGCAATGCGCTCGCGATGAAGCTTGCCCGCGAGCTTTCGTACTCACGGGAACCGTTGCTCAGCAGCAACGCCAAAGGCAGCAGCCCGCCGAGCCATCCCCCGACCGTCAGGTAATGCGACGCGTGCGCGAACAACCCAACCCATCCCAATTCGGTGGTCGCCCCGTGACCCGCGAAGGCGGCGACGGCGAGGAATGGCGCGATCAGCCCGACTGCGCCTGCGCATAACGCCCGCCAACCAAAACGTCGGACGACCCACATGCGCACCGCAAGCAGCGCGATCAGGAGAAGCGCCAATCCCTCCCGCAAAATCCACACGGCACCGAAGCGGGTGCGCAACAACAGTCGCGCCCATTGCGCTGGCTCGAGAATGCTCTCTGGCCGACCGGAAACCAATGCCAGTTGCGCCGCTGCGACACCGACCCCGAGAACTAACAATGCAATCGCGAACCAGAGGGCGGTCAAGGCTAGCGAGTGCCGCCAGCGCATGATCCACTCGTCCGATGCCTCACCTGCCAGCAGCTGGAAGACGAATATGCCGCAACAAAATAACGCGCATACAAGCTGCAACCCGTGGAACAGCCAAATGGCCAATTCCACTTATTTTCTCGCCGCAGAACGATCCCTTACCGTGAACGTAAAGCCCGAATCCACAACATGGCCATCTATCGAAAGCACACGGTAACGCACGGTATAAGTCCCAGCTTTGAGGGCGGGCAGTTTCAGCGTGATCAGTTTCGGGTCAATTTTGTCGACCGCCGCGGGGTCGCTCGCCACCGGCTTCCCATTCTCGCCTGACACCACTACGGTGGAATACGCCGATTCAAGCGCCTCGTTGAACCAAAGGCGGACTTGCCCCGGCGGCTTGGCAATAACCGCACGCCGGCCGGGTTCCGATTTGACGAGCACCGCATGGGCATGCGCCGCCGTTGTATGGATGGCACTGGTCGCCACCACCATCGCTGCCACCGCCAGCGTACGAACCAGAAGCCGGTATGACAGCTGTTGCATCATCACCTCCATCTCGCGACCCGTCACCCGCCATTGGCAGGCGCACTGCCGCTATTTGACTCGCTGCGCCTCCACCTTCACTGCGGCTTTCTGCACCGACGACTCGACAATCCCGTGCTGACTGCCCGCCCGGTACACGCGCAGCATGCGCAGGCCCGGTTCCGCGGGTAGATCGAACACATATAGATAGCGATGTCTTCCCATCGAGATCAGATCCTTGGAGGAAGGCATCGCGGCCACTCTTTGTACCCTCTCCCAGACATCCGGGGCTACTTGTTCGCGAGATAACGAAGAATCCTGGCAATCACTTCCGCAGCTTTCTCAACCTGCATAAAATGTCCGACCCCACTGATCATCTCCGCTTCCGACCCAGGCCCGCAGAACGTTGGCACGCTGTGCACCAGCTCGGGTGTCAGCGCAATGCATCCATCGTTCGTTCCGTGCAGATACAGGATCGGGTGCGTAAGCGGCTGGCCCCACACGGCTGCTTGATCTGCCATTGCATCGGGCAGCCCAAATCTCTCGGCATTGAATAGCGAACGATAGTAGCCCATTGCCGCTCGCAAGTTTTCCGGTTTGCCCAAACACTCTTTGACGCGCGCCAAGTCGTAGGCGGCGGCGTAGCCCGGCGACCAATCGGCCCACAGGCCATCGATAAAAGCCAATTCATTCGCAGCCACGACGCCTTCCGAAACGGCCATTTGGAAGAACCAGAAGTAGAACGATCTCTTGATCTGCGGGTAGGTGAACGCCACTTGCCCGAAGACCGCCAAGGGCGGAACGTTGCAGATCACGGCGCGGCGCCAGCGCTGCGGCGCCGAGCTGAGTGCGCCATAGGCCGCTACCGCGCCCCAGTCGTGCGCAATGAGCACGGCGTCGCTACCGCCGCCGAGCGCGTCGTGCAGTGCAGTGACGTCGGAAGCCAACGTCTTAGTACAATAATCGCCGTCGGCGGGTATCCCGGTCGGCGCGTAGCCGCGATTGAACGCGGACACCGCCCGATAGCCCGCCTCGGCAAGTTTGGGCAGCAAGTAACGATAGGTCCATGGCGAGTCGGGGAATCCGTGCACGCACAACGCGAGCGGTCCGCTCCCGGCCTCGATGTAGTGGAACTGAATGCCATTGGCTTTTACGCTACCGGTCTTGAAGTCATCCATCTTTTCCTCCATGGGGCGTGGGAATCGAGCATTCTCTCTATTGCCGCACGATTCCTGCGGCACCTCGGCGAAGCACGTATTTTTGGATCTTTCCGGTCGCCGTCTTCGGCAATTCCGGCACGATCGAGACCCATTGCGGAACTTTGAATCTGGCGACATTTTCCCGCGCAAATTCCCTGATTTCCTCCTCGGATGCCGCGGCGCCGTCGCGCAGCACGACGAATGCATGCGGTGCCTCGCCCCACTTATCGTGCGGCATGCCCACAACGGCCACCTCCTGCACGGCCGGGTGCCGCAGGAGAACCCCTTCCAGTTCAACGGAAGAGATGTTCTCCCCGCCACTGATGATCACGTCCTTGAGGCGATCGCGAATCTCCGCGTAGCCGTCTGCATGAACCACGGCGGCGTCTCCGGTGTAAAACCATCCGTCGCGGATGGCCCGCGCGGTCGCGTCGGGATCGTTGAAGTAGCCTTTCATGACCACATTGCCGCGCACAATGATTTCACCCAGGGTATTGCCGTCAGGCGGCACTTCGTTTCCGTTCTCGTCGATGACCCGTATTTCACCCGATGACACCAGCTCGACGCCTTGGCGCGCCTTGATCTTGGCTCGCGCCGTCAAGGAAAGCTCGTTGTGTTCCGGTCTTTCCTCGCAAATGGTGATGAACGGCGTGGTTTCGGTTAACCCGTAGACGTGCGTGATCTCCCACCCCAACTCACCTTCGATGCGCTCGATGGTCGTGGCCGCCGGCGGCGCGCCCGCGGTGAACAGGCGCACGCCACGCGGTGCCGTTGCACGAAGGGCCTCCGGCGCATTGGCTATGCCGATCAGCACCGTCGGGGCTGCACAGAAAAACGAAATGTGTTCGTCAGCGATCAGCTTGAAAATGGACTTCGGCTCGACCTTGCGGAGGCAAATGTGGGCCGCACCCTTGGCCGTAATCAGCCACACAAATGTCCACCCGTTCGCATGAAACATGGGGAGCGTCCAGAGGTAGCGGTCACCTGGCGTGAAGGATTGGTGTGCCAGCGTCCCAAGGACGTTCAGGTATGCATTCCGGTGGGTGATCATGACGCCCTTGGGGCGTGCGGTCGTTCCGCTGGTATAGTTGATTGAAATCAGATCTGTCTCGGCGATAGCGGGAACCGAGAACGACGGCGACGCCGCTTTCAAGGCGGCTTCGTAATCGATCCAGCCGGGCTTGGCGCCTTCGAGCGCGACAAAATGAATGACCTCCGGAATTTTGTCGCGGATGCCGTCGATGGCGTCTAGGTAGTCGCTGTGGGCGCAGACGACGCACGCGCCGCTGTGGTTGATGATATAGGCGAAATCATCGGCGGTCAGACGGTAGTTGATGGGAACGAGTACCGCGCCGATCTGCGGAACGGAATAGCACGACTCAAGATGCGCGTGGGTGTTGGGGGCGATATAGGCGACACGGTCGCCGCTCTTCACGCCCAACTGTTGCAATGCGGTCGACCATCGATCGCAGCGCTCAAAAAACTGGGCATACGTGAGGCGCAAGTCGCCATCGACGAGCGCCTCGCGGTCGGCATACAGCCTGCGCGCACGGCGCGCAAACTCCATCGGGGTCAATGGCATTTCCATAGAGTCTTACGCCGGGTCGGGGTTGTCTTCGAAAACCTGCACCAAGGTGCTTGTCAGCGAGCTGCGCCGGATGGAGGTCGCGGTCCACGCCGTGGCCAATGACGTACCCCGGCGTGTTTTGAGGGGAGGCCCGCAATGCTGTGTAAGCGAGGTTTCGGTCCGCCGGTCGCCATCGCGTCGGTCCTCGTGCGGCGTATGGCCATAACGCTGCGTCATGCGATCTCGCATGCGATCGACGGGCCCAGTTTTTCCTTGGCCATGGCGATATTCGCCCCCGCGGCCAGCGCCACGCCGTTCTTCACCGCGGTGATCTCGGCGAGGATCGACACCGCGATCTCCGGCGGCGTCCGGCTGCCGATGTACAGGCCGATCGGTCCGTGCAGGCGCGCGATCTCGGCGTCGGTCAGGTCGAACTCCTTCAGCCGCTCGCGCCGCTTCGCATTGTTCGCGCGGGAGCCGAGCGCGCCGACATAGAAGGCCGGCGACTTCAGCGCTTCCATCAGCGCGAGGTCGTCGAGCTTGGGATCGTGCGTCAGTGCCACGACGGCGCTACGTTCGTCGAGCTTCAGCGCATGGACGGTGTCGTCGGGCATCGTCGTCACCAGCGCGACACCCGCAATGTCCCAGGTCGCCGTGTATTCCTCGCGCGGGTCGCACACCGTCACCTGATAATCGAGACCGACCGCGATCTGCGCCAGATATTTCGACAGCTGCGAGGCGCCGATCACCAGCATCCGGTAGCGCGGACCGTGGATCGTCGTCAGCAGCTTGCCGTCGAAGGCGAGACCGTCGGTCGCGCGAGCAGGGGCAAGGGTCGCCGTTCCGGTCGCCAGATCGAGCCGGCGTGCGACCAGCCGGCCCGTGCCGATTTCGGCGAGCAGCGCGGGAATACCCGACCGCGCCGTCAACGGCTCCAGCACCAGCTGGATGGTGCCACCGCAGGGAAGGCCGAAGCGCCGCGCTTCGTCGGCCGAGACGCCATAGGTCACCGCTTCGCACTTCGTCGTCGTCATGCCCTCGCGCCGGACCCGGTCGACGATGTCGTCCTCGATGCAGCCACCGGACACGGATCCTTCGACCAGCCCGTCGTCGCGAACCGCCAGCATCGCGCCTTCCGGGCGCGGCGAACTCCCCCAGGTCTTGACGACGGTGACGAGCAGCACCGCTCGCCCGGCGCCGACCCAATCGGCACACCGTTTCAATACTTCGAGATCGACACTGTCCATGGTCACCTCCGCTGCAGGTCCAAACAACGATTCATCTTGCGCTGCGCACGTACAGGAACCCGACGATCGCCAAGAGGAGGGCCAGCAATACCCAGCGGACCCAGGACGCGAGCCGAGCAGGTGGCGCCCGCACGGCGGTCACCGGCACGACGCCAGCCCGCACGGCGACAATCTCGGAGAAACGCACAAAGAAATCGTCGGCGAGCTTCGCCGCCGCGCCGTCGACCAGCCGCGACCCGATCTGCGCAAGCTTCCCGCCCACCTGGGCTTTGACCGTGTACGACAGCGTCGTCGCGGCGCCGTTCTCCTCCGCTGACAGCGCGACCTTTGCCTCGCCCTTGGCGAAACCCGCGGCGCCGCCCTGCCCCTCGAACGACAGCGTGTAGCCGTTCGGCGGATCGATGTCGGCGAGCTGCATGCGGCCGGCGAACTTCGCCGACACTGGGCCGACTTTCGCCACCAGCGCGATGCGGTAGGCGTTTTCGCCGTCGGGGACGATCGATTCGCAGCCCGGGACGCAGCCCTTCAGTGTTTCGGGATCGTTCAGGGCTTGCCAGACCATGGCCACCGGCGCCGGCACCATCCGTGTGCTCGTCAGCTCCATTCGTCGGTCCTCTTCAGGCGGCGGTTAGAAACGCGGGGTGCGCCGCCGCACCGGCGATCTTGCCGCGGTCCATCCCGGCACGCGGATTCATGCGCGGAAGCCCTCCGCCTGGACTTCGGCAACCAGGCGCGCGGCGACGTCCGGACCGAGCGCGCCGATGTCGTCCTGATACTTCAGCAGCACGCCGGCGGTGTCGGCGACGGTCTGCGGGTCGAGCGCGACGCGGTCGAGCGCGATCAGCGCCTCCGCCCAGTCGAGCGTCTCGGCAATGCCGGGCGCCTTGAACAGGTCCATCCCCCGCAGCCGCTGCGTGAACGCCACGATCTCGCGCGCCAGCGATTCCGGCGCCTGCGGGCACTTGCGGCGCACGATCGCCAGCTCGCGCACGGCGTCCGGATAGCCGACCCAGTGATACAGACAGCGGCGCTTGATCGCGTCGTGGATCTCGCGCGTGCGATTGGACGTGACCACGACGATCGGCGGGACCACCGCGCGGATCGGCCCCAGTTCGGGAATCGTCACCTGGTATTCGGCCAGCACCTCGAGCAGGTAGGCTTCGAACGGTTCGTCGGTGCGGTCGAGCTCGTCGATCAGCAGCACCGGCGCCACGCCGTCGTGCGGCGACAGCGCCTCCAGCAGCGGCCGCTTCAGCAGAAAGCGCGTCGTGAAGATGTCGTGCGCGAGCTGCTCGCGGTCCAGATGCCCGGTCGATTCGGCCAGCCGGATTTCGATCATCTGCCGCGGGTAGTTCCATTCGTAGACCGCCGACGCGATGTCGAGGCCTTCGTAGCACTGCAGGCGCACCAGCGTCTTGCCCAGCGCAGTGGCCAGCACCTTGGCGATCTCGGTCTTGCCGACTCCGGCTTCGCCTTCGAGAAACAGCGGACGGCGCATCTTGAGCGCCAGGAACACGCTGGTCGCGAGCCGCCGGTCGGCGACGTAATCATGGCGGTCGAGCAACGCCATGACGGCGTCGACAGAAGTGGGAAGTGAATGGGCAAGCGCGGGAGCGGTCATCGGAGCGCCGGAATTTCTCCCCTCCGGGCACGCTATGGCATCAGGGAGAGGGACGTCGATGTCCACTTGCCGCCGCACCCTGACCCTCGGCCACGTTCTGTAGAGGAAGGAAGTGCGCTCAGCCGGCGGCGGCGACCGCGCGCGCAGCAACGACCGAGATCAGATGCGCGCGATACTCCGGCGAGCCGTGCAGGTCGGCATTCATGCCCGTCGCGCTCATCTTCACGGACTTCGCCGCGTCGGCGGTGAAGCTCTTGCCCAAAGCGTCCTCGAGCGCCTTGGCGCGAAACACCGACGCCGCCGCGCCGGTGACAGCGACGCGTACGCCCCTGCCCGTCTTCGCAACGAACACGCCGACCAGCGCGAAGCGCGACGCCGGATTCGGGAATTTGACGTACGCCGCCTTCTCCGGGATCGGAAAGCTGACGGCGGTGATCAATTCGCCTTCGGCCAGCGCCGTCTCGAACATGCCCTTGAAGAAGTCGTCGGCGCCGATCTTGCGCTTGTTCGTATGCACGGTGGCGCCAAGGGCGAGCACCGCAGCCGGATAACAGGCCGCCGGATCGTTGTTCGCCAGCGAGCCGCCCAGCGTGCCCATGTTGCGGACCTGGCGGTCGCCGATGCCCTCCGCCAGCGCGGCCAGCGCGGGGAGCGCGGATTTCACGACCGCGGACGCGGCGACCTCCGCATGGCGGGTCATCGCGCCGATCACGATCGCATCGCCCTCCTTCTTGATGCCCTTCAGTTCAGCGATGCCGGACAGGTCGACCAGCGTGCCCGGCTGTGCGAGCCGCAGCTTCATCGCCCCGATCAGGCTCTGTCCGCCGGCGAGCGCCTTGCCGCCCGATTTCGCCAGCGCCGCCGCCGCTTCGGCGACCGTCTTCGCCCGCGTGAGTTCGAATGCGTACATGGGGTCTCCTTACGCTTTTTGCGCGGCCTGAATCGCCTGCCACACGCGGTGGGGCGACGCCGGCATGTCCAGATACTTGACGCCCACCGTCGCCAGCGCGTCGTGCACCGCGTTCATCAGCGCCGGCGGCGAACCGATGGCGCCCGCCTCGCCGCAGCCCTTGGCACCGAGCGGATTGTGGGTGCACGGCGTCACCTTGGTGCCAACCTTGAACGACGGCAGGTCGTCCGCCCGCGGCATCGCGTAATCCATGTAGCTGCCGGTCAAGAGCTGCCCGCTCTCCTCGTCGTAGACGCAGCGCTCGAGCAGCGCCTGGCCGATCCCCTGCGCCAGCCCGCCGTGCACCTGGCCCTCGACGATCATCGGATTGATGATGTTGCCAAAATCATCGCAGGCGCTGAAGTTGACGACCTCAACGACGCCGGTCTCCGGATCGACCTCGACCTCGCAGATGTGCGTGCCCGCCGGATAGGTGAAATTGGTCGGGTCGTAGAACGCCGTCTCGTCCAGCCCCGGCTCCAGCTTGTCCAGCGGATAGTTGTGCGGCACGTACGCGGTCAGCGCGATCTCGCCGAAGGTCTTGCTCTTGTCGGTTCCGGCCACCGTGAACTTGCCGTCCTCGAACTCGATGTCGGCCTCGGCCGCCTCGAGCAGGTGCGCCGCGATCTTCTTGCCCTTGGCCACGATCTTGTCCAGCGCCTTCACGATCGCCGATCCGCCCACCGCCAGCGAACGCGAGCCGTAGGTTCCCATCCCGAACGGCACCCGGCCGGTGTCGCCGTGGACGACGTCGACGTTCTCGATCGGCATCCCCAGGCGCGCGGCAACGATCTGCGCGAACGTCGTCTCGTGCCCCTGCCCGTGACTGTGCGAGCCGGTGAACACCGTGACGCTGCCGGTCGGGTTCACCCGCACCTCGCCCGCCTCGTACAGGCCCGCCCGCGCCCCCAGCGCGCCGGCGATGTTCGACGGCGCCAGGCCGCAGGCCTCGATATACGACGAGTAACCGATGCCGCGCAGCTTGCCCCGCTTTCTGGCCTCGGCCTTGCGCGCCGGAAATCCGGCGACGTCGGCGATGGTCATCGCCTCGTCCAGCGTCTGGTCGTAGTTGCCCGTGTCGTAGCACAGTGCAACCGGCGTCTGGTAGGGGAACGTCCTGATGAAATTGCGGCGTCGAATCTCGTCCTGCGCGATGCCGGTATCCACCGCGGCCTGGTGCACCAGCCGCTCGACGACGTACGTCGCTTCCGGCCGGCCGGCGCCGCGGTAGGCGTCCACCGGCGCCGTGTTGGTGAACGTCCCGGTGACTTCGGCGTAGATCACCGGCGTCGTGTACTGACCGGCCAGCAGCGTCGCGTACAGGATCGTCGGCACCGACGGCGCGAACGTCGATAAATAGGCGCCCAGATTGGCCACCGTATGCACCCGCATCGCCAGGAACTTGCCGTCCCCGTCCAGCGCCAGCTCCGCGCGCGTCACGTGGTCGCGGCCGTGGGCGTCCGTCAGGAACGATTCGCTGCGCTCGGCGGTCCACTTGATCGGACGATTGACCTTTTTCGACGCCCACACCATCGCCGTCTCTTCGGCGTAAAGGAAGATCTTCGAGCCGAAGCCGCCGCCCACGTCCGGCGCGATCACCCGCAACTTGTGCTCGGGCAGTCCCAGCACAAACGCCCCCATCAGCAGGCGCTCGACGTGCGGGTTCTGATTGGCGACGTACAGCTCGTAGCTGTCGTCGGCGCGGCTGTAGGTCGCGACCGCGGCGCGCGGCTCGATCGCGTTCGGAATCAGCCGGTTGTTGACGATGTCGAGCCGGGTCACGTGCGCGGCCTTGGCGAACGCGGCGTCGACGGCCGCCTTGTCCCCGAGTGCCCACGTGTAGCACTTGTTGCCCGGCGCCTGCTCGTGGATCTGCGCCGCCCCCGCCTTCAGCGCAGCGACGCAGTTGACCACCGCCGGCAGCACCTCATAGTCGACCTCGATCAGCTCGGCGGCGTCCTTCGCCTGATTCGGCGTCTCGGCAACCACCAGCGCCACCGGGTCGCCCACGTAGCGCACCTTCCCCTGCGCGAGCACCGGATGCGGCGGCTCGTTCATCGGCTTGCCGTCGGAACCGGTGATGAGCCAGCCGCAGGGCAGTCCGTTGACGCCGGTCAGATCGGCGCCGGTGAACACGGCAAGTACCCCCGTCGCGGCCTTCGCCTTCGCGGTGTCGATCTTTCCAATCTTCGCGTGCGCGTGCGGCGAGCGCAGGAAATACGCATGCGTATGGTGCTGCGGGTAGACGTCGGCGGTGTAGTGGCCGGCCCCGGTCAGGAAACGGTAATCCTCTTTGCGCCGTACGGACTGGCCAATTACGCTCTGATCGCTGGCACCCATCGCGCGCTCCTATTGACCCATGGCGGCGGCACCCTGCTTCACCGCCTTGACGATATTGTGATAGCCGGTGCACCGGCAGAAATTGCCCGCGAGCTGCTCGCGGATCGTTTGCTCCGACGCCTTCGGGTGGCGCCCGACCAGGTCGATCGCGCTCATCACCATGCCCGGCGTGCAGAACCCGCATTGCAGTCCATGGCACTCCTTGAACGCCGCCTGCATCGGGTGCATCGCGCCATCCGCCGCCGCCAGTCCCTCGATCGTGGTCACCGCCGTCCCCTGCACCTGCGCCGCCAGAATCGTGCACGCCTTCACCGCCTGCCCGTTCACGTGCACCGTGCAGGCCCCGCACTGGGCGGTGTCGCAGCCGACGTGGGTGCCGGTCAGGCCAAGACGCGTGCGCAGAAGTTCGACCAGCAACATGCGCGGATCGACGTCCGCGCTGACGGCCTTGCCGTTCACGGTCAGCCCGATCGAAACTACGGTGGAACCTGCCATGGAACCTCTCCTTCGGTGGGAACGCCGCGCCGGGATGCCGGTCCACGGCGGACGAAATCGACGATCCGCGCGTCGAGTGACACGAACTCGATGCGCTATTTCATTCGGCCCGACGTGCTATGTCGGCATCTTCGCAAATCTCGTGGCACCTTCCGGAATATGCGCCCATGGCTGAGCGCTGTCGGTATAGATGTGCATGGATGGCTCGAGCCAATCGGCTTTGTCCACGCTGCCGATGCTCACAAACAGCATGTCCGGAAGAATTTCGGCGTCGGCAAATAATCGCGAGCCACAGCGGCCGCAGAAGTGGCGCTGCAGCGGTTTGCCGCTGTCACCGATATACGCGAACGATTTCGTTTCCCCGGCAAGTAGCTTGAATGCCGCCTTGGGGACGGCGACGAACGTGCCCATCTGTCCGCCCGATGCTTTCTGACAGTCCTTGCAGTGGCAATGCGCCACAAAGGCCGGATCAGCGGAGCACTCGTAGCGAATATCTCCACATGCACAACCGCCCGAAATTTTGTGTGCCATTGGGTGCTCTCATCGTGTGAAACCTTGACCGCCGAGATACTGTGCGGGCCTTGAAGATCGTCGGTTTACGTCGTTGTGGCGTTTGCAGCGTTTGCCTGCCCCTGCGCGAACGGACGTCGGTGGTCAAGAAATCGGCTTGCGCTGACAATCATGCAGACAACCCCCTTACTGTTTAAGCAAGTCAGATGCCAAGGCACGGAGAATGCCGCGACGAGACTGTCCTGGGCGGGCTGACGGGTGTGCTGTGGGCAGGGTATCGCGTGGCAAACCTGCCTCAGATTGTTCGTGGAGGGGCGCGACTACGAGGGCGCTCGGAAAAACAAATGCTGTCGAAAGAGAATCAAATCGCTACAGGTGTCACGATCTGTAACACCGGACAGAAAATTGCGTTCAACGCTTCAACGCATTTCGTGCCCCTGCCGCAGCCGCCGACGCGGTACGTCCTTGCGTAGTACTGTACTGCGAACACCGATCTCGCAACGATCATGAAACCCGGACGGCTTTGCAGACTTCCACGTCCCCCTGAGTTTTATCTGAACGTGTCGGGACTGTGAAACAAATCGAGTATCCCTTGGTTCAGCCCGGGCCAGTCCGGATGTCCGCCGCTGCCTTCACAGTACAACGTGGGCGCTTTGCAGCCCCCGAAGACGATGCAGCCATTGGGTAATTGCCGCGATTGCCCGGAATCGCATCGGTGACAGCTGGCCCACCATGCGGCCATCTGTTTGCCCCAGCCGGGGAATAATTTGTCGTCGCGGCTGTGCATCACCATCACCGGCAAAGGCGCCGGGCACGTAAAGGTCGCGAGATCCTTCGCGGTGAAGCCGGCCGCGCTGGGCGCGATCCCGGCCGCAACCCCCGCCGTCTTCGGCAACAGAGCGAGCGCAAGCGAGACGGTACCTCCGTCGGAATGGCCGGTCAGAAAAATCCGCGTCTTGTCGATGCACCATTTCATGGCGACCAACTCCGGAATTGTTCCCAGCTCCTCGACCACCGGTACCGACATCGATCTCGATTCAGCGTAGGCGACTACGTAGCCGGCGCTGGTCGCCAGCTTGGTAAATCCGGTAAAGGCCTCGGACGCGAAACGGCTTTGCCCGCCGGCGGCGTACACAACCAGCAGCGGATGGGCCAGGCCTGGATCGTAATTCGACGGTGTTCGCACGTTGAATTTGATGCCGCCGCTCGTCTTCTCGCCATTTGCAACGCCCGGCATGCCGGTGCGACTTCCGGCTTCGCAGCGTACCGGCGATACCCAGCGGGTGTAGTCGGCGGCACCCGGCGTGCGCGTATCTGCGGCGCTGTCTTCGTTCGCGCTACCACAGCCAATCAGCGTGACGCAGGCCACGAATACCGCGGCTGCGCTGCGCCGGTGTATGGCGGCAGGCACTGCCTTCGTTCTGCGCCCAAACAGGGGCGAGCCGATCGGATGGCTGCGGCGCTCACTTTCGCCGGCGGACCACTTGTGGCAGGCCACGTCTTGCAATCAGCCCGGCAGGTGTCGCCGGCGAAGCTCGAATAGCTCCAGCATGCGGCGCTGGGTGTCCGGCAGGACGACGGTGAGGCCGGGCTTGATGCCGACTTCCGAGGCTTCGAAGGCCCGCATGGTATTGCAGATCACGCCGTCGAGGCGCACTCCTATGCCTCTGAACCCGGCCATGTTGCCGGAGTCGGCGAACATCTCCAGCGTC
>JANXZQ010000289.1 GCA_025355445.1 Gammaproteobacteria bacterium
TTGCATGTCCGCGAGAAACTGCGCTCGCCGCGTGGATTTCGCATACCGTTCAAATCCCGTCAGAGTCTGCTGCTTCATCTTCCCGCTCGCGTGGTTGTCGTTGATGTATCAGACTCTACCGGTAAATCAGAGTTTCCCTAATCTTCTGCATCTGCAGTCGGCATTGCGTCAATGCGGTCCCTGGGCAGGGCAACGCGTTGAAGTCGACGCGTCCTGGCTGTCACGTGTCTTGACCGAAAAAATCGTAGCCATCGATTGGCTTGCCGCGGCAAAGGACGTCGAGCGATTTCTCAACTCCGCCGAGCGCAAGAGCCTTTCGCTCTGGAGCGAAAAGTTCTTCCGCGCAAAAGTGGAGCAGCTGGCGGATTCGATGAGGGCGCCTTAGGCGTACGGCGACCGCTGCGACATTTCTCCATCAGTGGCTGCCGCGGAAAACATCTCGATCGATGACGTCCTACCCGAGATCAGACGCCGCCAACGTTTACGCTAGCAAGGGGCCACCGCCGCGCCCCTTACGAGCGCCTGGTCGTCGGGGCGGGGACTGCGCCAACGGGACGTCCTCTAATCGTTCATGCCAGATGGCATATTCTCCGGCCGTCCTGGCGGGGTATTTGTCGCTGCGCGCGGTGACTATAGAGCACGGCACCTTGGAGCCCAAGGCGAGTTGGGCAATCAATCTCGCCCCTGCGGCTACTGTGGGGAATGCCTACATGATCGGTATCGCCAGTCGATTCGCCGCAATGAATGGGTGGTCCAAGGATCAGATCGCTGCCATGCGAGCAGACATGCGTGGCCTGAATAGCTATCGCTACCGGGCTGACCGACTGACGTGGCGCAGCACGGCCGTGGCCACATCGACTGAGGCGAGCGATGCGTGTCGGATTTGCGCCAGCCGGCCAAGGCGGGGTCGATTGTCATTGAAGCCGGCCGGACAGAATCTGTGTCGCCGGGATCACGGAGATCTTGTCGCTCACCGGAAACTCCCGCGTACCGTTATAGACCACGTACCCTCTGTGAATCACATCATCGTCAATGCCTGATTGCAGATGCTTCCAGTCGTCTGCGTCGGTGGCGACACCGGCTTTGAATTCGAACCCCACGCGGTGGCTGCCGCGATCGATCAGAAGGTCTATCTCGGCGCCGGAGTGGGTTCGGTAAAAGTAAAATGCGCTGCCGGGGCGCTGCAGCTCTTCGAGCGCGGCGATCTGCTGAATCATGAATCCCTCGAAGCTGTTCCCACGTCCGGGAGACGTGAGCAATTGCTCCGTTGTACCGATTCCAAGCAGATAGTGCAGAATGCCGCTGTCGCGCAGATATACCTTGGATGCCTTCACGAGCCGCTTTTTGACGTTTGCGTGAAAGGGTTGGAGCCGGCGTACTAGAAAGTACCCTGCGAACAGATCGAGCATGCTTTGTATCGTGTGATAGCTATAGCCCAACGAGCGGCCAAGCGTGGAGTGATTGAGCAGTCCGCCATGGGAATGCGCCAACATGGTGAGCAGCCGCCGCACTTCGACGGACGACAAATTTAGCTGGTGACGGGCAATATCTCGTTCGATGAAAGTTCGCAGGTAGGACTCTTGCCAAGCGTGCCAGCTCGCCGTATCGCGAGCCAGCAGTGCGTCAGGATATCCACCGCGCAACCAAAGATTTTCCAGCTTCATGCCACGGCGGCCGGCGACTTCGGAATAGATGAATGGTGTGAGTTCGAGGACGCCCACCCTGCCTGCGAGGCTCTCGGATATGCTCGTCAAAAGCTCGGGGCTTACTGATCCAAGCAGGAAGAATCTGCCATTCTTGCGGCGTGTGGCATCTATGACCGACCGTATGACCGGGAAGAGGGCGGGCAGCGTTTGGGCCTCATCCAAGATGAGCGGCTCGCTGAGGTTCTGCAGGGCGTATTCGATGTCGCCGGAGAACACCTGCAGGTCGGACGGCCGCTCGAGATCGAAGTAACGGGCATCGATGAAATGCCTTACGAGTGTGGTTTTGCCGCATTGGCGCGGCCCGAGAAGGATTACAGCGGGGAATTGACCGGCGAGGGCTTTCAATACACGTTCGGCGGATCGCTGTATCATTTGTGTAATATAGAAGTTGTAATTCTATATTGCAAGAAGATCAGCGTAGCTTACGCCTCAGCAAGCGGCCACCGCCGCGCCCTTACGAGCGCCTGGTCGTCGGGGCGGGGACTGCGCCGACAGAGCGGACTTTGCTGGCTGAAGGAGTCACTTAGGCACCCTGCAGAACCCCAGTGCGGTGTGTCGCGCGGCTCGGCCTTGCATTTACTCAATATTCTGAGTAAAAATACTCAATGTATTGAGTAAAACGTAAAGGCCTCCGTGAGCTTCACCCGATCCCAAGCTGCTGTTCTGACTCGTCGGCTGCGCGAGACGCGGCGCTTCATCCAGGTGGTTGCCGGTCCGCGCCAGGTTGGCAAGACAACCCTTGTCAGACATGTCGTGGAGGGTTTGCGTATTGCCGCCCGCTTCGCGAGTTCGGACGAACCGACTTTGCGCGGTCGTGATTGGATCGAACAGCAATGGGAGGCGGCGCGGCTGGAGGCCGGCGACGCGGGTAAGCGCGGCGCGGTGCTCGTAATCGATGAAATTCAGAAGATCTCAAACTGGTCGGAGACCGTTAAGCGCCTCTGGGACGAGGACACGCACACTAAGTCTCCTTTGAAAGTCGTCGTGGTGGGATCTGCGCCGTTGCTGATTTCACGCGGTCTCACGGAGAGTCTTGCTGGACGCTTTGAGCTATTGCATTTGCCGCATTGGTCCTACTCGGAAATGCACTCAGCCTTCGGCTGGAACCTGGAGCAGTATCTTTACTATGGCGGGTACCCTGGATCCGCTCCGTTGATCAGGGACGAGCAACGTTGGAAGCGCTATGTACTAGATTCACTGATCGAAACGACGATATCACGCGACGTCCTGTTGCTTTCGCGTGTCGATAAGCCGGCGATGCTGCATCGGTTGTTCGAGTTGGGATGCAGACATTCCGGTCAGATATTGTCGTACACGAAGATGCTCGGGCAGCTTCAGGATGCAGGTAACTCAACGACTCTTGCGCACTACCTCGACCTGCTGGCCGGCGCAGGCATGGTGAGTGGGTTGCAGAAGTTCGCCGGAGAGCCTGTTCGGCAGCGAGGCTCGAGTCCGAAGCTGCAAGTCTTCAATACAGCGCTCATGACGGCTCAATCCGGCTACACGCTGAAAGAAGCCGCCTCGGACCATGAATACTGGGGCCGCGTCGTCGAGTCCGCTGTGGGCGCGCATCTGGCGAATGCCGCGGCGGCAGGGGAGTGCGAAGTGTTCTATTGGCGCGACCGTGGAGTTGAAGTGGATTTCATCGTGCGCTCCGGAAATTCGGTAGCGGCAATCGAAGTGAAGAGTGGGCGAAGTCCCAACGCCCGGTCCGGGCTAGTGGCTTTTGGAGCGGCGTTCAAGCTCCAACGAAAGCTGCTGGTCGGCGGCGATGGAATTGCACTGGAGGCCTTTCTCTCGCGACCCGTGCAGTTCTGGGTGAAGCGGAACAAAGTAAAAAAGGAATGATCCGGATCGAATCAGAAGATTTCCAAGCAGGCGGCGGTGGTGTGCTCATCAAATTCCGCGATGCTATTGGCGTGGCGCCGCAATAGCGCTTCAACGGCGGCCGCCGGCTGGTTTCCGCATCGCAGCCAGATCGCTTTTGGTTGGCCGTTGTCCTTGGCATGCTGCCAAACGATGCGATCGTCGGATTGATCGAGACCAAGCTCCCGAACCGGTTTGGAGTTGGGGAACAGATCAGAGAGCAGCGTGCAGAGTTTGAAGCTGAGATACTGATCGAACAGCAGCTTCATGCGGCGATCAGGACACCGCGTTCCCGATCCGCTGCATATGACAAGCAGGCGCGAATGTCTTCTTCGGTGAGCTCAGGGTAGTCACTGAGGATTTCTTCGTGCGACATACCGGCCGCGAGCCAACCGAGCACGTCTGCCACCGTAATACGCATGTGGCGGACGCACGGGCGACCGCCGCGCTTGCCGGGTTCTAGGGTAATAATGCCTTGCCAAGCCATATCCCTAGGATAGCCCCCGGGTTCGCGTCGGAACAAGCAACCCGGTTGGAGGCCGTGAATCGGCGTTCCTGTCTTGCTTGCAGGCTTTGATCGTTGGCATGACGCACCCTGGGAGACAAGGTATTCTTGTGCCCTTTGTACCTCTCCGGCAACCCATAAACTCCCTCGAATACGCAGAAATACCGCCGAAACGCCAAGCATGGAAAACACTGGAAAAATAGGTATTTCCCTCGAAAAACCCAGGGTTTTGATAGACCGGCGGCTATCGGTTGCACCTATGATGGACTGGACCGACAGTCACTGCCGTTACGTGCACCGGCTGTTCTCTCCGCACGCGCTGCTGTACACCGAGATGATCGTCTCGACGGCACTGCTGCGCGGCGATGCGCGTCGCCTGCTCGAACACAGCCGGGCGGAACACCCGGTTGGGCTGCAATTGGGCGGCTGCGATCCGAAGGAACTCGCCGCGGCCGCGCGTATCGGTGCGGCCGCGGGCTTTGCGGAGATCAATCTCAACGTGGGCTGCCCCAGCGATCGCGTGAAGAATGGGTCGTTCGGCGCCTGCCTCATGCTGCGGCCGGCGCTGGTGGCGGATTGCGTTCGCGCTTTGCGCGACGCCACTCCGCTGCCGGTGACGGTCAAATGCCGCATCGGCATCGACGATCGCGACGACTATGAGTTCTTTGCCGCCTTCGTCGAGGCGGTTACAGCCGCAGGCATCGATGCGCTCATCGTGCATGCCCGCGCCGCGATCTTGGGCGGTCTCTCCCCCAAGGAGAATCGCGAGATCCCGCCGCTCAAGTACGAGTACGTGCACCGGCTCAAGCAGGAGCGCCCGGAACTCGCCGCGGTGCTGAACGGCGGTCTGAGCGACGTGGCGCAAGTCCGCGAACACATGGCACGCGGGATCGACGGCGTCATGTTGGGGCGCGCGGTCTACCACCGGCCGGCTCTGTTGGCTGAATTGGAGCAAGCCCTGGTCGATCCGTCGTGGCGGGTGCCAGAGCCGCCGGAGATCATCGAGCGCGTCGTTGCCTACGCCAAGGTATGTGCGCGGCGAGGCATACGGCTGCATTCCATCACGCGGCACATGCATGGCTTGATGGCAGGGCGCGAGGGCGCACGCGCCTGGCGCAGGTTCCTGTCCGAGGTTGCCGCCCGGCCGGACGCGGTGCCGGAAACCCTCTATTCGGCCCTTCCGATCGTGAATCAGGGAATCGCCGCCTGAGCGGCCCTGCCTAAGCGGCTCTGCCTAACTGGCCCTGCCTAAACAGCCTGAGGCAGCCGTGCCAGAATAAGTATAATGGGGTTCGAATGGGCAAAGAAATAGAAGTCGCCATTGTATTTGCGGATGTTGTCGGCAGCACCAAGCTGTATGAGCGGTTGGGCGATTTGCGCGCGCGCGATATGGTCGGCATCTGCATCGACGTGATGCGGGCGGCAACTGAGCAAAATCACGGCACGGTCATCAAAACCATGGGCGATGAGGTCATGGCCACCTTCCCGACCGCGGACGATGCCTTGAACGCCGCCGCGCAGATGCAGAAGCAAATCACCCTGCACCCCCAGCTCAAGGTCGATGAGCAGACCGTGGCGATCCGCATCGGCTGCAATTTCGGCGCCGTGGTATTGGAGAACCGCGACATTTTCGGTTCCGCCGTCCATACCGCGAATCGCATGACCAGTCAGGCCAAAGCCGGGCAGATCATCACCACCGCGACCATGGTCGAACGCCTATCGAGCGATTGGCGCGCGTCGGTGCGCCAGATCGATATCGCCACACTGAAGGGACGCAGCAGTGAAGTGGCCTTGTTCGAGGTATTGTGGCAGACCGAGGACATCACCAGCATGGTGCCTGCGATCGCCATCACCTCGCGCGAGCGGGAACGGGCGAATAAAACGCAGCGGCTGCGGCTGCGTTACCAGGGTCAGGAAGTGCTGGTGGACGACGGACGCGCCAATATCACCATGGGCCGTGCAGAGGAAAACGATCTGGTCGTGAAGGGGAATTTGATCTCGCGCCTGCATGCCCGCGTGGAGATCAATCGCAATAAATTCATGCTGATCGACCAAAGCACCAACGGCACCTTCGTGCTGGGCAAGGACGGCGAAGAGGCGTTCGTGCGCCGCGATTCCATGCAGCTGCGCGGCGAGGGTCTGATCGGCTTGGGCAAAGCGCCGGACAGCAATTCCTCGCAGGTGATTCGCTATACCTGCGAGGAGTGATCAGCCTGGGCCGCTACGCACGTTTGAGCGGCGTGGACCCGCTGCAGGGCGTCCTTGAGTTCCGCCTTGAGCGACTGCGGCACCCGGTCGCCGAATTCACCCAGGTACTTGTCGATGCCGGCGAATTCCTCCTGCCACAGCGCCGGATTCACGGCGAGCAGTTCATCGATCGCGACCGGCGCGATGTCCAATCCCTGAACATCCAGGTCGCCGGCGTTCGGCAAGTGGCCGATGGCGGTGTCGCGCGCGTTGGCCGTACCCTTGCAGCGATCGATGATCCAGCGCAGCACCCGCAGGTTGTCGCCATACCCCGGCCATAGAAATTTCCCGGCGTTATCGCGGCGGAACCAGTTGACGTGAAAAATTTGCGGCGGCGATTTGAGTTTCGCTCCGACATTAATCCAGTGAGCCCAGTAGTCGCCGAAGTTGTAGCCGGCGAACGGCTTCATGGCCATGGGGTCACGGCGCACCACGCCGACGGCGTCGGTGGCGGCAGCGGTGGTCTCCGAGGCCACGCCGGCCCCGACCAGCACACCGTGCAGCCAACTGCGCGCCTGGTAGACCAAGGGCGCGAGCGTGCGGCGCCGGCCGCCGAACACGATGGCGGCGATCGGCACGCCGCCGGGCGCATCGGCCAATTTCGAATAGCCAGGATTCTGCTTGGCCGCCACGGTGAAGCGGGAATTCGCGTGCGCTGCGGGCCCGTTCGCCGGATCGTAGGGCCGTCCCTGCCAGTCAACGACCGGCTTACCCTCGGTCAGCCCTTCCCACCAGGGTTGAGTGTCGGCGGTGAGGGCGACATTGGTGAAAATCGTATCGCGGCGGATCATGTCGTAGGCATTGCGATTGGTTTGCGCATTGGTGCCGGGCACGACGCCGAAATAGCCTGACTCGGGATTGATGGCGTACAGCCGGCCGTCCTTGCCGGGATGCAGCCAGGCGATGTCATCGCCCACGGTCCAGATTTTCCAGCCCTTGTAGGTTGCGGGGGGAATGAGCATGGCCAGATTGGTCTTGCCGCAGGCGGAGGGGAAAGCACAGGCTAAATAATGTATTTCGCCTTGCGGATTCTCGATGCCGACGATGAGCATGTGCTCCGCCAGCCAGCCTTCGGTGCGCGCCTGCCAGCTGGCGATGCGCAGCGCGTGACACTTCTTGCCGAGCAGGGCATTGCCGCCGTATCCGGATCCAAAGCTCTTGATCGACAGTTCCTCCGGGAAGTGCATGATGAAGCGGCGCTTAGGATCGAGGTCTCCGGTGGAATGCAGGCCGCGCACAAACTTGCCGTCGTGCGCGATGCGCTCGAGCGCGGCGCGGCCCATGCGTGTCATGAGCTTCATGTTGAGCACTACGTAGGCGCTATCGGTGATTTCGACGCCGCAGCGGGAAAACGGCGAGTCGATGGGCCCCATGCAATACGGGACCACGTACAAGGTTCGCCCTCGCATGCAGCCGGCGAACAGCGCGTCCATCTGAGCGTGGGCTTGCGCAGGCGCGAGCCAATGATTATTCGGGCCGGCGTCGTCCTTGTTCTTGGTACAGACGAAGGTGAGGTGTTCCACCCGCGCGACGTCCGAAGGGTTGGAGCGGGACAGAACGCAGCCGGGAAAACTCTGCGGATTCAGCGGCAGTAGTTCCTTGGCGGCGATCAACTCCCTCTGCAACACCTGATACTCAGCGTCGCTGCCGTCGCACCAATGGATATGGTCGGGTTGCGTGAGCCTTGCGACCTCATCAACCCAGGCCGACACGTCGCGATCCATTGCGGCCAGTGAGGTAACGAGCTGGGGAGCGGTGGCCATACGGGGATCCTTCGGGGCAGGCGTTATAGACCCCAAAGGATGACAGATGGCTGGGTACGCCGCCAATTGCGCGAAGGATCGATTCTCGCGAGACAATTTGCGACAGCGCTGTCGCATGGGCGCATGCCGCGGCGTCGCCTTCAGATTTTTCCCCTAAGTTATTGAATATGGATACTTTACAATATGCACGTACCATGCAAATCAAACCTCGATTTGCCGCCCTTTTTGGCGCGCTGCCGGCCTTGCTTTTGAGCGCCCTGTGCGTTGCTCAGAACCCCACGAATCCGCTCGTCCTGCGCGCGATTGCGGAGGTGGAATCGAGGTCCAACGAGGGTGGCCGCGAGGTGCTGAAGCTGATTCCGGCGGACCCGGTAGTGCCCGGCGATCGGGTGATCTATACCCTCGAAGTGCGCAACGGCGGCGCGACCGGAGTGGACGCTCCCAGCGTCACGTACGCCGTACCCGACCATATGAAGTACGTCGCCGATTCGGCCGTGGGCCCGGGGGCCGAAGTGAGCTATTCGGTGGACGGCGGCCACGTCTTCGATAGCGCCGGCAATCTTCATGTTCCCGGCATAGACGGCCGTCCGCGCCCGGCGGTGGCGGCGGATTACACGCATCTGCGCTGGCGTCTTAAGAATAGCTTGCAGGCCAATTCGGTGGCGTTTGTGCGTTTTCGTGCACTGGTCAAATAGTCGGGCGCAAAACATCGTAGGCTTGGGGCCCGCAACTGCCATGGCATCCATGAACAGCGACTACAAAGAAGTCTTCGGTCTCGAAGGTCCGCTGGCGCGCGCCTTGCCTGGCTACGCCTATCGCCCCGAGCAGGCCGCGATGGCGAAGGCCGTGGGTCTTGCACTTGCGCGCCTTGAACCTCTGATCGTCGAAGCCGGCACCGGCACCGGCAAGACCTTCGCTTACCTGGTCCCGGCGCTGCTGTCGGGACGCAGCGTCATTATTTCCACCGGTACGCGCACACTGCAGGACCAACTGTTTCGCCGCGATGTCCCGTTGCTCGCCAAGGCGTTGGGACTGCCCGCCAAGATCGCCTTGCTCAAGGGCCGCACCAATTACTTGTGCCGACATCGTTTGGAACTGGCCACTCAGCAGGGATCATTGCTGCCGGCCGAGCGCGGGCTGACACGCGTGCTGGCGCGGGTTTCGCGCTGGGCGGCGGCGACCAAGACCGGCGATCTATCCGAGCTGACCGATCTGCCGGAACAATCGGCGCTGTGGCCGAGCATCACCTCGACCCGCGAGAATTGCCTGGGGCAGGAGTGCCCGCAATTCACGCGCTGCCATGTGTTTGAAGCGCGGCGCAACGCTCAGGCGGCGGACATCGTGGTGGTGAATCATCACTTGCTGCTTGCGGATCTGGCGCTCAAGGACGAGGGCTTCGGTGATCTGCTGCCGGGCGCGGAAGCTGTCATCCTGGATGAAGCGCATCAAGTGCCGGACATCGCCGCGCAGTTCTTCGGCCAGACCTGGTCTGCCCGCCAACTGCAGCTGCTGATGCGCGACGTGGCCGGCGAACTCACTGCTGCCGGCGTGCGTGCGCCATCGATCAATGCGGCCGTTGCCGCACTCGAGACTCTGCTCGAGGAACTACGCAGCACGTTGCAGCACGGCCCGGGGCGGCACGAATGGGCGCATCTGCCCGATGCCTTTCTCGATGTGTTGCCGGAACTCGAGACGGCCATCAGCGACATCGCCACGCAACTCGAAGGCTTGGGTGCGGGCGCCGGCACCAGCAGCTGCGCGCGGCGCGCAGCGGCACTGGCCAACTCGCTCGCGTCCTTACGCGAGATGTCGGACGATACGGGCCTGCGCTGGGTCGACGTCAGCCCCACCGGCCTGTTGCTGCAATACACGCCTTTCGAAGTCGCTGAGCGGCTGCGCGAATATGTCGAGTCGCGGCCCTGCGCCTGGGTGTTCACCTCCGCCACACTGGCCATCGGCGAGGATTTCTCGCACTTCGCCGCACGAGTCGGCTTGTGCGAAGCGCGCACGCTGCAGATCGACAGTCCTTTCGACTATAGGTCACAGGCGCGCATTTTTTTGCCGACCCACATGCCGGATCCGCAAAGTCCGGCGTTCGCCGCCAAGTTCATCGAGGCTTGCGCGCCGTTGCTCGAGGCCAGCGGCGGCCGCGCCTTTCTGCTCTACACCAGCTATCGCGCGCTGGCGGAGGGGGTCAGAGCCTTGCAGGCGCGTTTTCCCAATCCGCCGTTTCCGGTGTTGGTGCAGGGTGAAGCGCCTCGCGAGGCGTTGCTCAACCGGTTTCGTGAACTCGGCAACGCCGTGCTCCTGGCCACTGGGAGCTTCTGGGAAGGCGTGGATGTGAAGGGCGAAGCGCTCTCCATCGTCGCCATCGACAAGTTGCCGTTTGCATCTCCCGACGATCCGCTGCTCAAAGCGCGGCTGGAGGGAATTCGCCGCCGCGGCGGCAACCCGTTTTTCGAATATCAATTGCCGCAGGCCGTGCTGGCGTTAAAGCAGGGAGTCGGGCGGTTGATTCGCGACTTCGATGATTTCGGGGTGATCGTGCTCGGCGACCCGCGGCTCAAGAGCAAGGCCTATGGGCGCGTGTTCTTGGAGGCGCTGCCGGCAAGCCCGGTCGTTACCGATGGCGCTGCCGCAGCCTTGTTTCTGGCGGAGCGTCTGGCCAAGCTGCCGCCGGCTCGGGCGCACGCGTCACAGGCGACTTGAGGCCGTGCGGGTACTGGCCCTGGATACCACGACCGAGGCCTGTTCGGTCGCGCTGCAGAACGGCGAGGAGGTGATCGGGCGCTTCGCGGAAGTAGGCCGGTCGCATGCGCAGCAAATCCTCGGCATGGTGGACGCCGTGCTCGCGGAAGCCCAATGGTCGCTGTCCATGCTCGACGGACTGGCCGCGGGAGTCGGACCCGGCTCCTTCACCGGCGTGCGCATCAGTGTGGCCGTGGCGCAGGGACTGGCGTTCGGCGCAGATCTTCGGGTGGTACCCATCAGCACTCTGGAGGCGCTGGCGTTGCAAGTCGTGCAACGCGGCGCGCCGCAGGCACTCGCCTGTCTCGATGCGCGCATGGGCGAGGTGTACTGGGGATGCTTCGCGGCCGAGCCTACGCGCGGCCTGGCGCCATTGGGCACCGGACTCGTGGGGCCGCCCGATAGCGTGCGCCCGCGCATGGCGGGCGAATATCAGGGCATTGGGCGGGGTTTTTCCGCCTATCCCCAGCTGGCGGGGCTACCGGGCGTCACGGTGCAGCCCGATGCGGCCTGCGCACTGCCGAATGCCCGCGAAATCGCGTGGCTCGGCGCGCTGCGCTTCGGGCTGGGAGAGGGCATCGATCCGGCCGAGTTGCAGCCCCTGTATTTGCGCGACAAGGTCGCCCTGACCGAGGCGGAGCGCGCGGCCAAATAGCGATGTCACGGAACTGTCATGACCGAACGTTGTAATAGCGGGCTAAGGGAATCAAGGGACTAGGAAGTACATGACCGCCAAGCGCATCCTCATAGTCGAAGACGAAAAAGCGATCCGCGATATGCTCGCCTTCGGCTTGCGTCGCGCGGGCTATGAAGTTCGCGAAGCCGAGGATTGCCGCGAGGCGCGTGCCCAGATCGTCGATGTGCGGCCGGACCTGATGTTGGTCGATTGGATGCTGCCGGATATGAGCGGGCTCGAGCTGACCCGCTCGCTGAAGCGCGCCAAGGACACCGAAGTAATCCCGGTCATCATGCTCACCGCCCGCGCCGAGGAGCAGGACAAGGTCGGCGGCCTCGAGGGGGGCG
>JANXZQ010000290.1 GCA_025355445.1 Gammaproteobacteria bacterium
GTGTATTTGTGCTCGCCCAACAACCCTAGCGCCAATTTGCTCGACAGCGGCGCCGTCGAAGCGATTTGCACCGCGCTCGACGGCAAGGCGATAGTCGTGATCGACGAGGCGTACATCGAGTGGTCGCGCTCGCCCAGCCTCACGGGCTGGCTGAGCCGTTTCCCGACGCTCGCCATCGTGCGCACATTGTCCAAAGCCCATGCGCTCGCTGGCGCCCGAATCGGCGCCCTGCTGGCGCACCCGCTGCTGATCGAACTGGCAAAGCGAGTGGTGCCGCCCTATTCTCTGGCGCAACCGGCCGTGGAGGCGGCGCTGCGAGCCTTGGAACCGCAAGAGCTTGCCGCCGCGCAACTGCGGCTCGACGCACTACTGGCCGAGCGCGAATATTTGAGATCCGGCCTTGCGGCGTCAAGCCTGGTGGTAAAGGTGTGGCCCAGCGATGCCAACTTCCTGCTGGTCGATTGCCGCGACGCCGACCGCTTCATGAGCAACACGCTGGCGGGCGGACTGATCGTGCGCGACCTGCGCGCCAACCCGGCGCTGCAGCAATCGCTGCGCGTGTCGGTGGGCTCGCGTGAGCAGAATGATGCGATAATTCACTGTGTGGGGCGAACATGAGCGGCCGAAGAATATTGTTCCTGGATCGCGACGGCACCCTGAACGAGGAGACCGCCGACGAGCAAATAGACAGCCTGCAGAAGGTGCGGCTCATGCCCGGCGTCGTCCCGGCGTTGCTCGCCTTGAAGGCGGCCGGCTTCGCTTTCGTCATGGTGACCAATCAGGACGGCCTGGGCACCGAGGCTTTTCCGAAGGAAAAATTCGAGCAGGCCCATCAATTCATTCTGGAGTTGTTCGCGTCGCAGGGCATCGAATTCGAAGCGATATTCATCTGCCCGCATTTCAAGCGCGAGAATTGCGGTTGCCGCAAGCCGAGTCTTGGCATGGTTGAGGTATACCTCGCGGCGCAGACCATCGACAAAACGCGCAGCTACATGATCGGCGATCGCGATACGGATATGGAATTCGCGGCCAACCTGGGGGTCTGGGGCCTCAAAGTGCGGCTGCAGGGCGACGCCCACGAGACTTGGAGCCACATTTCAGCACGCATCTTGGGCCAGGCGCGGCGGGCGCAGGTGCATCGCAAGACCAAGGAGACCGACATCCACATCGATCTCGATCTGTCGCGCGAGGGCCCGAGCAGCATCGCCACCGGATTGGGCTTTTTCGACCACATGTTGGAGCAGATCGCCCGACATGGAGGCTTCGCCCTCGATCTCAAATGCAGCGGCGATTTACAGATCGACGAACATCACACAATCGAGGACTGCGCGCTGGCGCTGGGGAGCGCACTGCGCGAAGCCTTGGGCGACAAGCGCGGCATTGCCCGCTACGGCTTTTTGCTGGCCATGGATGAGGCGGAGGCCCAAGTGGCGCTCGACCTCTCGGGCCGGCCGTTCTTCGTTTGGCAGGGGCGTTTCGAACGTGAGCGGGTCGGTGAACTGCCCACTGAGCTCGTGCCGCATTTCTTTCGTTCGCTGGCGCAGACCCTGGGAGCCGCACTGCATATCAGCGTGCACGGCGAGAATTCGCATCACATGATCGAGTCCTGCTTCAAGGGAGTGGGCCGCAGCCTGCGCCAGGCGATACGGCTCGAAGGCGCACAGCTGCCGAGCACCAAGGGCAGTTTGTGATCGTCATCGTAGCGAGTGGCGGCGCGAATACGGCCTCGCTGCAGTTCGCCCTGCAGCGGCTCGGCGCCGGCTCAGCCGTGTCCGCGGATCCCGTCGCCATACGGGCGGCGACACACGTCATTCTGCCCGGCGTCGGCGCCGCCGCGGATGCCATGTCGCGGCTGAAGCACAGCGGGCTCGATGCGTTGCTACCGACCCTGCGGCAGCCCGTGCTCGGCATTTGTTTGGGAATGCAGCTGTTATTCGATGCGTCGCAGGAAGGCGATGTCGCCTGCCTTGGAATCATTCCCGGCCGTGCGACACGTTTCCCGCCGGCCGCCGCACGGCCGGTCCCGCACATGGGATGGAATACCCTCGACATCCGGCGTCCCTGCGCCCTGCTCGAGGGGCTCGCCGACGGCAACTACGCCTACTTCGTGCACAGTTATGCGCTCGACCTCGGCGATTTCACGGTGGCGGCCAGCGAGTACGGCGCACCGTTCAGCGCCTGCATCCAGTGGCGCAACTTCTACGGTGCGCAGTTCCACCCGGAACGTTCCGCCGCCGTCGGCGCACGCCTGCTGCAAAATTTCTTGGGCATCAACTGAGCGCCCGCACGACACTCATCATGCGTCACAAAAGTCCATCAATCACAGTGCGTCACTAACGTGCGTCACTGCCGTGCGCCACTAGCCGTGCGCCACTAACGTGCGTCTCATTCCCGCCATCGATCTGAAATCCGGATGCTGCGTGCGCCTGCTGCACGGTGATTTCGCGCGCGAGACGCGCTACGAGATCAGTCCTGCTTCCCTGCTGGAGAAGTATCGCGGCATGGGCGCCGATTGGCTGCACGTCGTCGATCTCGATGGCGCCAAGGATGGCAGCCTCGGCAATCGCCCCGCCATCGTGCACCTGGTTACGCAGCGGGCCGTGAAGTTGCAGGTGGGAGGCGGCCTGCGCAACACCGCGGCGGTCACACAAATGCTGGGTGTGGGGGTGGCGCGCGTGGTGATCGGCAGCGCGGCGGTGACGCAGATCGACCAGGTGCGAAGCTGGCTCGATCACTTCGGTCCCGAGCGCGTGGCGCTGGCCTTCGACGTGCGATTGGACGACCGCGGCACGCCGCATGTCGCCACCCACGGCTGGCAACGCCAATCCGAACTGTCGCTATGGAGCGCGCTGGAGAATTTCGCCGGCTCGCAGCTCAAGCACGTGCTGTGCACGGATGTGGAGCGCGACGGTGCGTTGACGGGTCCCAATGTGGCGCTGTACGTCGAAGCCGTGCGGCGGCATCCGGAAATCGACTGGCAGGCCTCCGGCGGCATCCGCGATGCGGCCGATCTGCACGCGCTCGAGCAGGCCGGCGCCGCGGCCGCCATCAGCGGCAAGGCATTGCTCGAAGAACTCATCCCCTGCGAGGAATTGCAGCCATTCTTGCCAAACGCATAATTCCCTGCCTGGACGTGCGGGACGGCGTGGTCGTCAAGGGCGTGCGCTTCCGTGATCATCGGGTGATGGGCGACATTCTGGAACTGGCGGCCCGCTACCGCGACGAAGGCGCGGATGAACTCGTGTTCTATGACATTTCCGCGAGCCCGGAGGGCCGCAGCGTGGATCGATCCTGGATCACGCGCGTGGCGCGCACGCTCGACATCCCGTTTTGCGTGGCCGGGGGAATCCGCTCCGTTGCGCAGGCTGAGGAGGTCTTGGCATGTGGCGCCGAAAAAATCTCGGTCAATTCGCCGGCGCTGGAATGTCCGGACCTGATCGACGCGCTGAGCGAACGCTTCGGCGCCCAATGCGTGGTGGTCGGCGTGGACAGCCAGACCGTGGGTGACGGCTATCGCGTGCAGCAATTCACCGGCGACGTTGTGCGCAGCCGCGATGCCGCACGCAGCACCCTCGACTGGGTCGTCGAGGCGCAAAGACGCGGCGCGGGTGAAATCGTGCTCAATTGCATGGCGAGCGACGGCGTGCGGCAGGGGTTCGATTTGCACCAGCTGCGCGCGGTTCGCGCGGTATGCCGCGTACCGCTGGTGGCATCGGGCGGCGCCGGCGCGGCCCAGCACTTTACCGACGTGTTCCAAACGGCTCATGTCGACGCGGCGCTCGCCGCCAGCGTGTTTCACTCCGGCGACATCGCCATTCCCACTCTGAAGCGGCAGTTGCATGCCGCAGGCATCGAGGTACGACTGTGACCGCCCATGACGAACTCGATCCCAACACGCGTGATCCGCTCGAGCCGCTCGACTGGAGCAAAGGCGGCGGCATGCTGCCCGTCGTCGTGCAGGACGCCGGCAGCGGCGCGGTGCTGATGTTGGGCTACATGAATCCCGCGGCGCTTGCGGCCACGCGCGCGAGCGGCCGAGTCACTTTTTGGAGCCGCAGCAAGGCCCGCCTCTGGACCAAGGGCGAGACCTCCGGCCACTTTCTCGAGCTGAAGCAAATTGCCGCCGATTGCGACGGCGACACTTTATTGATATTGGCAGAGCCGACGGGGCCCGCCTGCCATCAGGGCACTCCGACATGCTGGGGCGAACATGCGCCGCAAGCGGCGGCGCAGCCGTTCGCCTTTTTAGGAGCGCTCGAACGGATCATCTCCGAGCGGGTCGCCACGCGCCCGCCCGGCAGCTACACGGCTCAGTTACTCTCCGAGGGCACGCGGCGCATCGCTCAGAAGGTGGGCGAGGAAGGGCTGGAACTGGCGCTCGCCGCCGTCGCACAGTCCGAGCCGGAAATCATCGGCGAAGCGGCGGATCTGCTGTACCACGTGCTGATTCTGCTCAAGGCCAAAAACCTGTCGCTGGCGCAGGTCGTGGGCGAACTGGAGACGCGTCACCGCGCATTGCGCCGCAAGGCGTAGAAACCAATCACCAGCCACACGATGTTGAGAGCCACCGACGGCCACGCACCGTTCGCGCTGCAGTTGATGATGAAGCCCGCAGCGCCCACGATGTTCATCCATTGATACACCGGCGAGCGCGCCTGAATCTTGCCGAAAGACAACAGGGCGTACGCGCCCAGTATCAGGGCCGCGGCCGTCCATCCGGAAAAGTCGATGAAGGTCTTGAGCGTCATTGCGACGCGGTCGGCGGCGACGCGGTCGGCGGCGACGCGGTCGGCGGCGACGCCGCCGGTGACGCCGCCGATGGCGGCACGATCGGGAGGCGCTTGCGAAATTCGCGCCGCACCAGCCACAAACTGAACAGCGCTTGCAGAGTGACGCTCGCCACCGACACGTACCACAGCTGGACCAGCTGAAATTGCGGCGAAGACGCCAGCCACAGCGCCGGCACCACGAAACTCACCAGGCGGCTCGCTGAGCTCAGCACGGCCGGCATGGTGTGCCCCAGCCCCTGGAACACCGCGGAGCAGGTAAATACGATGCCGGTGGCCAAGAAGTTCCAGGAAATCACCAGCAGAAATTGCGTGCCTACCGAGCTCACCGCCGGGTTTGCCGTGAACGCCCGTACCGCCCATGCCCCGGCCGAATGACAGAAGATCGTAATCGCGACCATGATGCAGCTGCCGATTAGAATCGCGCGCAGGAAGGTCTCGCGTACGCGCAAGAATTTTCCGGCGGCAAAATTCTGCCCGACGATGGGCGCGGTGGCGAACGCCACCGCCATGACCGGCAGAAACAAGCTTTGCATGAGCCGCTGGCCGATGCCGAATCCTGCCTGGGCATCCGGGCCGAAGGGGCGGATGCGCCCATAAATCACCACCAGGTACATGAACATGAGCGCGAATTCGCCGCCGGCAGGCAGTCCGATACGCAACAGCCGGCTCCAAATCGCAAGCTGCGGACGCCACGCGCCCACATCGAAAGCGACGTACTTTTCCAAGCGGTGGAAGTACATCGCCATCAGGACCACGCCGACTGCGACCGCCAGCGAACTTGCCAGCCCGGCTCCTGCCACTCCCATGGGGTGGCCCGTGCCCCAGCCCGCGATCAGTACCGGGGCCAGCACCGCGTTCAGGATCACCGTGAGTACTTGCACGATCATCGCCGGCTGCACGATGCCGGTGCCGCGCAACGCCGAACTCATGACGACCAATGCAAACTGCAGCCCCAGGCTCGGCAGAAACCAATACAAATACCGAGTGCCCGCGAGTGCGGTGGCGACGTCAGCACCCAGGGCCTGCATGTAAGAAGCTCCCACGGCATAGCCGCACACCAGGGTGATGGCCGCCCAGGTGGCCGACAACACCAGACTTTGATTGAAAATCAAGGTTGCGTTTGCCTGGTCCTTGCGGCCGACGGCCTGCGAGATCAACGCCACCGTTCCCACGCCCAGCACCTGGGTCAACGCAAACACCAGGAACATGAAGTTGGCGGCGGCGCCGACGCCCGCGATGGCCGCGCCGCCCAATCCCGCCACGAAGTACAAATCGATGAGGATATATAGAGTCTGAAAAATCATGCCCGCCGCAATGGGCACGGCCATCTGCAAAATATTCTTGGCGATCGGCCCTGCGGTTAAATCCTTCATGCCGGCTCCGTGGTGTTTCTCATCAGTGAGGCGGCGTCACGTGCCAACGCTTCGATGCCGGCCCAATCTTGGGCAGCCAACATGGAGCTGGGGGCGAGCCAAGCGCCGGCCACGCAGGCGACGTTGCGCAGCGCCAGGTAATTCGCCGCCAAGGCACGCGTGATGCCGCCCGCCGGATAGAACAGCACATCGGGGAAGTGGGCGCCCAGAGCCTGCAGCATTTCCAGTCCGCCGGCCTGTTGCGCCGGGAAAAGCGCCACAACGTTGAAGCCCGCGGTACGCGCGGCAATCAACTCCGTCGGGCTCATGACTCCCGGCAGCAAGGGAAATCGCGCGCCGCGCGAAGCCGCGGCAAGTTCCGCAGTCAGGCCTGGGGCCACGCCGAACTGTGCGCCGGCCCGGTCGGCGGCAGCGAAATCAGCAGGCCGTGTCAGTGCACCTACACCGACGACGGCCTCCGGAACCGCCTTGCGCACAGCCGCGACCGCGGCGAAGCCGGCCGGCGTGCGCGCAATGAATTCCAGCGCGCGCAGTCCGCCCGCGGCCAAGGCCCGCGCCAAGGGAACGGCAGTTGCCGGGTCGGCGACGGTGAGCACCGGGATGACCGGCGCCAGTCCCACGATCTCGCGGATATTCAAATGCATCCCTCAACGGCGCGGCGGTGGAGGTCGCGATTGTACGCGAACCACTAACTGGACGCGTACGCAAGTGCTACGCTTCTGCACAGCCAATAGGGTTTCACCGAGACAGTCCTTACGACATGACGAACGCCGATCCCGCCGCTCAGCGCCATGCAGATTCCGAGAGCTTGTCGCGAACGCTCGCCGCGCAAATCGCCGCTAGCCTGCTCGCCGCCATTGGCGCGCGCGGCACGGCGAGCTTGGTCGTGTCCGGCGGGCGCTCGCCGATCAGGCTGTTCGAGCTCCTGCGCGACCAGCCGCTCGATTGGAGCCGCGTCTGCATCGCCCTCGCCGACGAGCGTTGGGTGGCCCCCGAAGACGCAGCGAGCAATGAACGCCTGGTGCGCGATCACCTGCTCAAGAATGGCGCCGCCGCCGCCCGCTTCCTTGGCCTCAAGAATGCGGCGCCCACCCCGGATCTGGGCGCCGTGTCCGCGTGGGAGACCTTCGCGCGCGTGCCGCGGCCATTCGATACCGTGGTGTTGGGCATGGGAGATGATGGGCACACCGCCTCCCTGTTTCCGCGCTCCCCCAACCTGCCGAGTGCACTGAATCGGGGCGCGGCGGCGGGCTGCGTCGGCATGTGGTCGCCTGAGCCTCCGCAGCCGCGGTTGAGCTTGAATTTGACGGCGCTCCTCGACTCGCGGCGCATCGTGCTGATGATCAGCGGCGAAGCGAAGTGGCGCACCTATGCCGCCGCTTGCTCGGCGGGTCCTGAGACGGAGATGCCGGTGCGCGCGGTGCTGCGTCAATCGCGCACGCCCGTCGATGTCATGTGGGCGCCGTGAACACACCCACGTGGGTTCGCTTACACATGCGGAAGCAGGAATCGCATAGTCCTGCGCAGCGGCTCCGCGGCGCCCCACAGCAGCTGGTCGCCCACCGTAAACGCGGATAGATATTCCCCGCCCATCGCCAGCTTGCGCAGCCGCCCGATGGGTATTTCCATTTTGCCGCTGACCGCCGCAGGCGAGAGTTCACGGATCGAGGATTCGCGATCATTGGGCACCACTCGCACCCACGGGTTGCCGCCCGCCACCAATTTCTCGATTTCCGCGAGCGGCAGATCGTGCTTGAGCTTGATCGTCAACGCCTGCGAATGGCAGCGCATGGCGCTCACTCTCACACAGATCCCCTCCACCGGAATCGGAGCAGCCTCGAATCCCATGATTTTGTTGGCCTCCACTCCCGCCTTCCATTCCTCGCGGCTTTGACCGTTGCCCAAATCCTTGTCGATCCAGGAAATCAGGCTCGCCGCCAGCGGCACACCGAATTGCGCGTGCGGCAGTTGCGGACTCGCGAGCGCCGCGCTCACGGCACGGTCGATGTCGAGAATTCCCGACGCGGGGTTCCTCAATAGAGCAGCCGCCGCGCCGTGCACGCTGCCCATTTGTTCCAACAGTTCGCGCATGTGCTTCGCGCCGGCACCTGACGCCGACTGATAGGTCATGGCGGTGATCCATTCGACGATGCCTGACCGCAGCAATCCGCCCACTGCCATCAGCATCAGCGACACGGTGCAATTGCCGCCGATGAAATCCTTCAAGCCACGCTCACGCGCCGCTTGCATCACGGCGAGGTTCACGGGATCGAGGACGATGACGGCATCCTTCTTCATGCGCAGTGCCGAGGCCGCGTCGATCCAGTAGCCGGTCCAGCCCGCGGCGCGCAGACGTGGGTGCACATCCTCGGTGTAATCGCCGCCCTGGCAGCTAATGAGCAGAGGCAATTTGGCTAGCGCGGCAATGTCGTTGGCGTCCTGCACTTTGGCGACGCCGGCCGACGCGCCGGGCGCCGCCGCGCCAGGCGTTGCCGCGGCAGAACCTAGTGAGGGCGCGGGTTCGCCCGCCTGTGAGGTGCTGAAAAACGTCGGCAGGACGTGCTCGAAGTCGCGCTCCTCGCGCATTCTGTCGAGCAGCACCGAACCCACCATACCGCGCCAACCAATAATACCCACGTTTTTCATCGTTCAATCCGCTTCAATGTCCGGCCCATTTTCGTCAATTGATAATAAACTCTGCCGCGGGAGCACGCAGATTATAGTGCGAGGCCATGGCGTAGCCGTAGGCGCCGCAGGTCGCGATGAGAAGCACGTCTCCCTCACGGGTCTGTGGCAGCCAACGATCCACCCCGAGTTGATCCGCAGACTCGCAAATCGGACCGACCACGTTTACCTTATGGCTCATCGGCTCATCGAGGCGGGTCAGATTGCGGATGTCGTGGTGGGCACCGTATAACGCGGGCCTTATCAGTGAATTCATGCCGGTGGCGATGCCCACGTACTGCACATCGCCCTTGCCCTTCAGCTGCGTCACGACGGCCACCAGTACGCCGGCCTTGGCCACCAGGAACCGGCCCGGCTCCATCCAGAATTCAATGCGCGGGAATTCCTTCGCCAGCTTCGCGACACCGCGGTCCAATGCGCTCAAGTCCATGTCGCCATGGCCCAGCTGTTCGGGCACGCCGATGCCGCCGCCCAAATCGACGACAGCGACGTCCGGAAAGCGCGCGGCCAGACCGGCGAGCAGTGCGCCGGTTTCGGTCCAATTGGCTACGTCGAAAATGCCGCTGCCGGTGTGCGCATGCAGACCCGTCACCCGTGCCCGGGCGCGCGCCGCCAGTGTCGCGAATTCATCCACTTCCGCCAGCGGCACGCCAAATTTCGAGTGCACGCCGGCGGTTCGCACATGGCTGTGATGGCCGCGGCCGAATCCCGGATCGACGCGCAGGAATATTTCTCTGCCCTGAAATATTTCCGGCCACGCTTTCAGCGGGTACAGATTGTCCAAGGTGACGCGCACTCCCTTGGCGAAGCCGTATTCGTATTCGCTTCGCGGCGCGAAGTTCGGAGTGAACAGCACACGTTCGGGCTCGAGCCGCGACACTGACGCAAATGCATGTTCGAGCTCTCCCTGCGATACGCATTCCAAGATCAAGCCCGCCGCATAGATGCGCCGCAGAATCTCCGGGTGCCAATTGGCCTTCATGGCATACGCCCAGCGCTTAACCGATCTGACCTCCTTCACCGCGGCGATGGCCGCATCCAATGTCGCGATGTCGTAGACGAAGGCGGCAGATTCGCGGGCGCCGATGTCCAGCAATCGGCGGCGCTTATCCGCATCCTCCCACCAGTTGGCCGCGTGCACGGAAAGCGGTTCCTCGGAGAACAGCTGCTGCCAGGTGGGCCCTAACACTTTGTCGGAGCCAATGCCTTGTATCAGGCGCTCGTGCAGTTGCTGTACCAGCCGATCGCCTTGCGATTCGTCGATGACGAAGGTGAAGTTCAGATCGTTCGCGGCCTGTGTCACCAGGTAGATCTTCTGGTCCTGGAACAGTTCGAAGGCCGAGCCCAATTCGTGCAGGATGCCGCGAATGTTGTGGCCGAGCAGGCTCAGCGAGGCGCACGGTCCGAGTATCTGCACCCGGCACAGCTCACCCAATGCGGACGTCAGCCGGTCAAGCGCCGCCGAGTCCAAGGTGTTGGCGGTGGGATCCAACGATACGGTAACATTTGTTTCCGACGTGGACACGAGGTCCACGGACAAGCCTTCCTGCTTGAAGATCTGGAAGGCATCGGCGAGAAAACCGACCTGATGCCACATGCCTGGGCTATCCATCGAAACCAGAGTGATGCCCTTCTTGATGGCAATGGCCTTGAGTTGTGCGGCGCTGTCGGCAACGTTGGCGGAGACGATGGTACCTTCGAGGCCTGGCGCCTGCGTGGCGTATACATGCAAAGGAATTTTGTACTGCCGTACCGGCATGATGCAGCGCGGATGCAGCACCTTGGCGCCGTTGCTGGCGATTTCCTGCGCTTCATCATAGTGCAAGGCGCGCAGCAGCCGGGCGGTCGGCACGGCGCGCGGATTGGCGCTGAATAATCCGGGCACATCGGTCCATATCTCGAGACGTGCCGCGCCGAGCTTTGCAGCGAAGTACGCCCCCGAGGTGTCCGATCCGCCTCGGCCCAGCAGCACGGTCTCGCCGGCATCGTTTGCGGCAATGAAACCCTGGGTGATCACGACTTGATCGTGTGCCTGCCACTCGGCCTGCAGCGCCGAGTCGGGCGCAAAATCGCAAGTCGCCGACAGCAGGCTCGATTTCAAAATCGCGCCGGGCCGCGAGTCGGCGCGCAGCACCCGGCGCGCATCCGCCCACCGGGTATCGATACCCTGCGCGTTCAGAAACGTGGCTCCCACGGTCGTTGCCAGTAGCTCGCCCATGGACATCACGCGTGCGCGAAGCCCGTCGCTGAGTGCGGTGCCTTGCGCCAGCAAGTCAGCCGTCTGGCGCAACTCCTGCATGAAGGCACCAAACTGGGGACCTGCAGCCACGCCTAAGCTGCGCCCCAGTTCTAGGTGCTGGGTTTCGATTTGTTCAAGAACGCCCGCGTGATTGCCGGCCACGGCCGCCGCCAGTAATGATTCGAGGCGATCGGTGATGCCGGAGAGCGCGGAATGAACGATTACCGGCCTGAAACACGCCGCGATGCGGGCGCGCACCACGGCAGCAATGTTGTGCCAATTGGCGCCGGAGGACACGCTGGTGCCGCCGAATTTGAGCACCACCCAGGCTTGACTATTTTTCAGCACGCAAGACCGCACATGTGATTTCAATTCGAGCGTCGCCCATCCCTCCGCTCGCGGCGGCGGAGTCGACTTAGGATCAGTGGCCCGCGCCTAATCGTCTTCGAAAATGTCGCGCAGTTCTTTTTCTAACTGGCGCTCGGCGAGTACGTCTTCCACTCGGCTCCAGGCTGCCTTGCCGCGCTTTGCGGCGGCCACGGCTTTCGGGCGCCGCTCGGCGCGCTCCAGCAGGGGATCGAAGTCGTGCGATTCTTCGGCCTCCCCAAGAAACTCATCGTCAATATCGAAATGTTCGTCTTCGCGTTCGCTCATTGTTCGAGAAAAGCCCCTGAAATCAATAGGATCGATCAGCTTGAGGTCTTGAAGCTGCGCACTATAGCCGATTCTGCCGGCCATTCAACTAGCGCGGCAAAATCCTTCCCGCCGGTGCGGCAAAATCACTTCAGGCGATACGGGCCTTGTCGACCCGGCCCGGCAAGGCTTCCAGAGCGATAGCCCGGTTCACCGCCGAAAAAATCGCCAACAGCGAGGCAGTGATGATATTGGGGTGCATACCCGCACCAAACAAGGTGCGCCGCGAGCGAGTCGTAATCTCTATATAAGACATTGCCTTGGCCGCACTGCCCTGTCCCCGGGAGTGTTCTTCGTAGGACAGCACGTCAAACGGCAGCGCAATGGCCTTGACCATGGCGTCAATCGGCCCGGAGCCCTGGCCGTGCCAAGTCTCCAGCCGACCCGCACTTTCGACCTGAACGGTGATGCGTTCGCTGTCGGCCCCATCGGTCGAAGCGGCCAGTTGGTGTGAGCGGTACACATAGGGTGCGCGAGCGGCGAGGTATTCCTTATTGAAAAGATCCCATAATTCCTGAGAAGTCAATTCTTTACCTGTGATATCTGCTGTTGTTTGTACAACCTGGCTGAACTCGATCTGCAGCCGGCGCGGCATCACCAACTGGTAGTCGCGCTCCAACAAATAGGCCACTCCACCCTTGCCGGACTGACTGTTCACTCGAATGATGGAGTCGTAGGAACGCCCCAAATCAGACGGGTCGATGGGTAGATACGGCACGTCCCAGATATCGCCCTCGGCGCGTGCGCCCAAGCCCTTTTTGATCGCATCTTGGTGTGAGCCAGAAAATGCCGTGAACACCAGGTCACCCACGTAGGGATGGCGCGGGTGTATGGGTAATTGATTGCAGCTCTCCGCGCATCGCGCGACTTCGTTAATATTGGCGAAATCAAGTTTCGGATCAATGCCTTGCGAATAAAGGTTAAGAGCTAACGTTACTATATCGACATTGCCTGTGCGTTCGCCGTTGCCGAACAGGGTCCCCTCGATTCGCTCGGCGCCGGCCATCACCGCCAATTCGGCCGCCGCCACGGCCGTGCCACGGTCATTGTGCGGGTGGACACTGAGGATCAATGCATCGCGACGCGCGATATGACGCAGAAACCACTCAATCTGGTCGGCATAGACATTGGGTGTCGCCATTTCGACCGTGGCCGGCAAATTGAGGATGGAACGATGCTGCGGAGTGGGTTCCCAAACCGCGTTGACCGCGTCGCAGATTTCGACGGCAAAATCGAGTTCGGTCCCGGTGAAGCTCTCCGGGCTGTATTGAAATACCCACTCGGTAGCTCGATTGCGCAGCGCGTGCTCGCGCACGGACTCGGCGCCGCGCACGGCGATGTCGATGATGCCGGCGCGGTCCAACCGAAACACCACGCGGCGCTGCGCCACCGAGGTGGAGTTGTAGACGTGCATGATGGCGCGGCGCGCGCCTTTCAAGGACTCATAGGTACGTGCAATGAGTTCGGGCCGGGCCTGCGTCAGCGCCTGGATGGTGACGTCATCCGGCACCAGTCCCTGCTCAATGATTTCACGCACGAAATCGAAGTCGGTCTGCGACGCCGCGGGAAATCCCACTTCGATTTCCTTAAACCCCATTTTCACCAGCATGTCGAACATGCGGCGCTTGCGGGCGCCATCCATGGGTTCGATCAGCGCTTGGTTGCCGTCCCGCAGGTCGACGCTGCACCACATTGGCGGCGCGGTGATGACCCGGTTTGGCCAGGTTCAATCGGCGATATTGATGGGGGAGAAGGCACGGTACTTGGTCGACGGATTACGCAACATTGTTATCTCACTCGCGTCAGGCGGGTCGCAACTTTTAGATTTTCCGGTCTTGTAAGCGCCGACCGTTAGCGCGTGATGGGTGGCGCCTAGCGGCGCAGCAGCAGGGCAAGCGAGCCCGGCAGAGCGAGGCTGCGGGTGACTGCGGAAAGCTTGCAAGAAAATGCGTACATTGACGCCGAATCTAGCACTGCTGCCGTACCCGGCGCAATAGCGCCTTGGTACGGGACGCCGCGTACGGGGCCCGGGTACAGGCGCCGGGGCTGCTCTTGATCGCGGTCACTTCATATCCGCAATTGCTTCGTATTAAACTGGTGCAGCAAGGACGCGGGGTTCTTGATCGCAGTAAGGAGAAGATCGTGGGATACACTTTTGCCAAAGCGACGGCCGTCAAAGCGGCGGCGTTCTTTCTGGTATGGCCGGCAAGCTGGATGTGTTCGGGAAGCGCCGCTGCGGCTGTGGAAAAGGCCGACAGGCCCGATGTCCATGTCGGCGACCTATGGTCCTGGCAACACACGAACGGCCTGGCCGGCGAGAAAGACTACACCACCATCGAGGATGTACTGGAGGTGTCGGACTCGGAAATAAAGACGCGCGAACGGGTGAAGGGCAAACCCATATCGTCGGTCGCCGCATTTACCCGTGAGTGGAATCCCGCGGATGTTGTTATCGCCCGCTACGATCCCTTTCTGCGCGAACTGTCGTTTCCCTTGCAAATCGGCAAGAAGTGGGACGCGAGCGCCGACAAAATGCTGTTTTCCAACGGCAAACACGGCAATTTCTTGCTCAAGGGCGAGGTAGTGGCGCTGGAAAAAGTGACCGTGCCGGCGGGTACCTTCGATGCCTACAAGATCACACTCCATATAGATGCCACGGTCAGTGACGAGGATGCGAACATCGGCAATACCCTCGAGACCATCTGGTATGCGCCCGCCGTGAAGCGCTACGTCAAGTACGAGAATACGTTCAGCCGCGACGGCAGGGTCAGAAGCAAGGACGTCAATGAGCTCGTCCAGTACAGCTTAAGGTGAAACCCCTCGCTCACGCCTGCATTGGCGGCATCGTGCTGCTTTGCTGCTGTGCTGCGCCGACCCACGTCTCAGCCGCCCCGACCGCGGCTTCCGCTCCCGAGATTCGCGTCGATGACACCTGGACGTACCGGATTCTGGATGGGTTTACGCACGAGACTCAGGGCGAAGTCACGCAGCGAGTGGTGGGAGTCAGGGAATCGGAGATCGTGACTCAATTGCGGACCAGCAAGAACGATAAAACGAGGCGGGCACATTCGACGCCTACCGAATCGACATCGAACTGGAAACGCGCGGTGAGAATGCCAATTCTATTTTGACGGAATCGCAAATAACGACCTGGTACGCGCCCGCCGTCCGGCGGTTCGTGCGGCGGCAGGTCACCGCGAGCAGAGACGGCCGCGTTCGCAGCAAATCCGAAGATGTCCTCATCGAGTACGGCAACGCTGCCGCGCACTAAGCGCGATCGGCGCTGATCCAACCCTGCAGCTGATTCTTCACGATCGCCGCCAACACTTGCGCGTGGCGATCGTCATCGTTCAGCGCGGGTACCAGCGTCAATCGCTCGCCGCCCATTGCCAAGAACTTGTCGCGGTATTCGATGGCGACTTCCTCCAGCGTCTCCAAGCAATCCACCGCGAACGACGGCGAGACCACCGTGAGCTTGGCGACGCCGCGCTCCGCTAATACCTTAAGAGTGTCTTCGGTATAGGGCTGCAGCCACACAACGGATCCGAAGCGCGATTGATAGCAGTGCGACCACTCCTGCGTCGCCAGTCCCAAGCGTTCCACCACCAGGCGCGTCGTGGTTTCGGCCTGCCGCTGATACGGGTCCCCTTCGGCGACATAGACGGCGGGAATTCCGTGATAGGAGAACAGCAAGTGCGAACGCTCGCCCACTTCGGCCCAATGCTGCCGGATTTTTTCCGCCAGCGCGTCAATGTAGCCCGCATCATCATGATAGTCGTTGACGAAGCGGGTTTCCGGCAGCCAGCGCCGGCGTTGCAAGGCGTCGGTGGTGCGATCGAATACCGATCCCGTCGTCGACGAGCAGTACTGTGGGTACAGGGGCAATACCAGAAGCTTCCTCACGCCGTGCTGCGCCAAGGAATGGACCGCCGCCGCAATACTCGGATTGCCGTAGGTCATGGCGAGCGCTACGCGCACGTCATCACCGTAGCTGTCGTGCAGGAGGGAGCCGAGCTTGGCGGCGAGGCCCTTCGAATACACGGCGAGCGGCGAGCCGCCGCGCAGCCAAATCTTACGGTAATTGCGCACCGTTCGAATGGGCCGAAACGGCAGCACGACGCCGTACAGCAGCGGCAGCCAAACCAGCCGGGGGGTGTCGATGACGCGGCGGTCGCTCAGGAATTCGCGCAAGAAGCGCTGCACCGCGAAATAAGAAGGCGAATCCGGTGTGCCGAGATTGACCACCAGCACACCGATGCGTGCGGGCGTTGCCCCAGCGCTGTCCGCATGCGCCGCGGCGCGATAATAAGCCATTACCCATCCCTTATGCCTGAGTCACCCCACAGTATACTGCTTGGGTGATTAAGCCCCGCAGCGTGTGTTGCCCGTGATCTGGCTGAGCCCCGCAGAGAGTGAAGCCCTGCGCTTGAGCTTGAGCGTGGCCGCTCGCAGCGTCGCGCTCAGCCTGCCATTGGCGATCTTGCTGGCGTGGGTGCTGACCCGGCGCCGGTTCGTGGGGCGAACTCTTTTGGATGCGTTCGTGCATCTGCCGCTGGTGCTGCCCCCGGTCGTGGTCGGCTACTTGCTGCTGCTGCTGTTCGGCACGCGCGGACCCATCGGCTCCTGGCTGGAGCGGGTCTTCGGCTTCGAACTCATCTTCACCCGCAATGGCGCGGCGCTCGCCACCGCGGTGATGTCATTTCCGCTCATGGTTCGCGCCATGCGGCTTTCGCTGGAAAACGTCGATCGCGGGCTGGAAGAGGCAGCACGCACCCTGGGTGCAGGTGCCGTCGATCGCTTCGCCACCATCACGCTGCCTCTGATGCTGCCCGGCATATTGGCAGGCGCCATTACCGCGTTTTCGGCGGCCTTAGGTGAATTCGGTGCGGTGATCACCTTCGTGTCGAACATTCCCGGAGAGACGCGCACCCTGCCCCTGGCGCTGTACACGGCGCTGCAGACTCCCGGCGGCGATGCCGCGGCTGCGCGGCTGGCGTGCGTGTCATTCGTCTTGGGATTGGGCGGATTGCTGTTATCCGAGTGGTTCGCACGCCGCGTGCGCCGACTATTGGGCCGCTGATGCTTCGCGTAGACGTCCAGAAACACCGCGGAGCCTTTTTGCTCGACGCACACTTCGAGCTGCCGACTCCTGGGGTGGTGGCCCTATTCGGCCGTTCCGGCTGCGGCAAGAGCACCCTCATCCATGTCATTGCCGGACTTCTGGCCGCGGACAACGGTGTAGTGATGCTTGATGACGTGGCATTGCAAGATACGGCGCGGCAGCTGTATGTACCCCCCGAACGCCGCCGCATCGGTTATGTGTTCCAAGATGCCCGCCTGTTCCCGCACCTGAGCGTCGCCGCCAATCTCGAGTACGGGCAAAAGCGCGCCGCCGGGCGCCGTTACGTGAGCATGGACACCGTTGCCGATCTTTTGGCTCTGGGCGCGCTGATGGCCCGGCGAACGCATCAATTGTCCGGTGGCGAAAAGCAGCGGGTCGCCATTGGCCGAGCGCTGCTGTCCCAGCCCAAGCTCTTGCTGCTGGATGAGCCGCTGGCTTCGCTCGATGCGGCGCGGCGCGACGAAGTGCTGCCTTATTTGGAGCTGTTGCGCGATCAACTCTCTATCCCCATGGTTTACGTCAGCCACAGCTTCGATGAGGTTCTGAGGCTGGCCACCGACGTCGTGCTCATGGAAGCCGGCAAGGTCGTCGCGCAAGGCGCCTTGAGCGACATGAGCTTGAACAAGGCCTTGAGGTCAATCATCGGCCCCGAGGCAGTCGGCGCCATCGTCGACGGCACGGTGCTCGGCAGGGATAGTGAGAGTGGCTTGACGCGCCTCAAAGTCGGACACGGTGAACTCAAGGTTCAGGCAGTCGATGCCGCAGCAGGGACTAATTTGCGGGTGCAACTGCTGGCGCGCGATCTCATCGTGGCGACTCAGCCGCCGCAGCATTTGAGCGTACGCAATATTCTTAGCGGCATCATCACGGCAGTCAGCAACGACGATGCCGGGTCGGACTTGATCGCCATCGATATCGGCGGAGTCCACATCATGGCACGAGTGACCAAAGCCGCCACGCGCGAGCTTTCCTTAAAGGCTGGGTTGCCAGCCTGGGCGCTGGTCAAGTCCGTGTCATTGCGCGGCCACTCCTTCGCCGCGCCGCACGCCGGCACGCCGCACGCCAGCGCGGCGTCCGTGTGCACGGCGCCCGCTACTTCAGGCGCGTCCCCAAATGCATGATGGCCACAATGTGGTCATCCGGCTTGAGGCCGACCGTCGCCTTGACGGCCGGGTCATAAGCCGCCGCACCCGTTTTCCACATCACTCCATAACCCAGATCGTGTGCCGCAAGAAATAGGTTTTGCGCGGCGGCGCCTACTGCCACCACCTGCTCGATCTCCGGCACCTTGGTTTGCTCACGGTTGACCGCGCAGCCCACGACCACGATTGCGGGCGATCGGCTGATTTTCTCGCGCTCCGCGGCCAGCTGCTCCGCGGTCATATCGGGCAAGCGCACGCGCTTGGCCAGCGCCGCCGCGGCCGTGAACGCGTCGCGCGCAGCGTCCTTGAGGACGACGAAGCGCCAGGGCCTGATGCGTCCATGGTCGGGCGCGCGAGCCGCTGCGTGCAGCAGCCGCTCGAGTTGCTCCGGGCTGGGGCCGGGCGTGGTCAAGCGGCCCGCGGATGACCGCGTATCGATAGCAGCAAATAATTCCATTAGCAGTCCCAAACGAAGATAACAACGAGAATATGCGCCATATCGGCTATGCTTTGCGGCCAGTATACCCACAGCGTCTTGCAAGGAGTCCTCAATGAACCGTATTGTTTTGGCATCAATGGCCACGCTGCTGAGCGCGAGCGTGTTCGCAGCGCCGGTCACTTATAAACTCGATCCCAGCCACACCTACCCGAGCTTTGCGGCGGACCACATGGGCGGCCTGTCGGTGTGGCGCGGCAAGTTCACCGCCACTTCGGGCACGGTCGTGTATGACAAGGAAGCCAAGTCCGGTTCCCTGGACATCACGGTGGACATGAGTTCTGTCGACTTCGGCATGCTGAAATTGAACGAACATGCCAAGTCGGCGGAAATATTCGACGTGGCCAAATTCCCCACCGCCACGTTCAGCGGGAAGTTCACCAAATTCAATGGCGCCTCGCCCACCGAAGCCTCCGGCACCTTCACGTTGCACGGCGTGAGCAAGCCTCTGACCCTGACGATCAATTCATTTCTCTGCAAGCCCAATCCGATGTCGAAGAAAGAAGTCTGCGGTGCGGATGCATCGGCTACTTTCAATCGCAGTGATTTTGGCGTCAGTTTCGGCGACAAGTATGGATTCAAGCAGGAAGTGAATCTGCAGATCCAGGTGGAAGGCAGCCCCGGATAATTTGAGCGGCGGTTGACCGCAATCCGGCAGCCCCGCCGCTTCAAGCGCCGGGCCTACAAGGCATCGTAGCGTTTTGCTCACCGGCGCCCGTGCTCTCGCCAACTAGGCGGCTGTTGCGCGCGGACGCAGTTGCGTTCAGTTCCTCGCCGTGCGTTTTGCCGCCCATTTCTGCACGACGGCAAGCGCCTGCTCGGCGTTGGCGTCGCCGCCTATCCCGCCGATCGTCGCAATGATCTTGCCGTTCGGCGCGACGACGAAAGTCGTGCGTTCCGCCGTGCTGTGGCCAATCTCATTGCCGCGCGAGTCCTTCAGCTTCGCGACGGCCTGTCCCTTATAAGTGTCGGTGATTTTGATATCGTAAGATTTCGCGATCTCGCCCTTCTCATCCGACGCCACCGGCAGCTTGCCGGCGCAATACTGTGGATCGGCTGAGAAATCGTTCAGGCGCGAGATGCCGTCGAGCGACACGCCGATAACGGAGGCGCCGGCAGCGGCGAACTTGTCGTGATTCTCCGCAAACGTGTGCGCCTGCAGATTGCAGCCGCCGGTAAAGGCGGCGGGATAGAAATACACCACCACCGGACCGTTCTTGAGCGCCTCGCGCAATGAGAAGGTGAATTCCTTGCCCGCGAGGGATGCCTGCGTCTTGAAGTCGGGCGCGGTGTCTCCCTGCTTCAACGCGGCAACGCTGGACGTGGCCGCCAGCACGAACGACAAGAAAACCAGTGCTTTACATTTCATGGAGACCTCACTGTCATTTGGCTCTTCGGCAATCGCACCGCACACTCCAACCCATGCCAGGGCGCCGATGCGTCCGCCACACTACCAAGGTTCCTGTCCGCGGTCACCGCGGCTGCCGTGGCTCCGGCCATCTTTGCACCTCGTGCATTGGGCAAATCCATGGAGCGTAGTATTAGATTAAATATATAATGTATCCTATTGAATATAATAAATATTATACCGCTAATATTAGACGTCCTGTCAGCGGGAATCACCGCGTCATCGATGCCACTGACCCTGAACGAGCGTTTCAATATTTTATAGAACGGCGTCATGACTTACGACCTTGTGTCGATACCGTCACAGGTATCCGGAGTGTTGTGACGGCCGTCGCAAACTTCACAACCCGATGCGCAAATGTACGCAACCGCACCGATACGGTCCGAGCATTCGCTTAACTTAATTCCCAACGAAGCCTGGTTGCGAGATGTTCAATGATTATGACAAATAACATATTATTGATTCAAGGTGAGGCTGCGGAGGCCAGCGCGGTTCGAGACGTTCTCGGGTCCGCTGACGACGGGCATTTCCAGATCGAGTGGGTTCGAACGTGCGCCGTTGCGCTCGACCGACTTCAATTGCAGGGTAAGCGGCACCTTGGAGAGCCCGCCGGAATCGCTGCGGTGGTAGTGGATTTGTCGCTACCGGACAGCAATGGCATCGACACCTTCAATCGCTTGTTCGGCGCCGCACCGCAGATCCCTATCCTAGTGATGGCGTCCGCGAAACAAGAGTCGATAGCCAAGTTGGCAGTCCAACGCGGCGCCCAGGATTACCTTCTGAAGGGCCGCCTCTATCGATACCTTATGCCAAAGGCGGTGCAGAACATGCTCGACCGCAACACCTTCGCCGACGCGATGTTTATCGAAAAGGAACGCGCCGAAGTTACGCTCAATTCGATCGGCGACGCGGTGATGTCGACAGACGAGGACTGCTCTGTGACGTATTTGAATTCTGTCGCCGAGAAATTGACCGGATGGACTTGCGCAGAGGCGACTGGACGACCGGCCAATGAGGTATTCGAGATTATCGACGAAACCACCCGCCAACCAATGGCGAACCCCCTCGCGAAGGCCATGCGCGAGAATAAAACAGTCGCGCTTACCCCCAATTGCATTCTGGTCCGGCGCGACGGCTACCAATCGGCTA
>JANXZQ010000327.1 GCA_025355445.1 Gammaproteobacteria bacterium
GCACCTCACGCATGAGGTACCTGTATTCGGCGATCCGTCTGGTCGCTTTGACCTGCGTCACCGCGTCGATTTCCATTGCTGCCGCACCGGCCGTGCAGCAAGACCTCACGCTTGAAAAAATAATGGCTGATCCGGATTGGATCGGGACGGCGGTGAAGGATCCCTATTGGTCGGCCAATGACCGGGCTGTTTATTATTCGGCCAAGCGCCCTGGCTCACCCATCTTTGACTTGCATCGCATCGAGCTGGCCGGGCACAAGGATCAAGTCATTGACCCAAAGTCGATGGCGGGAGCGGATGCCCCGACGGTGTTCGATCACCTCGGCAAGCGCGCGGCTTTTTCGCGCAACGGCGATATCTTCGTGCGCGAGATAGCGGGCGGCCGCCTGACGCAAATTACGCGGACCGGGCAACAAGCAGCGGCGCCGCAGTTCTCCGCGGACGGCCGGCTGCTGAGCTTTCGCGGCGGAAATGATTGGTTCATCCATGACTTCAGCAGCGGCATCACGGCTCCCGCCGCCATCATCAAGCTGGAAAAAGATCCGGATGCGGTGCCCGCGCCTGACGATTTGCGCGACATGCAGTTGCGAACGTTCTCGACATTGAAACGGCTGCACGACGAATCGGCTGCAGCCAAAAAATTTGCCGATGACATGCGGCTGGGCGATGTGACGCGGGCAGCCGCCCCGTTCTACCTCGGCGAAGACATCAGTATTCGCGACGCCGAACTGTCGCCGGATGCGCGCTGGCTGGTCATCGTGACGGTTCCGAAGTCGGCTGCCAAGGGTGTCGAGGGCAAGCTCACCCGCTATGTCACCGAGTCCGGCTACGAGGAATTCGAGACGGAACGCCTGCGCGTCGGGCGCAATCCGCCCGTACCGCAGTCGCTGCTGCTGCTGAACCTGGTGGATCACAGCGTGCATGCGCTCGGCGTGGACAACCTCCCCGGGATCGGCGACGACCCCCTGAAATCCATTCGCGATGAAAACGGCACCGGCAAACCCGCGCTCGACGCCTCGCACGCCGCGGACGGCAGGCCCCGTCAGCGCAGTGTGCTCATCGTGTCTGATGATCCGGACGGCGGTGCCGGTGGGATTGTGTGGAGCGCGGATGGCAAGGAACTCGCCATCCAATTGCTGGCGGTGGACAACAAGGATCGCTGGATCGCCAGCGTGGACTTCGCCAAATACTCGCTCATCCCGCAGCACCGGTTGAGCGACCCGGCATGGGTAGGCTGGACCTTCAATGAGCTGGGTTGGCTCAATGACGACCGCACACTCTGGTTCGAGTCCGAGGAAAGTGGTTTTGCACACCTGTATACCAAGGCGCCGCATGCCGAGGCTCGTGCACTCACGCAGGGCCGATTCGAGATCTCGGCGCCGGCTTTATCGGCAGATGGCCGCTGGTTCTATGTGCTGGGCAATGTGCAGGCTCCCGGTTCCTACGATGTCTATCGGGTGCCGAGCGGCGGCGGTCAGTTGCAGCGAATTACGCAACTGCAAGGGGTCGAGAGCTTCGTGCTGGATCAATCCGCCAAACAGCTCCTCGTGACTCATTCTGCGCCCTATATTCGCGCGCAGATTGCGGTACTCAAGGCCGATGGCTCGGGCGGCGTGCGCGAGCTTAACGATGCACGCAGCGATGAGTACAAATCCATCTCCTGGCACCAGCCGGAGATCATCAAGATTCCTTCCACCCATTTCTCCGGCGTGATTTACGCCAAGGTCTACCGCGATGCGGCCGCGGCCCCGTCCGCGCAGCGTCCGGCCGTGATGTTCATTCACGGCGCCGGGTATATGCAGAACGTGCATTTGCACTACCCCTACTATTTCCGCGAACAAATGTTCAATAGCTGGCTGGTGAGCAAGGGCTATGTGGTGCTCGACGTGGATTACCGCGCTTCGGCCGGCTATGGGCGCGACTGGCGCACGGCGATTTATCGGCAGATGGGCCATCCGGAACTGGAGGACTTGCTCGACGGCAAGAAATGGCTGGTGGAACAGGCCTCGGTGGATGCGAAGCGAATCGGCCTGTACGGCGGCTCATACGGTGGCTTCATGACCTTGATGGCGTTGTTCCGCGCGCCAGGGGAGTTCGCCGCAGGGGCGGCACTGCGTCCCGTCACGGACTGGATGCAGTACGAGAACAATTACACGTCCGCCATCCTCAACGACCCGCAAGTCGACCCGATATCGTACAAGCGCTCTTCGCCCATCGAATTTGCCGACGGGCTGCGCGACCCGCTGCTCATCTGCCACGGCGTCATTGACGACAATGTGCTGTTCGAAGATTCGATGCGCCTGTATGAGCGGTTGATCGAATTGCACAAGGACAATTTCACTATCTCGCCGTATCCGCTGGACCGGCATGGATTCACCAACGCCGATTCCTGGCTGGACGAGTACAAGAGGATTTACCGACTATTCGAAGCTCACTTGCATTGATTGCAGCGCCGGCTAAACATTCGATGGGTCGAATGCTTGTTCCGCGACGCTCACAAGTGAGCAACTAATCCAGATTGTCGTCGATCCCCTTGCCGGGGTCTACCTCTTGGCCTTGGACGGTTGCACGCAAAGCATCAACGTCAATCAAATCCTGCGCTCGGCCCGCCGAGAGTTTTGCAACCAGCAAGTCCTCTCGCGAGATAAATGGAACGGACAAATTGTCATCTATGCGAACATCTACTCGCCGTTTCCATGCTTCCTCAAATTCAACGCCACTGATTTTTGGCATGATGTCCACCATCACCGGCGGCGTGCCCATGCGAAAGAAGTTATCGGGTTCAATGAAATCCTCGGCGCTGAGTCCCTCAATAGGTCCTCCGAACTTCGCGAGCGCGGCATATATGGCTTTGCCGTTTGCCGCGTCAGTGCCAATCAAAATATCTAGATCTTTGGTCGCGCGTGGCTGCGCATGAAACGAGACCGCGTACCCGCCGACAATCAAATACCTAACCCGGCCGGCGTTTAAAGCAGACAATAGTTCTTTGAAGTCTTGGTACATGCGCGGCTTGTCCCTTCAGCGCGTAAAGATCAAGGTTGAGGTCCATTACAGCGCGAATACGCTCGCTTCCCGGCAGGCGCTGCCATAAGCGATATTCGTCCGCCTTCATCGCCTGCAAGCTGCTGTAACGGGTGATCCTTTTATCCATCTGGCAAACGTAGCACATACCGCCACGGCACACACTTCGGCTGGCCAGTGCACTTTGATAGGTTGACACGGCGGATCGAATCTACGACATCGCGGCGGCCAGCTGCCCAATTAGCCCGTGTGGGAGGACACTATCCACGTTTGTCCTTGCCCAAGATCTCGGCAGCCGCCCGGGCCAGAATTTCGGCGACGCGCGTCTGTTCCTCGCGCGAGCTGTCCCATTTGCTGTGCAGCGCCGCCTTGAGTTCGCGCCTGGCTCGCAGTAGTTCCTTTGACCCACGGCCTTCGCCGTCCGTGTCCGAACCTTCCCCGGTGTACTCCGAACGCATCGCGCGACGTACGCGGTCCATGCGTTCGCCGACACTGGCGAATTGCGCAAACATCGCTTCCGCGGCGCTTTGATTGTTCGCCAAATGCTCCTTGCCGGAGTCGGTGATGCTATAGAGCTTACGGGTGCCGTCGACCGCCACGGTGGCATGGCCGGTTTCCTCGAGGTAGGTCAGGGCGGGATACACCATGCCCGGACTGGGTATATAAAATCCCTTGGAGCGTTCCTCCAAGACCTTGATGATTTCGTAGCCATGGCTGGGCTTTTCGGCCAGCAGCCCGAGTATGAGAAGTTGTAGATCGGGGGAAGCCAGCTTACGGCCCATGCCGAAGGCTCGGCTGCCCATGTCGCCCCCATCCATGAAGCCCTTGCCGAAGTGACCGAACCCCCGGCCACCGTGGTGTCGACCGAAGTAGTGTTGAAATCGATGATGCATGTTATTTCCGCTATGTTGTAAAAGCTATCGTTAGATATATATATCGTACGATAATGTCAAGCGTTTGAAAATGACCGTCACTTAAGCTCGTTTGACAAGGATTTAGACCCCGCACGACATTGACACCACGTGACTCGCGCCGCAAAATACGCGGCTCATTTTGAGGAGGGGTACCCAAGCGGCCAACGGGGGCAGACTGTAAATCTGCTGGCTTATGCCTTCGTAGGTTCGAATCCTACCCCCTCCACCAGCTGAGGATGTGGGGACGGGTGCCATTGGGCTCTAA
>JANXZQ010000345.1 GCA_025355445.1 Gammaproteobacteria bacterium
CGATGAATGGGGTGGACTTCGTCATTCACGCTGCGGCGCTCAAACAGGTCCCCGCAGCCGAGTACAACCCCATGGAATGCATCAAGACCAATATCCACGGGGCGCAGAATGTCATCCAGGCGTCCCTGGCCAACAATGTCAAAAAGGTGATTGCGCTTTCCACCGACAAGGCTGCGAATCCGATCAATCTCTATGGGGCTACGAAGCTCGTATCGGACAAGTTATTCGTCGCCGCCAATAATGTGGCAGGCGGACATGACACTCGATTTTCGGTGGTTCGTTACGGCAACGTCGTCGGATCCCGCGGCTCCGTCGTGCCGTTCTTTCGCCGGCAGATCGCCCAGGGATGTGACCATTTGCCGATCACCGATGCGGCCATGACCCGGTTCTGGATCACCGTCCAGCAGGGCGTCGACTTCGTGCTCAAGAATTTCGCCCGCATGCATGGCGGGGAGATTTTCGTGCCCAAGATTCCGTCCGTGAATGTCGTGGATCTGGCGCGCGCCATGGCGCCCAATTTGCCCCACAAGATCATCGGCATCCGCCCCGGGGAGAAGCTGCACGAGATCATGTGCCCGGCCGACGATTCTCATTTGACGATCGAGTTCGCCGATCACTACGTCATTAAACCCACCATTCAGTTCTCGGGCATCGTTGATTTCAGCGTGAATCGACTCGGTGAAAAGAGCCGCCCGGTCGAGCCGGGCTTCGAATATCATTCCGGAAAGAACCCGCGATTTCTGGCGCTCGACGAAATCACGGCCCTGAATCAGCTGCTAGACGCCGGATGATCCCCTACGGCCGGCAGGATGTGACCCAGGCGGACATCGACGCGGTCGTCGAGGTTCTGAGGTCAGATTTTCTCACGCAAGGTGCCGCGGTTCCTCGCTTTGAAGCTGCCGTCGCTTCGCTTGTGGGCGCCGATCACGCGATTGCAGTCAACAGTGCGACCTCGGCACTCCATATCGCGTGCCTCGCGCTCGAGCTCGGGCCCGGCGATATTCTGTGGACCGTGCCCAACACCTTCGTGGCCTCGGCAAATTGCGCCCTTTACTGCGGGGCGAGCGTCGACTTTGTGGACATCGATCCGCACACTTGGAATTTGAGCACGGCGGCGTTCGAGTGCAAGCTTGCGGAGGCGGCGAAGGCAGGGCGCTTGCCGAAAATCGTCATACCCGTGCATTTCGCCGGTCAGCCAACCGACCAAGAACGGATCTGGGGACTGTCGCAGCAGTACGGCTTCAAGGTGATCGAGGACGCGTCGCATTCCATTGGTGCCGCGCGCCATGACGAAGCCGTGGGAAGCTGCCGCTGGTCTCAGGTCACCGTGTTCAGCTTTCACCCGGTGAAGATCATCACCAGCGCGGAAGGCGGGATGGCCATGACGCGGGACGGCGAGCTCGCCGGGCGCATGGCGATGCTGCGCAGCCATGGCATCACGCGCGAGCCCGCACGGCTGCACCGCGCCGATCCGCCTCCCTGGTACTACGAGCAGCAGATGCTTGGCTTCAACTACCGGATGACTGATGTGCATGCGGCACTCGGGACAAGCCAGCTGACGCGCCTCGGCGCGTACGTCGAGAGACGCAACGCGCTCGCTCGACGTTACGATGCCGCGCTGCAAGGGCTGCCGCTGCAATTGCCGATGGTTCGCACCGGGAATCGCTCGGCATTTCACCTGTATTCAGTTCATTTGGATCGATCCAGAGGAGCCGAGTACCACCGCAAGGTTTTCGATGAACTGCGCAAACGCGGAATCGGCGTCAACCTTCACTATACGCCCGTTCACCTGCAGCCCTATTACCGCAAGCTGGGATTCCACCGAGGACAATTTCCGCAGGCTGAAATCCACGGCGAATCGGCCTTGACCCTGCCGTTGTACGCCGCTTTGACGGAGGAGCAACAGGATCAGGCAAGCAGCGCGTTGCGGGAGGTTCTCCAGGATGCATGAACTTCTGCCGCAGGCGGCGGCTCGAGACGGCGGGGCCGAGCCGATTCATGCGGACATCGCCGCGGCCGGGGTGGGCGCGTTTAGGGGACAAGATCCGGCTGGCTGGGAACAGGCGTTGCGGGCTTTGGACTATATCCCCGTCAACTACTCGTCGGCGTGGATCGACTATCAGCTGGCCTATCAGCGCGGCCACGGCGGCAAATGGCTCGATTTGTCATTGATTCTCCATCACGACCATCGACCCTGCGGCGTGTGGCCGATCACCTACTCAGTCAAGGACAATCGTCCCTCGTTTACCTCGCAGGGCCTGCCGTTATCGCCCCCCCTATTCGTGAAAGACTTGCCCGACCGATCCCGCAAGCGTCAAGTCCAGAATTGTCTGCGGCTCTGGCAGGGAGTTTGCGCATCGTACGCCATCGCGGAAGGCCGCAGCGCCGAATCATTCGCTGGTCAGGCGGCTCGCGGCATGAGTGAGTGGCACGACCAGTCGCTGCGCCAAGGAGCGCAGGCCATGCTCAGACATGAACTATTCGTCGATCTTTCCCTCGATATCGAGACGATCAAGGCGAACTTCCGCAAGAGCTACAAGTCCTTGATCACCTCGGGCACCCGGTCGTGGGCGGTGGGTGAGATGACTGCGGGGCATCCCGCATTGTGGGAGGAATTTCGCGAACTTCACCTGCAAG
>JANXZQ010000364.1 GCA_025355445.1 Gammaproteobacteria bacterium
CCACCGATTTGCCGGGAATGATTTCCACCACCCGCACACTGATGGCGGACAGCGCACGGGCGAGATCCTTCGATAGATTGCTGATCTGGCTGACTTTGACGCCGGGGGCCGGCCGCAATTCGAAGCGCGTGATCACAGGACCCGGGAACACCGCAACCACCTCGGCCTCCACGCCGAAATCGCGCAGCTTCAGCTCGACCAAGCGCGACATGGCCTCCAGCGCTTCGTCCGAGTAAGACTGCTCGCGCGGCCCAGGTTCATCGAGCAGGGACAACGCCGGCAGCTCGCTCGATGCCGGCGCATCGAACAGCGGCACCTGCCGCTCGCGTTCGACGCGATCGCTCTTCTGTGGAACGGGGGCGGCCGCCTCGATTCGCGGCGGTGGCCGGCTGGCCACTTTCTTCTGCTCTTCGCGCACCACCTCTTGGCGCGCCTGCTTGCGCAGTTGGCCGGAGGCCAGTTCGCGCCGCTGCAGGATTCGCGCGCGAGTCCACTCGATCGCCGTCAAGACCCAGGCGCCGAGCTTGTCCATGACTTCGAACCAAGACACGCCGAGGAACAGCGCCACGCCGGCGAGCCAAAGGCCGAGCAGCAGCAAGGTGGCGCCGAGAAAGCTCAAGCCGTGGGCGGCGCCCTGCCCCGCCAGTTGGCCGAGGATCCCGCCGGCAGTGTTCGGCAGTGCCGACCCATTCCAGTGCAGCGTCGCCAAGCCGCAGCTGGTCGTCAACGTCAAGGCGAATCCCGCGGCGCGCAGCAGAGTGTTGATGCGTGAGCGGGCATCGGGCAGCGCCTGCTCCTTGTGCACCAGCCAGCCTGCGTATGCCATCATCAACGGAAATAAATACGCCGGGCGGCCGAACAAGAACAGAAAGAATCCGCCCAGCCACGCACCCACCGGGCCGATCCAATTCCTGACCGCCTGTCCCGGCTCGCCGGTGTCGGTGAATCCCGGGTCTTGCGCGTGATAGGAGAGGAGCGCCAGCAATAGAATCAGCGCAAGCGCGGCGAGCACCCACAGCGTGCCCTCGCGCAAGCTGCGCGCCACGGCCGCGGAGAGCGCACTCTTTTGCTTGGCTTTCTTCGGCTGAACGTCGTCAGTCAACTCTAGACCTTTAATGATATTTACTTCTTAACTATTTGAATAATATGCGATAGTAACTCAGTCTGATGCGAGTCACCAACACCGCGTTACGCATTCGGATTAAGGCGGCGCGTGGCCTTGATTGAACTGGCTGGCGCCCACAGATTTACTTACCATGAGCCGGCGAAAAGATTTGAGAAGAGAGGCAAATTATACATGAGCGTCCACAGGCACAGTCCACTCCTCATCCTGGGGTCGGGTCCTGCAGGTTATTCCGCCGCCGTGTATGCCGCGAGGGCCAACCGGCATCCTCTGCTCATCACCGGCTTGGAGCAGGGCGGTCAGCTCATGACCACCACCGACGTGGACAATTGGCCCGGCGACGTCGAACACCTGCAGGGTCCCGCCCTCATGGACCGCATGCGCCGGCATGCTGAGCGATTCAACACCGACATCGTATTCGACCACATCAACCGCGTGGACTTGCGCCAACGCCCGTTTCGTTTATTCGGCGACAACGGCGAATACACCTGCGATGCCCTGATCATCGCCACCGGCGCCTCGGCCAAGTACTTGGGATTGCCGTCCGAAGAGACCTTTCGCGGCAAGGGCGTATCCGCGTGCGCCACCTGCGACGGCTTTTTCTATCGTGGCAAGGCTGTGGCGGTGGTCGGCGGCGGCAACACCGCCGTCGAAGAAGCGCTGTATCTCACCAACATTGCCTCGCATGTGACCCTGGTGCATCGCCGTGACAAGTTGCGCGCGGAGAAGATATTGCAAGACCGGCTGTTCGCGCTCGAAACGGCAGGCAAGGCAGCCATCGTCTGGAATCACGCCATCGATGAAATTCTCGGCGACGACTCCGGCGTGACCGGAGTGCGCTTGCGCGGCGCCGCGCCCGCGACTGCGGCGGCGACGCGGACCCTCGCGGTTGACGGCGTCTTCATCGCCGTGGGCCATCAGCCGAACACCCAGCTGTTCGACGGTCAATTGGACATGCGCGGCGGCTACATCATCGTGAAGGGGGGCAGCGAGGGCGAGGCGACCGCCACCAGCATCGCCGGCGTATTCGCGGCCGGGGATGTGGCTGATCATGTTTATCGCCAAGCCGTCACCTCGGCGGGCACCGGCTGCATGGCCGCGCTCGACGCTGACAAGTATTTGGAACGAGCGGAGGCCGAGACTCACGTCAAAACCCGCGTTGCCCACGCGTGACCCACGCCCGAGCGCGCTTCCTCGTCAGCATTGCGGATATTGACGCAGCGAGTTGGAATGCTCTCGCCGGCGCCGGACAACCCTTCCTGCGCCACGAATTCCTGCTGGCCATGGAGCAATCCGGCTGCGCCGCCGCGCGCACCGGCTGGGCCGCGCGCCACGTGGTGATCGATGACGGTGCCGGCAAGACCATTGCCGCCATGCCGCTGTACCGCAAAGCGCACTCGCGCGGCGAATTCGTCTTCGATTTTTCCTGGGCCAATGCCTACGCGGAACATGGCCTGAAGTACTACCCGAAACTGCTGACCGCCGTGCCATTCACCCCGATCCGTGGGCCGCGACTGCTGGTCGGCGATGCAGCCAATCCGGATCCGTTGCGAGGCCTGCTCATCGAGGCAGCGCTCGATTGTGCGCGCAGCGAGCGACTTTCCACCTGGCACGTGCTATTCCCTGCGGACGCCACCGCCGTGCGCTTGAAGAAGGCGGGCCTGATCCTGCGGCGCGACTGCCAATTTCACTGGTTCAACCACGGCTTCGACTCGTTCGAGGCTTTTCTGGCTACTTTCACCGCTGAGAAGCGCAAGAAGGCCAAGCGCGAACGGCGCAGGGTGGCCGAGGCCGGCATTGAATTCGACACCCTGCACGGCGGCGACATGGATGACGCGCGGTGGGATTCGGTGTATCCCTTCTACGCGGACACTTTCTACCGGCACGGCCATGAACCGTATCTCAATTTGGACTTCTTCAAGCGCATCGCCGCGTCCATGCCGGAACGGCTGATGCTCAAAGTGGCCCGGGTCGGCCCAACGCCAATCGCCGTCGCCATATTCTTCGTCAGCGACGACGCGCTGTTCGGACGCTACTGGGGCGCCGGCGGCAACTACCACAGTCTGCATTTCGAGACCTGCTACTACCAGGGTATCGAATACTGCATCGAGAACAAGCTGCAACGCTTCGAACCCGGAACCCAGGGCGAACACAAGGTGCCGAGAGGTTTCATTCCGACCCTGATGAGTTCGGCGCACTTCGTCGCGGACCCGCGTTTTGCCGCCGCCATTCGCGACTTTGCCGCGCGCGAGTCCCGTGGCGTCGAAAATTACGCGGCCGCGGTCAACGAGCACGTGCCCTATCATCGTGCAGCAGATGAGGAATTGCAGCTCTGAGCAGACTGGTATGGTTGGGCGAACAGGCGGATCCGAGCTGGTTTCCGCCGCTCGAGCATGCCCTGCGCGAGCCCCCAGGCTTGCTGGCGGCCGGCGGAGACTTGAGCCCGGCGCGGTTGCTGGCCGCATACGAGCGCGGCGTGTTCCCCTGGTATTCGGCACAACAACCGATACTTTGGTGGTCGCCGGACCCGCGCATGGTCATGTATCCGAAGGAATTCAACTGCTCCCGCAGCTTGGCGAAGACCCTGCGCAACGGCCCCTATACGACGCAGGTGGATAATGCCTTTGGCGCCGTCATCCGTGCCTGTGCAGCACCGCGGCGCTCAGGTCCCGATACCTGGCTGAACGCCGACATGATCGCCTCCTACGAGCAGCTATATGAGCTTGGTTTCGGCCATTCGATCGAGACCTACGCCGCCGGAAAGCTGGCGGGCGGCTTATACGGCATTCAGCTCGGGCAGGTGTTCTTCGGCGAATCGATGTTCAGCCTCGGCCGCGACGCCTCCAAGGTGGCCGTGGCGCGCCTGGTTCAGGAGTGCCTTGCGCGCGACATTCAGCTAATCGACTGTCAGGTGGCCAGCGGGCACCTTGCCTCGCTCGGCGCCCGCGAGGTCTCGCGCAGCCAGTTTGTAACGTTATTGCGGCGTTACGCGCGGCGCAGCCCCAACGGCAGCTGGCGCGCGGCGGCAACGTTGGCGCCGTAAATTGCATTAACACAGGGCTTTATGCACAATGCGCCCGGTTTCCCGCATACCACAAGGACGCATGTCAAAAGAAGAGGCTATTCAATTCGAGGGTGAGGTCGTCGAGACCCTGCCCAATACGACGTTTCGCGTCAAACTCAAGACCGGCCACGTCGTCACGGCCCATATTTCAGGCAAGATGCGTAAAAACTACATTCGTATTTTGACGGGGGACCAGGTCACCGTTGAGATGACTCCCTACGATTTGACCAAGGGCCGCATCGTCTACCGGGGCCGCTAG
>JANXZQ010000403.1 GCA_025355445.1 Gammaproteobacteria bacterium
CTCCGGTGCGGTCGAGGAAGGCAGCGTCGGTGGCGGCACCGGCATGATTTGCAACGGTTACAAGGGCGGAATCGGCACAGCATCGCGGCGCCTCAGCGTCAAGGACGGTGGCTATACCGTCGGCGTGCTGGTGCAATGCAATTACGGCACTCGCGACAATTTGCGCATCGCCGGTATTCCGGTGGGGCGGGAAATTCCTGCGCCTGAACCCTACGCCTTCATGCCCTCGGACATTGTGGAGCGCGGCTCCATCATCGTGGTGGTGGCCACCGACGCGCCGCTGCTGGCGCACCAACTCAAGCGCCTGGCGCGCCGGGTGACCTTGGGGATAGGCCGCAACGGCAGTATTTCGGGCAACGGTTCCGGAGATATCTTCATCGCGTTTTCCACCGCCAATGCCGGAGCCGCCGCAGCCGATCACGTAGTCGATTTGAAGATGCTGCCGAACGATTCCTTGGATCCCGTATTTCGCGCAACGGTGGAAGCCACCGAAGAGGCCATCGTCAACGCCATGGTCGCCGCGCAGGACATGACCGGGGTGGACGATCATCGCGTCATTGCCCTGCCGCATGCGGCGCTGCGCAGCGTACTGAAGAAATATAACCGGCTGCTGCCGTGAATCGCGGGGCGGCCGGCCGCGGCGCGCTGCTGCTGGCGGCGGCGCTCCTAGCTGCAGCGCTTCCGGCGGCGGCGCTTCCGGCGGCGGCGCAGTCGGTGGCGGCGCAATCGGTGGCCCGAATCGAGGCCGTCTATGCCGACTGGCTGGATGCGGTCAGCGCCGTCTCGACCATTGACTCGGGCCTCACACCGCGCGTCGCGGGCCGCAACCGCAAGCTGTGGGCGGCGCGCTTGAGAGAACTCACTGCAACGCTGGGGCATTCGCTCGAGCCGGCTGATCCAGCGGCATTGAGCACCGCAGATGCGCGGGCTCTGCAGGCCATGCGTAAGGGCTTCGTGGACTACTCCCCACAGACACCCGACACGGGCGTGCAAGGCGCGCGCACCACCTGCGCCGACGCAGCCAAGCCTTCGGCAGATACAGCCATGCTGCAAGCCGCCCTGTACGCCTGCTTCGAGGAGATCGGCAATCGCATCGACTTCGATGGGCAACTCATGGTCCGCACCACGGCGCTGCAGCAGCTGCAACAATTGCCGGACGGCGAAAGCCGCAAACGCCTGTTTTTTGCGCTGGCGCCGCTATGGATTGCAGTCAATGGCGCGGACGGTGCGGACAGTCCGTATCGGCGCATGATGCTGTTGAATGGCGCCGATGTGCGCAACAGCGGCCGCTCGCCCATCAGCGACGCGGCGGCGACCTTCGGCATCACGCCGCCTGTCGTCGAGCGGTGGTTGGTGAGGGTATTGGAGGCGTGGCGTGCGCGTTCGGGCGGCGCGGCTCTCGAGCCCTGGGATTATTGGTATGCGTCGGCGAGCGCCAGCCGCGCCTTCGCATCCGCCACTCCCAAAGATTCAATCCTGACTACGGCCAAGCGCTTTTACCGCGATCTTGGCGCGGACCTCGATGCACTCGGAGTACGACACGACCTGGACGTTCGGTCTGGGAAATCGCCCCTGGCCTACACCGAGCAGATCAGAATTGGGCGGCAGGTCGGCAACACCTGGCGCCCCACCCTCGCCCGAGTTTCCGGGAATTACGAGCAGGGAGGTTTGTTCGTGCTCAACGAACTCATCCACGAGGATGGACACGCCGTGCACTATTCGGCGGTGCATACCAGGCCGGCGTTCTTCTCGCTCGGCGACGATGTGTTCTTCGAAGCATTCGCCGACGTGCCCGCCTGGAGCAGTTCGGAACCTGCATGGCAACAGAAATATCTCGGACTGCATGCGGACGAGGGAGCCGCGCTGCGCGAGCTGTACTCCAATGTCGTGCTGGACGCGGCGTGGGGCCTGTTCGAGCTGCGCATGCTCGCGGTCCCGTCCGCGGATCCGAACCTGCTGTGGACGGACATCACTTCGCGCTATTTGAACATCGTGCCGCATCCGCAATGGTCATGGTGGGCATTGCGCGTGCAGTTGGTGCGCTGGCCCGGCTACATGATCAACTACGGCTTGGGCGCGGTGCTCACCGCCGACGTGCGCCAACGCATCCGTAATTCCATCGGGCCCTTCGATACCGGCAATCCGCGCTGGTATGGCTGGACCTCCGCGCACCTGCTGCGATTCGGCTCCTCGGTAGATACCGCGCAATTGCTGCGGCAGTTCCTAGGTAGGCCCGTCTCGCCAGACGCCATCTTGAGCGAGTTGCAGCGCGTCGGCTCGGCTCAGTGAGCGTGCTCGCTCGCCAACACCTCGATCAAACTCTGCTCCAGTAGCACCATGGCCTCATCCACATCGCCTTCATCGATCACCAGCGGCGGCATGAAGCGCACTGTGCTCAGGCCGCAAGAAAGCAAAATGAGGCCGTTGTGATATGCCTGAGTGATCAAGGCATCGCAGAGCTTCTTAGCCGGCTCCTTGCCTGACCTGTCCTTCACCAATTCAATGCCTACCATCAAACCCTTGCCGCGTACGTCGCCGACGACCGCGAATTTATCGGCAAACTCGCGCAGCCGCCGCAGGAAGTAGTCGCCGACCTTGGCGGCGTTGGCGCAATATTCACGCTCGACCAGGTCGATGGTCGCGAGTGCAGCGGCGCAGCACAGCGGATTTCCGCCAAAGGTATTGCCATGCGCGCCGCGGCTCCACTTCTGCATGATGCTGCGCTTCGCGATCACCATGCCGATGGGCAATCCCGAGCCCAGTCCCTTCGCCAGCGTCATGATGTCCGGTGCCACATCCCAATGCTGCGCGGCGAACATCTTGCCGGTGCGGCCGATGCCGGACTGCACTTCATCGAATATCAAGAGAATGCCATGCCGATCGCAGAGTTCGCGCAGACCCTGTAGAAAACCATCCGGCGGCACCAGATAACCGCCCTCCCCCTGAATGGGTTCAACGAGAATTCCCGCCACTTCGCTGGCGGGCACATTGTTGACGAACAGCACCTCCTCGATGTAGCGCAGCACCGCGCGACCCTGATCGGCGCCGGCAAACAGCGGCCGGTAATTATTCGGATAGGGCACATGAGTCACGCCCGGCATGCTGGGGAAGAAACCTTTCTGCTGAGTATACTTGCTGGAAGTAAACGACAGCGAGCCCATGGTGCGGCCGTGGAAACCGCCGAGGAACCCGATGAAACGGCCGCGTCCCGTGGTGTAGCGCGCCAATTTCAACGCCGCCTCCACACTCTCGGTGCCGGACTGAGCGAAGAAACTCATCGTGGGCTCTTTCAGGGGCGACAGCTCATTGAGGCGCTCGGCCAACTTGACCTGGCCTTCGTGCCAGTAGTCCGACGAAATATGCAGAAACTTATCCGCAGCATCCTTGATGGCCTGAACGACGGCCGGATGGCTGTGGCCAGTGCTGCACACTGCGATGCCCGCAGTAAAATCCAGGAAACGGTTGCCGTCCACATCCCAGATCTCTGCCCCTTTGCCATGCGACATCACGAACGGGTAGTCGCGCGGATAGGACGGCGAAACCACGAGCGCATCGCGCGCCAGCAACTCGCGCGCTTTCGGCCCCGGCAAATCGGTTTTGATGTTTGGCTTTTTCAAGTGAAGTCAAGCTCCCCCAGTAGTGCATCCATTATATCGAGTGCGCGCTCCAGCTCATTCTCCTCGATCACGAGCGGCGGCGCGAGAATTATCAGATTGCCCCGCACCGCGAACGATACGCCACGCTCACGCGCCAACGATACGAATCGAGCCAAGGACGGATGCATGGCCGGCCAGGGCGACAGCGGCTCACGGGTTTCGCGATTCTTCACCAATTCGACGATGGCGAACAACCCTTTGGCGCCACGCACATCGCCGATTACCGCATGGCGATCCTGCATCGCACGCAGCCGTTGCAGCATCACGCCGCCCAAACGCCGCGAATGCTCGATCAAGTGCTCGTCTTGATACGCCGCAATCGCGGCCACGCCGGCGGCGCAGGCCAATGGGTGGCCGCAGTAGGTCAGTCCGGTGTTGAGCATGCTGTGCTCGAGTTTTGCGGCCACATGTTTCGCCAGAATCACCGCACCCAGAGGAATGTGCGCACCCGTCAATCCCTTGGCGAGAGTCATGAGGTCTGGGCGGCCCGCCTCGCCGTACTCCTGCCACGCAAACCATTCGCCGCAGCGCCCGAAGCCGCTCATGACCTCATCGGCGATCAGATAAACGTCGCGGCGTCGTGTTTGCTCGCGTAAGGCCGGCCAGAAATTATCGGGGGCGACGATGCCGTTGGTGCCGGCGTTCGGCTCCATCAGGACCGCCGCGACATTCTCTGCGCCTTCCTGGCCGATGACCGCGCCGATGTGCTCGACATTGCGTGCCGCGCACTCGGCATCGCTCGCGGTCCCATAGGGACAGCGATAGGCATAGGGCGGCGGCACGCGCAGCACGCTGAACGATTCATCAGCGGGACTGACGCGGGTGCGGCTGTCGCCGGACCACGCCATCGTCGCATAGCTCGCGCCATGGTATGAACGGTCGCGCGCAACCACCTTGCCCTGCGGGCGGCCGCTCGCCTGGCGCGCGAATTTCACCGCGTTCTCGTTCGCATCGGCACCGCCCAAGGTAAAGAACACACGGCCGCCTTCGAATCCCGAGATTTCCAAGAGCCGCTGCGCCAATGCGCGGCGCGGCGCGGCACCCCAGCTCGAATTGACGAAGCATAGCTGCTGCGCCTGCTCCTGAATGGCGCGGATCAAGCGCGGATGCTGGTGACCCAGATTCATGCATTCCGCCAAGCTGCTCATATCGAGATAGCTATGACCGGCTTCGTCCCAGAAGCGCGCGCCTTGGCCGCCGACGATGGTGGGCGCATTCCAATCGGCTTGAACGCACCAGCTATGCAACACATTTGATCTTTCGGGCAACAAGGAAGCTTCTCCGCTATTTTGATTCGCAGCAGCAAAGCGATTACGATCTGCGCGGCGCGTTCTGTCAACGAAGGAAACGTAATGGCGATGTGGTGGCGGCCGTTTATCGCGGTGGCCGTGGGCGGAATGCTCGGCTGCCTGCTGCGCTGGTGTCTCGCTATGATGCTGAATCGCTATTTGCCGGCGATTCCGCCGGGCACCTTGGCGGCGAATCTCATCGGCTGCTACATCATCGGGATGGCGATCGCGTTCTTCACCACTTACCCGCACTTCGCGCCGGAATGGCGGCTGTTCGTGACCACGGGTTTCTGTGGAGGACTGACCACGTTCTCAACTTTCTCGGCCGAAGTGGTGATGCTGCTGCAATCGGGCCGGACTGTATGGGCGTTGGGTGCCGTGGCCGCACACCTCTTCGGATCGCTGCTGATGACCTTGGCCGGTATTGCCACCGTCGTTTGGCTCAAGGCCTAAGCGCCCCGAGGTCGTTCCCGTCCGCGGGTGTCCTCATGGGGGCGCCCGGCGATCAATCGTGATTTTTGTTTCGATATCGGCCGTAGGGTGCTATATTACTTAGACGACTAACGATTAGAGCACTCTGTAAATGACTGATCTGGCGGAACGCTTCAGCGGCGCGCTGCATAGCACCTCACGGGCGTGGCGCCAGGCTCTGGACCGGCGGCTCAAGTATTTGGGGGTGAGCCAGGCGAGTTGGATGACCATTGCGATGGCAGCCAAGGCGAACTCGCCCCTGTCCCAATCCGAATTGGCTGACCGTCTTGGCGTAGAGGGCGCCACCATGGTCGCCATGGTGGACCGTCTGGTGAAGGCAGGGCTGGTCGTGCGCGAACCCTCCACCACCGACCGGCGGGTCAAGCGGGTGGTGCTGACCCAGGCCGGCACGCTGCTGTACGGCAAGGTACTCGCCGAGGCCGCGGCCTTTCGCAAGGAGCTGCTGATCGATTTGGATCCAAAGATGCTGCTCGTCGCGACCGAACTTCTCGAATGCTTGCAGGGCGCCATCGATACCCTCCCGTGATCCGCCCGATCAATCGTCCGATGATCACGTTGTCCATCATGTTGGCGACGATCATGCAAACCCTCGATAGCACCATCGCCAACGTGGCATTGCCGCATATGCAAGGTTCACTGTCGGCGTCCCAGGACCAAATCGCCTGGGTGCTCACAGCGTATATCGTGGCTGCAGCCATCGCTACGCCGCTGACCGGGTGGATGGTGGATCGCTTCGGGCAGAAGACTATTTTCTTGGCGTCCATCGGCGGATTCACGCTGGCCTCCATACTCTGCGGAATGTCGAATACGCTGGCGGAAATAGTCGCCGCGCGCCTGCTGCAAGGTGTATTCGGCGCAGCCTTGGTGCCGTTGTCGCAGATGGTGTTGCTCGACATCAATCCGCGCGAGAAACAGGGCTCCACCATGGCAATCTGGGGGGTCGGCGTCATGGTCGGTCCGATACTGGGACCCACCCTGGGCGGCTGGCTGACGGACGCATACAGCTGGCGTTGGGTGTTCTTCATCAATGTGCCCATCGGCCTTCTGGCCATTTACGGCATGTGGAAATATATCCGGCCGGTGCCGGCTGCCCGGCGCATGCGCTTCGACACCTTCGGCTTTGCCACATTGAGCCTCGGCATTGGCGCGGTGCAATTGATGCTCGACCGCGGGCAACAAAACGACTGGTTCTCATCCACCGAAACCTGGATTGAAATGATCGTGCTGATCGTCATGAGCACCTACTTCATCGCGCATACGCTGTTGACGCCGGCGCACAAATCCTTCGTCGATTTCCGCCTCTTCAGGAACCAGAACTACATCACCGGCATTGTGTTCATATTCATAATGGGTCTGGTGCTGTACGCGACGCGCGCCCTGCTCCCCACCATGCTCGAGACCCTGCTCGACTATCCGGTGGCCACCACCGGGCTGGTGACCGCCCCGTCCGGCCTCGGTACCATGATCGCCATGCTCATCGTCGGCCGGCTCATCGGCAAGGTCGATCTGCGGCTGATGTTGTTCTTGGGCTTCGCGATATCGGCGGTCGCGCTGTGGCAAATGGGCCATTACTCTCTGCAATTGTCGCCCGGCGACATCGTTTGGCCGGGCGTGATCCAAGGGATCGGGGTGGGATTGGTGTTCGTCCCCTTGAGCGCGGCGACCTTCGCCACCTTGCACCCGGAGATGCGCGCGCAGGGCACTGCGCTCTTCAGCCTGGTGCGCAATATCGGCAGCAGCATTGGCATTTCATTGGTTCAAACCCTGTTAGTGCGCAACACCGTCATCGCACACGCCGAATTGACGGAGCGCATTACCTATGCAAGCCCGGCTTGGCAAAATCCCGCGGTTGCCCACGCTTATGACTTGAGCACACCGGGCGGCGTCGCCTTCCTCGACGGCTCGATCACACAACAGGCAGCCATGATCGCGTACATCGACGATTTCTGGCTGATGCTGTTCCTGACCTTGGCCGTCATGCCGCTGATCCTGCTGATTCGCCCGCCCTCCCGCAGCAAACCCACCGACATCGAGGGCGATCTCAATACGGTGATGGACTGAGCCTACGCGGCGCCGCGAAGTCCTGCGTCCAGTACACACCGGCTGAAGAGCGCAGATTTTCGGCGTATGCGATGCCGATCTCCGTGAAACGTCCATCCATGATGTTCTCGCAATGCGCCGGGCTCGCAAGCCAGCCCTGGGTCGCTTCGGCCGCAGTCATGGCGCCGGCCGCGATATTTTCACCGACGATGACGTACTTTCCGTAGCCTGCGCGCTGCACCCGCAGTGCGGGAGTACTGCCGTCGTGGCCGCGATGATCGAACTCAGCATGGGCGGCCATGTCGCGCGAATGCGCCAGCGCCGCAGTGCTCAGGCTGTGGTTGAGCGTCAACGGCGCCACGGGGGAGAAATACCTGGCGCCGCAACGATGGCCGGCCACACGCGCCTCGTTTACGAGCTCGAGTATGTGCCGGCTCACGCTCTCGGCGTCTGCGACCGACGGGATGGCAACCGGGGCGGCAAGCACCATCCATAATTCCCCGCCCCGGCGTTCCGCACCGAACTCGCGCAGCTTAGGATCGGTCAAGGTGCGGCAGTAGTTAGCAGCCAGCATGCGCGAGACTTGCGCATCGCTCAGCGCGCCGGAGACGTGCAGCGCCGTGAATTGCGACCCTGTGTAGCCCACGCGAGCCAGGGACTCGTGCAGATCCGCCCCGCCGGCCAACCGGCTCGCGGCATTTTGCAGCTTCAAGCTGTTCTGCAACGGCACCCGCGCCGCCGCGGCATTGCACCCGTGCAGGCGCGCCCAATTGACACTGTCCAGAACCTCCGCGCGCGCAGCCTGCGGCAGCGGCAATCCCAAGACGGCCGCCAACGCCCACCCGACCGACAACGCCGATCCGGCGACGCGCGGCAGCCGGGTTTTCAAATGGCCGGTTCGGGCCCGGCAGGTGCCGGTGACGGCGGCGAATCCGCGAGCAATTTCCCGGCCTTCGGCGCTATCCAGCGCTCGATGTCATCGAGCACGGTGAACACCGCCGGGACGATGACCAGGGTGAGCGCCGTCGAGGTGATCAGTCCGCCGATCACGGCGATCGCCATCGGGCCGCGAAAGTCACTGTCGCCGCCCCAGCCGATCGCCACGGGCAGCATGCCCGCCACCATCGCCACGGTGGTCATCACAATGGGCCGTGCCCGCTTGTGTCCCGACTCGAGAATGGCCGCCAGGCGCGTCTTGCCGGCGCGCATTTCCTCGATGGCGAAATCCACCAGCAGTATGGAATTTTTGCCGACGATTCCCATGAGCATCAGGATGCCGATCACCACAGGCAGCGAGAACGGCAGGCCGGTGAGCAGCAGCGCAAGCACCGCGCCTCCGAGGGACAGCGGCAGCGCCGACAGAATCGTGATGGGCTGAAACACGCGCACGAACAGCAGCACCAGCACGGCAAACACCATGAGAATGCCGGCGCCCACCGCGAGCATGAAATTCGTGTACAGCTCCTTCATGAACTCCGTGTCGCCGGTCTCGATCAAGTGCACCCCTTCCGGCAAATGCTTGAGCGTCGGCAGCGCATATATCTTCTTGGTGGCCGTGCCGAGTTCCACGCCCTGAGCCATGTCGGCCTCGAGAAACAGGCGCCTGCTTTGATTGTAGCGGCGCACGGCCGAGGGACCCTGGCCGAAACTTAAGTCCGCGACGGACTTGAGCGGCACGCTCTTGCCGGAAGCCGTCGGCACCGGCAGGTTCTCCAAGGTCGTCAGGTCGCGCCGCGCATTCTCGACCAGGCTCACTCGGATGGGAATCTGCCGGTCGGACAGCGAGAACTTGGCGCCATTCTGCGGCAGGTCGCCGAGCGTCGCGATACGGATGGTTTCGCTGATGCTTTGCACGCTGACGCCGAGCTGCGCCGCGATGTCGAGCCGCGGGTGCACCACGATCTCCGGACGCGGCAGGTCGCCGCGGATGCGCGGCTCACGAATTTCACTCAATGCGCGCATTTCTGCCAGCACCTTATGTCCGGTGGCCTCCACCAGCACAGGGTCGTCGCCGGTCAGATAGAGCTGAATGTCGCGTCCACCGCCGCCCTCGGAAAAATTCAGCTGCCCGTCGGCAACCTGACTGAGTTGCGGCATCATCTTCTGTTCCCACTGCTTCTGGCTGAGGCTGCGCTGGGTACGCGGCACCAGGCTCACATAAATCGTGCCGGTGCGAATCTCGCCGTCCTCTCCGCCGACGAACTCGACCACGTCGGTCACCTCGGGCGACTTGCGCAGGACCTGCACCGCCGCCGCCGAGACCCGCGCAGTGTCCTCGAGTCTGCCACCCGGCGGCAATTCGATCTGCAGCTCGGCGTTGGAGAAATCCTCCGGGGGCACGAAGGCCGTGGGGACTATGCCGAGCGATGCCACCGACAGTATGAAAAACAACGTGCCTGCCGCGATGGTCTTCCAGCGATTCGCGACGCACCAGCGCAGCAGCTTGAGGTAGCGCGTCATGATGGGCCCATCGGCATGGTGCACGATGAGCGCATCGCTGCTCAGTGCATAGGCCGCAAGCACGGGTGTGATCAACCGTGCCACCATCAGCGAGATGAACACGGCCGCGGCGACGGTCAAGCCGAATTGCTTGAAGAACTGGCCGCTCACCCCGCCCATGAAGCTCACGGGCAAAAATACCGCAATGATGGTAAAGGAGGTCGCCACGACCGCTAGACCGATCTCATCCGCCGCATCGATGGCCGCCTGATAGCAACTCTTGCCCATGCGCATGTGACGCACGATGTTCTCGATCTCCACGATGGCATCGTCGACCAATACGCCGGCAACCAACGACAATGCCAGCAGGGTGATCTGATTAAGGGTGAACCCCATCCATTGCATGAAGGCGAAAGTCGGAATCGCCGACAGCGGAATCGCCAGTGCGGAGATCAGAGTTGCGCGCCAGTTGCGCAGAAAGAACCAGAC
>JANXZQ010000406.1 GCA_025355445.1 Gammaproteobacteria bacterium
AGTGCTTGTCAGATCGAATTTCCAGACGTTGCCGAGCAGATCGCCGGCATACAAGTAGTCGACCACGTGATCGCCGTCCAAATCGACGGGCGTGACGTAGGCGATACCATCATTCGTGCCGGCCTTGCCGGTGCTCAGGTAGTAGAAATTCTTCGCGCCCGTGGTGGCGCCGATGGTCATGATGAAGATGCCGGCATCGCCGGTCGGGCTGCCGAAACCATTGCCGAAAATCACTGCCCAATTGCCGTCGTGCAAACGGCGGATCATCGGCGTTCCGTAGGTGTTGCCGAGATTGTTGCCGCAATTGGCCGGCGTGTTGCTCACGCAGCTGATGCCGGCCCCCGTCCACTCACCGATGACGGTGCTCGCTGCTGCTGCTGTTGACTCGCTGAAATTGCTCGGCGTGGTGACATCGAGCGCGTACATGGCCGCGCCGCCGGCCCCTAAGCCGCCCACCAGCCAGGTGTGCCAGGTGCCGTTGGTGGCCGATGTGCCGTAGAAAAGGTCGCCGCTCGCCGGCGTGGCGTCGACGAAAAAATTATGCCCGTACTGCAGATTGGAATAGTCGAGGGTGGCGTTGGTGCAGGCCACCGCTGCGTTGATGGCGGGCGTTTCGCCGTGAATGGTCTGCACCACAGTCTGTGTGAGGTCGGTGTTCACGCAGTTGGTCGATGGCGAGGATGAGGCGGCGCTCTGCAGCACTGCGCCCGGCACATAGGCCAGCACTTCCCGGCCGTCGTTGGTAACGCTCTGGTAGACATTACTGGAGTCGAACGCACCTGAACGGAAGCCGTGCAGCATGCCGTCGTTGGCGCCCACGTACACCACGTTCTGACGCGTCTTTTCGGCGGCGACGAATTGGGTATAGCTCTGCGCACCGGTGTTCTCGAGCATCGTCGTTGCCGGATTGAGCTTGTCTTTCCAAGTGATGGTGTATGGCAAGACAGCCTGGCCGACGGCGACCGGACTCGAATCGATGATGTCGCCGAGCACGAAGTCGCGGTCGCGATACAAGCCGGCGCCGGCCGTGTTGATTTCATTGGACCGATCTCCGCGCAGGAAATTCAGGCGGTTGGCGTTCGAGGTGGCATCGCCCAGATTCAAGGCGGTCTTTTGCGCCGAGGTCAGGTTGGCAAACTCAAATGGGACGCCGCTGCTGCCGTTCCACGTCAGGATCACGCGGCCGTTGGTCGCCGCGTTGCTGGGCGGCTGGGCAGGGATCAGGCCGACGTCGCCGGTGGTCGGACAGGTCGAACCGCTGGGCACGCCCGTGAGCACGCAGGAGGCGTCCCAATTGGCGAGGGTCGAAATGGTGAGATTTCCCGAGGCATCGGAGGTCAGCGAATTGGAAGTCAGCCGCCCGGTCCAATCGTTCGGATCGTAGAAGGAGAAATACGCCTGGGTGCTGCTCGTGACCCTGGAGGATTGCGTCTGGTTGGCGGTGGCGGAACTGCTCGAGGTGTCCGCCGCGGCCGCCTTGAAGCACAGCACTTCGTGGATGTTGGAGCTGCCGCCGGTGGAGCCCGCGAAGCCGAAGCGCAGGTTCGTGGGCAGGGCGCCGTTGGAGGCCGTGATGCTCTGGTTCTGCAGAATGTTGGTGAATGCGCCGCCGTTGTAGCTGTAGTTGAGACTCAGCAAGCCGCTTTGGGTGATTTTCAACTTGTAGAGAATGGGCGTGCCGTCGGTGCGCAGCCGCGCGCCGTTGCTATATTCATTGGCGATGGTGACCCCGGAGAGCACCTTGTAGGCATTCGGAATGGCGGTGTAGTCGGCCACCGGCGTCGCCGTAGATACCGGCGCCGCGGGATTGGAGTAATTCTGGAGTGTGCCGGCAATGCAGGTGGCGCGCACCGCGGCGGCCCGTTGACTGGTGGTCAACGAACTCGGGTAATTGGATGGAGAATTGGCATTCAACCACGACCAGGCGACGTTGCCCGCGCCGCGAAGCCCGATTCGATTCGGCTGATAGAGCCCGACGCTTGCCGTGTTGTCGCCGTTGCCGCTGCCGGTGCTGCCTGATTCACCCAGTGTATTGTTGGCACCATTCAAAAAATTGCCGTACTCGTCAATACCGAGGCCGATATAGCCTCCGACCATGCCGTTATATCCGTAGTTACCGTTCTGGTTGGAGCAGGTGTACGCGAGGCTGCCGCCGTACTGTCCGATGTTCGGGGAGGCGAGGGCATCCATCAGGAAGAAGCTGATGCCGTCGGCGCCGTCCGCGCCGCTGCCGCGCGAGTCGCCGCGGTAGGTGACGGTCTTGAACGTGACCTGGACGCCGGCGTTGCTGGCGAAGGTGTTGCCCGAAATGATGGCGCCGAACTGGTTATGGCCGCCGTTGCCGCAATTTCCGCTGATGCAGCCATTGGTGAAGCGCAGTGCACCGGCGCCCGCCAAGTCAGGCAGCAGGCCATTGGCATTGGTGCCACCCACCAGTGTCTCGCCTCCGTAAGCGTCGTCATTGTCCTGGATACTCATGCAACCGGGGACGGTGCCGGCAGTGCCCGCCACGGTTTGCGTAAACTCGGTGCCGGTGCCGGCGCCGGAACTGGCCGTCAAGCACGCACCGCCGCTGTAATACCAGGGATCGGCGGTGGCGGCGCCGGTAAAGTCTTCGAAGACCGCGACCTGCGCCGGGCTCACAGACGCATACAATGCGCCCCACAGGGCCACCGCGGTTACATGAAGGGTTCGGATTCTCATAAGTTCACCTTGGGGATCACGGGCTTCAAAGCCCCAGAGAACAAGTTGTACACGTCACCACATAATTGCTTTCGACCACGGCCACGGTGCTTTTCGTGCCGCCATAATTCCAAGCGTCAATCCGGTACAGTGCCTGGACCGCGGTCGACGAGACCAAGCCGATGTAGAACCTCGGCAATTGATAGTAGGTGTCGGCCCCGCCGCTGGTGGACACCGTTACGCTGGCCGATGGAGCGACACTGAATCCGACTTCGGCGCCACCGACGGTCCACGGCACCGTGGCGACGTTCAGCGCGTCGTCCATCAAGGCCACAGGCTTCTGGCAGATATAGGGGGTGGCTGCTGAACTCGTGACGGTCAGGGCAAGCGTGCTGCAATCGACGCTGTTCGACAGCACGTTGCCGAGCGATGTGAGCCAGATCTCCCCATTCTGCTCGGCGGCTTCGGCGCTTTGCAGAGCACGTTGTTTCTCGCGCATGTTGCCTGCGATCAATTCCTGAATGCCGAAGCCCTTGAACATGGACAGGGCCAGCAACGAAGCGATCACCAGGATCAAGATTGCAGATATCAACACGACACCGCGCTGCGTCGATCGGAAAGGCAGAGTATGTGGAGTGTTCATAATGCGGTCGCTATGACGCCGGTGCGGTTTTGCAATGCAATGACTCGCGTAAAGTTCACGAACTGAGGTGACTGCGCGGCCGTGGCGGCCGAATACAGCGGATTATTGAAGGTCAGGGTGATGCGCATCGAGGTGACGTTCAGCCAATTCGCCGCGCTCATCAGATTGGCGGTCAGATAGATGTCGACGTTGTTGGTGTTCGGCTGCGTGCTGACGCCGTAGTACACCTGCATGTTGGCCACGCCGGCCACCAGCGGAACCTTGCTGGCGGTGGTGCCATCCGGAGAGCAGTACAGCTGGCTGCTGGCAGTATCGACCCAAAATACGTTCACATAGGTCGTGGCCGCGCCGCCGGTGCCGCCG
>JANXZQ010000408.1 GCA_025355445.1 Gammaproteobacteria bacterium
GATGTCTTGACCGCATTTCGATTTCACAGGAGCTGGCTTACCGTCGGTGGAGGACGCAAATCAAAGGTGTCTGAAGCTATAGATTCGGCGCTGTATGCGCGCGACTGGGAAGAAAAGCACTTCGATACAAAAATCGTTGTCGATGACGCCCCTCTAGAGTCTCCCACTCACAGTGTCGATTGCCACAAGAACCGCATTGCACTCGAAATTGAATGGAACAATAAAGACCCTTTTTTTGATCGGGATTTGAACAACTTCCGGTTACTTTTTGGGCTTCGCGTTGTAAGCGTGGGTGTCATCATTACGCGATGCGACAATCTGCAAGAAATCTTCCAGGAACTGGGGCGCGGCAGCAGTTACGGCGCATCGACTACTCACATGAGGAAGCTGCTTCCACGCATCGCCGGTGGCAGCGGCGGCGGTTGTCCGCTGCTCGTGTTTGGTATTACTAAATCGCTTTATATTGAGGACTAACCGCTTGAAAACAGCATCACAAGACTTGCTCGATGCGTGTGCGCACACGAAATTCCACACCATTCTTGCGGATCCGCCTTGGCAATTTCAAAACCGGACCGGAAAGATGGCCCCAGAACATAAACGCCTGGCTCGCTATAGCACAATGAAGCTTGATGAAATCTCCGCATTGCCAATTGGCAAAGTCGCTGCGAATACCTCTCACTTATATTTATGGGTGCCCAATGCACTGCTGCCCGACGGAATTCGCGTATTGCAATCGTGGGGTTTCCAATACAAAAGCAATATTGTGTGGCACAAGATCCGAAAGGACGGAGGCCCCGATGGCAGGGGAGTGGGATTCTACTTTCGGAATGTAACCGAACTCATTCTCTTTGGCGTTCGCGGAACCAATGCACGCACGCTTGCGCCCGGTCGCCGTCAGGTAAATTTCATAGCAACTCAAAAGCGGGAACACTCTCGCAAACCGGACGAGCTATTTAACATCATCGAATCGTGCAGCCCGGGGCCGTACCTAGAGCTATTCGCCCGCGGTACTCGACCAGGGTGGACCGGGTGGGGCAATCAATCGGAAGACTACTATCCCACATGGGATACGTACGCAAACCACTCGCAATCGGGGGTGCGCGATCTTACGTATGTGGCCCGCGGACATGAAGATTGAAGATCGCGCCAAACGATCATCCCGTGGAATTGGGCGCGGCGTGTCGAATCAGATTACGATTTGCTCATAATAAATGGGCACACTAAACCGAGTCCGGAGCAATTCCAAGTAATCAGTGACCTCTTTCGTTGGTTTAAAATGCGCGGCCACATACAGACGACCGACAACAATCTTGTTCTGGCGCCAATAGGCATATTCCAAGAGTTGCGGAATGGCTTGACGTACACACGCTTTCAATGACGGGGCGACTTTGATCTCATAGAACCAAAGAAAGGACTTTGTCTTTACCACAAGGTCGATTGACGTCCCATGGCCTGTTGCCTGTTCTGTCCCGACACATTTATCGCCATATTTTTTTTTCAGCCGCTCATAGAGAATCGTCTGAAGTTCATTATATCGGCTTTACCGCTTCCGCTCGATGGCGCCACATCAATGGTCCCTGTCTTTTTGGGAATGTGGCCCGCTTTGAACTGGAACGCACCATCATGTTTAACGTCGGGAATGGCATCCAAGAAAAACGAGGTATTTTCCAGCGTCTCCGGTACGTTGGTGTTCTCAGCAAGCCAATTTCTAAACTTTTCCGTCGAAACCGCGAAGATTTCGTTGAATTTGCTATCTACAAGCTCATCAATCAATGATTTTTTCTTGTCCCAACTTGCTTTGTCGAATTTGATCGCCGCTAGTTCGAGCACCAGTTTGTTTAAACCTGGTATTTCAAACAATCGTTTTAGGTTGTAGCTCACATGATTGACGGTATGTGACTCGCTGTAACCCAGCTCATCGATTGAATGAGCGAAGTTTGTGAATTCCTTTCCATCGATGAGCTCGCCACGGGTTATGCGGCCCCTCATGGCGCCCGCCTGCCCGCGGCGCATAGCGTCGATCAATTTGTGATGGCTAAAAATGATGCCGACCAAAACGAGGGCGTCGATCGCCTCATCGCCCGCGGCGCGTGCCTTGTTCCACACTGACGGCACTTCGCCCCGAACATTCGTCGACAAGTTTTTCTTCGCTTGCGCGGCATCGATGTTGATGTCCGGCTCGACGCCTGCAAGCCGCGTAAGAACATCGTCCTTGTCATACTTCTTGAGGAGGGCCGCAATTTTGTGCGCACCATGTTTAGTTAGCGATACGTTCAGGTATCCAAGAGTCCGCATTCCGCAATCCGTTGGCTAGGTGTCCCGCGTGAATCGTAGCAGGACTTATACCTGCCAGCCGTGAGGCGCTGCGATTGTGAGACGCCGGTCAATCCTTCCAAAAGCCCTTAAACCGATCGGGACTGCGCTCCGTATATCGCACCGTGTGTGCGATGTTCCGGTGCCCCAGGGTACTGCCGGATCGGCGAGATCACCGAAGAAACCGCGCCCTCCACACCTGCGGCCGCCACTCGTGTGGCTTTTACAGAACTCCGCAATTGTGATTAAGTACACACTGGGTCACGGCAAGGGCTGAGAACCGAAATCTAAGCAGTGTCTAAATGAGCACTTTCTAAGAAACTTTCCGCCGCTGTTGTTCTCGGCGCCGCAGCGCTGTCGGGGTGGCCCAGGCTGATGGCTGGGATAAAGCCGTGCTCGCGGAATTTCTCGTTCTGGATATCCGCAAAGAACCCGCGGATCGAGGTGAGCCGCTGCTTGGTAGAACCTAAGCCCTTCTGGCGAGGTCCGTGTTCGACCACTCCATCGCAGACTCGGCCCCGTCGTGTGGCGGCGCGACAAGTCCCACAACTCGCCGGTGCGATGGTCATGAATTCAATCCGCCGCCCGTCCTGGCGCCGATTTCGCTTCGCATTCTCAATCCGTCACCCTCCCCGCCCCCTAGCCACTTTATCGACCGAAGAGTGAGGCGCCTGCCGGCCACTTCGCACTGGAGAGTCGCGGAGCGACTCGTATGTGCGGCTGCGATTCGAAGCACACTTGCCGCAATAACGAACTGCGCTATTGCACAGTCACCGCAATCCCCGCGAACTTCCCCGCCCAGGCCTTGGGTCCGGTGTCGTGCAGGGAAATGCCTTCCGAACTCACCGCCACGGTGACCGGCATGTCGCGCACGTCGAATTCGTGCACGGCCTCCATGCCAAGCTCTGGGAAGGCCACGACGCGGCTGCCGCGGATGGCGTTCGAGACCAGAAAAGCGGCGCCACCCACCGCTATCAAGTAGGCGGAACGGTGCTTGGCAATGGACGCGACGGTTTCGGGACCGCGCTCGGCCTTGCCTACCATTGCCAGCAGTCCCGCCTTGCCCAACATGGTGTCGGTGAATCGATCCATGCGATTTGCAGTGGTCGGACCCGCCGGCCCGACGATCTCAGTGCCCACCGGATCCACGGGTCCCACGTAGTAAATGACGCGGCCGTGAAAATCGAGGCCATCGGGCAAAGGCTTGCCGGCATCGAGCAACGCACAGATACGTTTGTGGGCGGCGTCGCGGCCGGTGAGCATTTTGCCCGACAGCAATATCCGCTCGCCGGGTTTCCAAGACGCGACCTCGGCCTGCGTCAGGCCATCCAGCGATACGCGCCGCGCGGCGGCATCCGGCGCCCACTTCACCTTCGGCCATAGATCCAAATCCGGCGGCTCGAGCAGCGCCGCTCCTCTCCCATCGAGCGTGAAATGGATGTGACGCGTGGCGGCGCAATTCGGGATCACCGCCACCGGCAGTGAGGCGGCATGAGTCGGGTAGTCCATGACTTTGACATCGAGCACCGTGGTCAAGCCGCCGAGGCCCTGCGCACCGATGCCGAGTGCATTGACGCGTTGGAAAATCTCCAGGCGCAGTTCTTCCAACTGACTCTTCGGTCCGCGCGCGATCAGTTCACCGATGTCGATGGGCTCCATCAATGATTTCTTCGCCAGCAGCATGGCCTTCTCGGCGCTGCCGCCGATGCCCACTCCCAGCATGCCCGGGGGACACCAGCCCGCGCCCATTTCCGGCACCCTATCCAGCACCCAATCGGCCACCGAGTCCGACGGATTCAACATGGCAAACATGGATTTGTTTTCGGAGCCGCCGCCCTTCGCCGCCACGGTAATTTCAACTTCGTCGCCGGCAACGAATTCGGTGTGGATCACGGCCGGGGTGTTGTCGCGCGTGTTGGAGCGCTTGAAGGCGGGATCGGACACGATGGAGGCGCGCAGCTTATTCTCGGGATTCGAGTAAGCGCGCCGCACGCCTTCGTTGATCATGGCTTCGAGATCAAGCGTGGCGTCCCAGCGCACTCCCATGCCGACCTTGACGAACACCACGACGATGCCGGTGTCCTGGCAGATCGGCCGGTGACCTTCGGCGCACATGCGCGAATTGGTGAGTATCTGCGCAATGGCGTCACGCGCGGAAGGGCTCTGTTCCATGTCGTAGGCACGGCCCATGGCGCGAATGAAATCCGGGGTGTGATAGTAGGAGATGTACTGCAAGGCATCGGCGACGCTGGCGATGACATCGGCTTGACGGATCACGGACATGGCAAACCTTGGGGGTGGGGACGACTGGGCCGCAAATCTACCAAGTCCCGGGCGGACGTTGCTAGCGAATCCCCTACAATAAGAAAAAATTGGAGATCGGCATGCGGCGTAGGTGGAAAGGACTCGTCATGAGCGCCTTGGTGGCGACACCGGCTGCGATGGCAGCGGCGGCAGCGATCGCGGCCGCGCCCGGTTCACCGCCGACGGACTCG
>JANXZQ010000420.1 GCA_025355445.1 Gammaproteobacteria bacterium
GTAGCGCGTTGGCAAACGGCAAAAACGGGCGATACGTCCCAGTCTTTGGCGGCGGGTCGGCAGTATACCAGTCGGCCAGCGACATCAAGCAGAGGCCACGGGAGCGAAACGAATGGAATGGTCTAAATTATTTGCCCTTACTCTGGGGACGGCGTTAGCCGTCGGATGCCAGTCGGATCGACCGAAGCCGGCACCGGTGCCGGTAGCAATCTCCGTCCCTGAGCCCGCCGAGCAGGGCACGGTCGTGGGCGACGATCGCACGGCGATGGAAGCGGCTGTCGATGCGGGTCCAAGCACGGCTACCTCGTCCGAGGCCTCGGCCGGCGGCCCCGTGCTTAACCCCAACGCGCCGGACAGCTATGTAGTGAAGCGCGGCGATACCCTGTGGGGCATTGCCAAGGTGTTTTTGCGCGATCCATGGTTCTGGCCCGAGATCTGGCAGGTGAATCCGCAGGTCCACAATCCGCACTTGATCTATCCGGGCGACACCTTGCGCCTGGTGTATATCGAAGGTCGGCCGACCATTATGTTGCAGCGCGGAGATTTCGCTCGGGTGCTGCCGCGGGTTCGCAGCCAGCCGCTGGCAGGCTCGGTGACCGCGATCCCGTACGAAACCGTCGCGGCCTTCATGTCCAGGCCCTCGGTACTCACGCCGGAACAGATCAAAGGTGCGCCCTACGTATTGGCCACCCGCGACTTGCACGTCGTCATGTCTGACGGCGATACCTTGTACGCACGCGGCTTTACTACTCCCGTCGCGCTCGGTACTCACTACAATGTGGTACGCGTCGGCGACGCGCTGCGTGACCCCGACGACAATCGCATCGTGGGCTACGACGGTGTCTTCACCGGCGCCGGCCATGTCACGCGCGGCGGCGACCCTGTCACTCTCATCATGACCGAGTCGGCACGGGAAACCGAAGCCGGGGATAAGTTGTTCGCCGGCGGCATCGATGTGCCGCTGGATTTCATCCCCAGCGCGCCGAAAAACAAGACCAGCGGCCGCATCATGTCGGTGTCCAACGGCGTCACCGTGATCGGTCAGTACGAAGTGGTGGTGATCAATCGCGGCGTCATCGACGGGCTCATGCCCGGCAACGTGCTGGCCATTTACCAATCGGGCCAAGTCGTCGCCGATAACGAAAGCAAGGGCTTTCTGAACAGTGATTCGCACCTGTTCACCAAAAAGGTGACCCTGCCGGATGAGCGCAGCGGCACCTTCATGGTCTTCAAGACATTCGAGCACTTGAGCTACGGCTTGGTCATGGAAGCCACGAACGTCATTCGCGTCGGCGATCGGGTCGAGAACCCCTAGCGCAAATCTGCACGTAGTCACGCGGATCTCGGGCGGCCAAATCCCAACGGCCGTCCGATAATCCGCGCAATGCAATCGGGCGAAGAGTGTCTTGCTTGGGTGTCGCTCACGCGCGCGCCCGCTCTCGAGGTGGCAGCCGTTTCAAGAGCGCTTCAGGCGCTGGGGGCGGCCCGGCACATGGTGCGCGCATCCTCCGCAGCCTACGCGCGGGCCGGATTGCCGGCGGCGGCACGCGAATTCCTCTCCAGTGTGCACGCGGCGCCCACCGCCGCGGAGCGCGCCTGGCTGGAAGAGGCGGATCACCACGTTGTACCCTTCACGGACCCGCACTACCCTGCGTTGTTGCGGACGGCGCAACGCCACCCACTGGCGTTGTATGTCGTCGGCAATCCTGGCGTATTGAACGATCCGCAATTGGCCATCGTCGGCAGCCGGAATCCCTCGCCGCAAGGCCGGGCTATCTCTCAAGAATTCGCCGAGCACCTCGCCGCGCGCGGATTGGCCATCACCAGCGGGTTGGCCATGGGTATCGACAGCGCCGCACATCGCGGCGCGTTAATGGCGCAGGGCGCCACGCTCGCCGTGCTCGGGTCGGGCGCCGACGTCATCTACCCCAAGGCCAATCGTTCCTTGGCACAGGAGATCCAGCGGCAGGGCGCCGTGGTCAGCGCATTTCCACTGGGAACTGCGCCGCGGCGGGAACATTTTCCGCAACGCAACGGCCTCATCGCGGGACTCTCCCTCGGCACGTTGGTGGTCGAAGCGGCGCGGCGCAGCGGTTCTCTGATCACTGCACGCCTGGCATCTGACTTAGGCAGGGAGCTGTTCGCGATTCCTGGATCCATTCACAATCCCTTGAGCCGGGGCTGCCACGAGCTCATACGGCAGGGCGCAAAACTGACCGAAACTGCACATGACATATTGAGCGAGTTGAACTTTTCGGCATTCTTCGCGCA
>JANXZQ010000427.1 GCA_025355445.1 Gammaproteobacteria bacterium
CTTGAATCCCTGCGGGGTGAGTGCGTCGCGATGCTCAGAGCCGCGCTGCTCGACCGCACGAAAGCCGGCGCCGATCTCTACGCCCTTCACGGCGTTGATGCCCATCATGGCGCCCGCCAGGTCCGCATCCAGCCGCTCGAACACGGGCTCGCCCCAGCCGGGGGACACGCCCGTGGCAATCACGGTCACGCGCGCGCCGATGGAATCCCCCGCCTCGCGAACACTCCAAATATATTCCTCGAGCTCTTTGACGCGGCTCGGATCGGGGCAGAAAAACGGATTGTCGTAGGCGCTGGCCGGATCGACGGGCTCGAGCACCAGGGGACCCATCTGTGCCAGATAGCCGTGAATGCCGACTTGCAGCCGCTCCCGCAAGTACTTGCGCGCAATCGCGCCGGCCGCCACCCGCATCACCGTCTCGCGCGCCGATGAGCGACCGCCGCCGCGGTAATCGCGGAATCCGTATTTCTGAGTGTAGGTGTAGTCCGCGTGACCCGGGCGAAAGCGGTCCTTGATCTTCTCGTAATCGCGTGAACGCTGATCTTCGTTCGCCACCAGCAGCCCGATCGGCGTACCGGTGGTTTTTCCTTCGAACACGCCCGACAAGATGCGCACCGTATCGGGCTCGCGCCGCTGGCTGGTGTATTGAGAGGTTCCCGGCCGCCGGCGTTCGACATCGGCCTGCAAGTCGGCCTCGCACAGCGCAAGACCCGGCGGGCAGCCGTCCACGACGCAGCCGAGCGCGGGGCCATGGCTCTCCCCAAAGCTGGTCACCGTGAAAACACGACCGAATGTATTGCCCGCCACGTACTACGTCCCTTCAGTCCAAATCCTCTGCCCGCAATAAGAATACCCCGCCGCCGCCCATCCCGATGTCTGGCCAGATGAACGGCATCGTCGGAAAAGTCCGCAGCAGCGTGCATTCGGTATTGCCGACTTCCACCACCAGAATACCGTCGCGGGTCAAATGCCGGCGCGCCGCGGCGAAGATCGCCCGCACCGCATTCAGGCCATCGGCGCCGGAAGCAAGCCCCAACCGCGGCTCGTGCCGGTACTCGCGCGGCAAAGCTCGCATTTCTGCGCGCCCAACATAGGGCGGATTGCTGACGATGATATCGTAACGGCAGTCCCCGACCGCGGCGAAATAATCCGATCGCAGGATGCGGACGCGTTTTTGCAGTCCCAGGCGCCGCTGATTGCGCCGCGCCACCTGCAGCGCGGCTACTGACACGTCGACGGCGTCCACTCTTGCCTTGGGAAAGGCCACGGCGCATGCCAGTGCGATCGCACCGGAGCCGGTGCCGACATCGAGGATCCGGCGCACGCGGCGCGGGTTGATCCAGGGGGCAAAACGCTGCAGGACGAGTTCGGCAATAGGCGAACGCGGCACCAGCACGCGCGCATCCACATACAGCTCCAGGCCGGCAAAGAACGAGCGACGCGTAAGATAGGCAAGCGGTATGCGCAGCGCGATGCGCCGTTCGAGCAGCGCGTCGATCCGTGCGCGGCGCGCCGCGGTCAGTATCTTTGCGTAGGCGCAGACGCCCAGCGCATGCTCCAGGCCCGCGGCAAAGAACACGATTTCCGCTGCTTCATCGCGCGCATTGTCCGTGCCGTGCCCGAAATGCACGCGCGCCGATTTGAGCTTGCGCGCGACGCGATCGATGACGGCGCCGACGGTTTCAGCGGCTGTGTGGGATAATCGGCGCATGGCAATTCAATCGAAATTACTGTCCTTCGCACTCATCTGCCTGGTCGGCGGGGCCGGCATCGCTGCGTCGCTCTGGTGGCGCCACACGGCGCCGGTCGTCGATCTGACCACGGGCATGTATCTCACGCCCAGTCGTGCGTTGCCCGATTTTAGCCTGATCGACCAGCAAGGCCGGGCATTCGGTGCCGTGAATCTTCGCGGCCGCTGGTCCCTATTGTTCTTCGGTTATACCAATTGCCCGGATTTCTGCCCGACTACGCTCACTACTCTGGCCGCCATGAATAAAGGGCTGCGCGCCGCCAAGGCGCCGGTGGTGCCCCAGGTAATCTTCGTATCGGTCGATGCCAAGCGCGATACTCCCGAACAACTGGCGAAATACGTACCGTATTTCGATCCGGAATTCATCGGACTCACCGCCGCCGATCAGCCCAGCATCGAAGCGATGGCAAAAAAACTCGGCGTTGCCGTGATCCTTACGCCGACGGCCAATGGCAGCTATACGGTCGATCATTCCGGCGCAATTTTCGTGCTCAACCCGGACGGCCGACTCGCCGCGATACTCACAGGACCATTCAGTGTGGCTGCCTTGCAGGACGATTTCCAGCGTATCGTGGCGGCCCGCGGTCTCTTGGCCGGCCGCGCATGAGCGGCCCCGATGTAAGCGGGGACGGCGATGTAAGCGGCGACGGCTGGCGCGCCCGGCTATTCATCTGGTTTCAGCACCTGCTGCCGCAGCACGGGCTCTCGCGGCTGGTACGGGCGGCGACCCGTGTGCGTTCCCCATGGTTCAAGAATGCGCTCATACGCGGTTTTTTGAGGCTCTTTCGCGTCGATATGAGCGACGCAGTCGAGCCCGATCCGCTTCGCTACGGCAGCTTTAACGAGTTCTTTACCCGCGCCTTGAAAGACGATGCGCGGCCCATCGCGCGCGCCGCCGATGCCATCGCCTGCCCCGTGGACGGCTGCGTCAGCGAAGCGGGAACCATTGTCGGCGGCCGCTTGCTGCAGGCAAAGGGCCGTCACTACGGACTAGCGGAGTTGCTGGCCGCACAACCCTGGGCCGGCTCTTTTGAAGGCGGCTGCTTCGCGACCATTTACCTCGCACCCTTCAATTATCACCGCATCCATATGCCGCTTCGCGGCGAACTCAAGGAGACGGTGTACGTTCCCGGCCGGCTATTCAGTGTGAACGCAGTGACCGCGCGGCATGTGCCGAATCTGTTCGCGCGCAACGAACGGGTGCTGACGCTGTTCGATACGGACTACGGGCGCTGCGCGTTGGTGCTGGTGGGCGCGCTCAACGTGGGCAGCATGACCACCGTCTGGGCGGGCGACATTACGCCCGCCGCGCGGCGCGTGGTGAGCAAAATCCCAGGGCTGCCTACCACGTTGGAGAAGGGAGCGGAGCTGGGCCGCTTCAACATGGGTTCGACCGTAATCCTGCTGTTCGAACCGAATCGCGCGCGATGGAACCCGCACGTGCGGGCGGGCGGCGTCGTGCGGCTCGGCGAATCCATGGGCAAGGGAATCGGGAGGTGACTTGGCGCCCGACGGCCGCGTTGAATGCCCTGCATTGCCGAGCCGCGCTGCTGCATGCAGCACGGAAATTCTTTGCCAGGCACCGCGTGCTCGAAGTGGAAACGCCGATCTTGAGCGCGGCCGCCGTCAGCGATCCGCAAATCGAATCGCTGTCGACCCGCGTTGCCGGGATGGCGGCCCCGTTCTATCTTTGCACATCGCCTGAATACGCCATGAAAAGGCTGCTGGCGGCCGGCAGCGGCGACATCTATCAGATCTGCAAGGTGTTTCGCGACGCCGAGCGCGGCCGCTGGCACAACCCCGAGTTCACCCTCATCGAGTGGTATCGATTGGGGTTCGACGATGCGCACCTGATGGCCGAGGTCGAGGCGCTGATCGGCGAGATGCTCGCACCCTATCGGCGGCTCGGGCCGGCGGAACACTTAACCTATGCGTCCGCACTATGGCAACACGCCGGCGTCGACGCGTATGGCGCAAGCGAAGCGGAACTGATGGCGTCGGCACAGCGTCATGGCATCGTGTGCCATGCAGAACTCGACCGCGATGCTAAGCTCGACCTCTTGATGGGCCTGGTCGTCGCCCCCCGGCTAGGGCTCGAGCGCCCATGCTTTATCGTGGATTACCCCGCCTCGCAGGCCGCGCTGGCCCGCCTGAAGCCCGGTCTGCCGCCGGTCGCGGCACGCTTCGAGCTGTTTCTCGACGGCGTCGAATTGGCGAACGGCTTTCACGAACTGATCGACGAGGACGAGCAGCGAGCCCGGTTCACTCAGGATTTGCGTACGCGACGCGAACGAGGCCAAGTGCAGCCGCCGCTGGATGAACGCATGCTGACGGCCTTGGCCGCCGGACTGCCGGACTGCGCGGGCGTCGCCTTGGGATTCGACCGTCTCGCCGCGCTTGCGATAGGCGCGCCGCGGCTTGCCGATGCCATGGCTTTCACCATCGACAACGCGTGATTAGTGCTTACCGCGTGACAAATACTCACCCGTGCGAGTGTCGATGCGCAAAATCTCGCCTTCGCTGATGAACAGCGGCACCCGCACCATGGCTCCGGTTTCAAGCTTAGCCGGCTTCGAGCCGCCGGTGGCGGTGTCGCCGCGCACGCCGGGATCGGTCTCAATGACCTTGAGTTCCATGTGGGCCGGCGGAGTCACCTGCAAAGGCACACCGTTCCACAAGGTCACCACGCAGATGGTCCCGTCCTTCAGCCACTGCGCACCGTCGCCCACCGCTTCTTTGGAGGCGGTCAGCTGCTCGAAAGTCTCGGGCACCATGAAGTTGAAAAAATCGCCGTCCCTGTATAGGTACTGCATGTCCGTATCGACCACGTCCGCGGCTTCCACGGTATCTCCCGACTTCCACGTGCGTTCGATGGTTCGGCCCGTCTTGAGGTTTCGCACCCGGACGCGATTGAAAGCCTGTCCCTTACCCGGCTTGACCATTTCGTTCTCGACGATGGCATAGGGGTCGCCGTCGATCAGGATTTTGAGACCGGACTTGAATTCGTTCGTGTTGTAGTTCGCCATCGAAGGCCTCGGACTAGAAGGGCGCGTATGATAGCCGCAACCCCTAACCTAAAGCCAATTCGGGCGCTTTTTACGGTCCGCCGGATAACCCGTCTGCCTTTGACTTGGGTCCCAGAATGGAAAAAAACCAGGTGTTACACTTGGTTGCCATTTTTACGAGGATTTTGACCCGTGAGCGAACAGGGGGCGGTTCCAATGATCGTCATGACGAGGTCGCAGGACCATGTCGAGGCGATCAACAGCACGCTGCGTAAGGCGGGCCATCCGGTGCATTGCACATGGCTGCCGGATGCCCGGGACCTAGGGGATGCCCTGACACAGCTGAACCCTGAAATGCTCATCGCCTTCATCGAGGAACTCAACGTCGATTTGGCCTCGCTGATGAATGTCAAGCAGCAAAGCGCGCCCGGCATGCCGGTTCTGATCATGCGCGAGCACGTCGATGAGGCGGCCATCGCGGATGCCATGCGCCTGGGTGCGCAGGACGTGGTGACTCTCGCCAACCGCAGCCGCCTGCAATGGGTCGCCACCCGCGAACTTCGCGCCTACCGCCTCGAGCGCGCGCTCTCTACGACGCTGTCCTCCGCGCGTGAGTACCGCGAGCAGCTGCAGCATTTCCTCGAAGGCTCGGCTGACGCCATCACCCACGTACAGGAAGGCATCATCGTGGATGCGAACCGGGCTTGGCTCGAGCTGTTCGGTTATTCGGGCGATGATGCGCTGACCGGGCAGCCGCTCATGGATTTGTTCGAGGAGGAAACGCACCCGGCGCTCAAGGGCGCGCTGGTGGCCTGTCTGCAGGGCAAATGGTTGGGGCATGGGCTCAAAGTGCAGGCGCTGCTGTCGGACGGCTCCAATTTGGCGCTCGAACTGCTGCTGACCAAGGCCGACTACGAGAATGAGCCGGCCATTCGTATCGCCATATCCGCCATGCACAAGAAGGATCACGATCTCGAAGTGCAGCTCGCCGACGCCGTGAAGAATGACGCAACGACGCGCTTTCTGCAGCAGCGCTACTTGGTCGAAGCGGTGCGCGAGCGGTGCGCCGCCGGCATGAAGGGCGGGGTGCGCCAATTTGCCCATATCAAGCCCGACCGCTTCATTGAAATTCAGAACTCCATCGGCGTGCTCGCCAGCGAGGAGTTCATGGCGCAACTCGCGGAATTGCTGCGCTCGCAGCTCACCCCAACGGATTTGTGCGGCCGCTTCGGCGGCAACGCGTTGTTGATCCTGCTGGAGCGCGGCACAGCACGTGACGTCGAGACCTGGGCAGAGAATGTCGTGAAGCGCGTGAATGAGCATACCTTCACGTTCGAGGAGAAAAACCTGTCGGCCACGGTGACTGTGGGCTTGGGATTGCTGCCGCCGGGCAATCCCGACGTGCCGTCGGCGATTACCGATGCGGTGAGCGCCACCAAGCGCGGCCGCGACCTGGGCGGCAATCAAATGTATGCCGTGGACAAGTCCGATACGGACACCCGCGTGCAGGCCTACGACGAGATCTGGGTCAAGCACATCAAGAGCGCCTTGATGGAGAATCGCTTCCGTCTGGTGCAGCAGCCGATTGCCAGCCTGCTGGGCGAAGACAAGGGCATGTTCGACGTCTTGGTGCGCATGCTGGACGAGCAAGGTAACGAAGTACTGCCCGCGGAATTCATTGCCGCCGCGGAGCGCAACGATCTGATGAAGAACATCGATCGCTGGGTGATCGGCGCATCGATGTCATTCGCCGCCAATCGCAAGGCCGCCTGTATTTTCGTGCGCGTATCCAAGGACACCGTGCTCGACAAGAGCCTGCTGAGCTGGCTCGACACGCAGCTGAAGTCGCTCAAAATCGAGGCCAAGCGCATCTGCATCCAAGTGACCGAGGATCTCGCGACGCAGTACGTGCGGCAGACCAAGGAATTGGCGGAGAACCTGCGCAAGCTCGGCTTTCGCTT
>JANXZQ010000437.1 GCA_025355445.1 Gammaproteobacteria bacterium
TGCTCGCCGGCATCGACATCGAGGGCAGGGTAGTGGCACTGAATGCCGGCGGCGCCACCGGCGCCGCCTCGAGCTTCTACCTGCCGCTGACGGCGGTGACACGGGCATTGAAGTTCATCGATGCCGGCAAGCCCGTGCCGCGCGGCACATTGGAAGTCGTCTTCAAGTACACCCCCTACGATGAGCTGCGGCGCTTGGGCTTAGGTCCCGACACCGAGGCGCGGATGCGCAGCGTCAATGCGAAGCTGACCGGCATGCTGGTGGTGGAAGACGTGCAGCCGGGATCGGGCGCCGACGGCGTACTGTCGCCCGGCGACATCCTCGTGGCCGTCGACGGCAAGCCTATTCCTGAATTCTTCGCGCTCGAGGACGTGCTCGACGGCCATGTCGGCCAACAGGTTACGGTGGAAGTGCAGCGCGGCCGCGAGACTCTGCGGCATTCGTTCGACGTGCAATCCTTGGCAGCCATCACGGCGGATGAGTACATCGAATTCGGCGAGGCAGTAGTGCACACACTGTCCTATCAGCAAGCCCGGCATTTCAATGTGCCCATCAAGGGTGTGTACGTCGCCAATCCGGGGTATGTATTCGGCAGCGCCGGTATACCCCGCGCCGCCTTGATCAGTACCTTCAACGGCAAGAAGGTCAAGAATCTCAAGGATTTTGAGGCCGCCCTCGCGGATCTCGCCGATGGCGCCAGCGCGCCGGTTCGCTATGTAACGTTGGAAGACCCGCGCGCCGCGCAGCTGAAGGTCATCCGCATGGACAGGCGCTGGTTTCCCGCCAGGAAATGCCGGCGCGACGACGCTCTGGGAACCTGGCCCTGCACCGCCATCAGTCACGGACCGGACGCCACGAGCGACAAGCCGGCCTCGACGCAGTTCGCCAAGACCGGCGATCCGCGTATCGACGCGCTCGCGCCGTCGCTGGTCATGGTGAACTTCGATATGCCGTACTCGGCCTCCGGGGTCACCGAAAAGAATTATCACGGCACGGGCGTCATCGTCGACGCGCGCCGCGGTCTGGTGGCCATCGACCGCAACACGGTACCGATCTCCATGGGGGATGTGAGAATCACCTTCGCCGGTACGGTGGAGGTGCCGGGCAAGGTCGTGTTCATCCACCCGCTGCACAATCTCGCGGTGGTTTCCTATGACCCAAAGTCCATCGGCGCCACGCCGGTGCGCGCCGTGACGCTCCTTACCAAGCCACTGGCCGCGGGCGACGATGTGTGGGTGGTGGGGCAGCGCGCCGATTCGAAGATCCTGTCGCAGAAGACCCAGATATCCAGCGTCGACGTGGTGGCGTTTCCGCTGTCGCGCACGCTGCGGTTTCGCGACAGCAATCTGGAGGCCGTGAGTCTCATCAACCCGCCGACCGACTACGACGGCGTATTGTCGGACGAGAAAGGCAATGTGCTGGCGCTGTGGTCGAGTTTTGCGTTCGAGTCGCAGCGCGAGCTCGAGCAAGTCAACCGCGGCATGCCTGCGGAGCTGGTCTCGGAAATGATCGGCGTGGTGGCCAATAGCCGGCCGCTGTACTCTTTCGAAGCGGAGTTCAATGTGCAGTCCTTGGCGGGCGCGCGCCAGCTGGGGTTGCCCGATGAGTGGGTGCGGCGTCTCGAGGAGCATAATCCGCAGCGCCGGCAGGTCCTCGGCATCGACCGGCTGGTGGCCGGCTCGCCGGCTGCGGCGCTGCTCGAGCCCGGCGATTTGCTGCTCGCCATCGACGGCAAGGTGGTGAATCGCTTCCGTGAAGTCGAGCGCGCCGTGCAAAGCCCCGACGTCAAAGTCAGCATCTGGCGCGACGGCAACGAGAAGACCTTGCAGATGAAGACGGTGGCATTGGACGGCCGCGACATCGATCGCGTGTTGATTTGGGCCGGTGCCACCCTGCAAGCCCCGCATCGTGCAATGGCGGCGCAGCGCGGCATTGCGCCGTTCGGCGTCTTCGTGTCGTTCTTTTTCTACGGATCCCCGGCGACGCACTACGGTTTGTATGCGGGCCGGCGCATCACGGAAGTCGATGGGCAGCCCACGGCTGATCTGGATGCCTTCATCAGAGCGGTCAGCGGCAAACCCGATCGGGCGTCGCTGCGTCTGAAGACGGTGGCATGGAATGGCCAAACGGACGTGATTACCTTGAAGCTCGACAAGCACTACTGGCCTGCGTACGAGCTCGATCGACAAAAAGACGGCACGTGGATTCGGACGGCGCTCGATCCGCCGGAAGTGACTGCGGCATTGGCGCACTAGTATCCCGTGCTTAGGTGAGATGCTGCTCGCGATCGACAATGCCTCCCGTCAGGATCTGCCGCAGATACTGGCGATCTACAACGAGGTCATTCGCAATTCGACCGCTGTCTATTCGGAGGAGGAGTTCACGCCGGCGCGCGGTGCGGCATGGTTCGACTCCAAGGCGGCGAATGCCTTTCCCTTGATCGTCGCACGGGACGCATCAGGGATCGCCGGCTTCGGGACCTTCGGCGAGTTCCGCGCGTGGCCCTGTTACCGGCAGACCGTGGAGCACAGTGTGCATGTGCGTCTAGATAGGCGCGGCCGGGGCTTAGGGAGGGCGCTGGTGGTGGAACTGCTGGCGCGCGCCGTCGCCGGTGGCAAACACGTCATGATTGCCGGCATCGACGCTGATAATGCGGTGTCGATCGGCCTGCATCGCAGCCTGGGATTTACCAATGTCGGCCATTTTCACGAGGTGGGATTCAAGTTCGGGCTCTGGCTCGATTTGATATTCATGGAATGTATCCTTTCGCCGACACCGACTCCATCGTGAAGCAACGCAAAGACGGCGATCGACTCGGGTAAAAGCGGAATTGACGCACGGATGTGGCTCTTTGCCCCGCATGCGAGCTTTGCTGGTCGCGCAGTCTTGATATCATGGGGTGTGGTAAGAGCTACACAGACTGAAATCGAAGAGGCCGTCGAAGCATTGCGCGCGGGTGATTTGGTGGTATTCCCGACCGAGACCGTCTATGGACTCGGAGCGAACGCCGCCAATCCGGTCGCCGTGCGTAAGATTTTCGAGGTCAAGGGGCGCCCGCCAGATCATCCCGTGATCGTGCACCTGGACGATCCGCGGTACCTGCACCGCTGGGTATCAGCGGTGCCCCGTGTCGCGGAACAATTGGCCGAGAAGTTCTGGCCGGGTCCGTTGACCTTGATCCTGCCCAAGGCGGACAACGTCAATGACATCGTGACGGGCGGCCAGGACAGCATCGGTATCCGCGTACCCTCGCATCCCATTGCGCAGCAGCTGCTGAACGCGTTCGGCGGCGGCATCGCGGCGCCATCCGCCAATCGCTACGGGCGATTGAGCCCGACCAAGCCTGAGCACGTGCGCGACGAACTAGGTGACGCGGTGGGCGTCATTTTGGACGGCGGCGAATCGCCGATCGGACTGGAATCGACCATCGTCTCCTGTCTCGACAATCAGGCGCGCCTGCTGCGCCCCGGCTTCATCACCCGCACGCAGCTCGAGCAAGTAGTCGGGAATCTGGTGATCGGCGGCTTCGCGCCCCGCGCCCCGGGAGATAGGGCATTGCACTATGCGCCGTCTACCCCGCTCGAGATCGTGCCGTCGGACGATTTGGAAGTGCGTGCCGGTGAAATCACGGCGCGCGAGGAAAAAGTGGCGGTACTCGCAATGCGGCCGCCGCTGCAGACTCAACGCCACATGACCTGGATCAACGCTGGTAAGAGGCCGGACGTCTACGCGCACAACCTTTACAATCATCTGCGGACGCTGGACCGCGCCGGCTGCGTGAGAATCTTCGTGCAGGGCCTGCCGCCGGATGAACGCTGGGCGGCCATTCTCGACCGGCTGCAGCGCGCCAGCGGCATGGGCGATGACTCCCTCGAATTGAGTGCCGGCTAGTGGCCAAACCCATGCTCAAACCCCGTACCGCCGCCGATGAGTCCTTGGAGCTCGACCCGGCGGCCGATCCCTTTTCCCACGCATCGATCCGGCATCTGGCCGCCCGCTACGGCTCGCCGCTGCTCGTGATCGATGCTGAGCGCGTGCGCCGGCAGTATCGGCGCCTCTCGGCCGCACTGCCCGGGGTAGACCTACACTATGCGCTGAAGCCGTTGCCGCATGCCTCAGTCATCGACACCCTGTGCGCGGAGGGGGCGTTCTTCGATCTGGCGACCAACGGCGAAGTGGAGTTGGTGCGACGCTTGAAGATACCTGCGCAGCGCTGTATCCACACCCATCCGATCAAGCGCGACAGCGATATTCGCACCGCCTTGGCCTACGGGGTCAATCGCTTCGTCATCGACAATCCCGACGAGCTGCGCAAGTTCGTGAAGTATCGCAGCCGCTCATCCGCGCTGATTCGTGTGTCCTTCCGCAGCCCCGATGCCCGAGTCGACTTGTCGCGCAAATTCGGCTGTGAGCCGCAAGCTGCGCTCGATTTGCTGCGGCTGGCGGCGGAATTGCGCATCGAAATTGACGGCTTTTCGTTTCATGTGGGGTCGCAGTCGGCCGGGCCGGCGATGTTCGTCGAAGCCATTGCCCAGTGCGCCGAGCTGCTCCGCGCTGCCGAGAAATTGGGTCACGGTGCGCGGCTGTTGGACATTGGCGGCGGCTTTCCGGTGGATTACCTTGAGCGCTGCATGCCCATCGAGGAGTTTTGCGCGCCGATTCGCGCCGCACTGCAAGAGTTAACGCCCGCGACGCGCGTCATAGCCGAGCCGGGCCGATTCATTTCCGCTCCTGCCGCTGTCGCGGTGGCCACGGTCATGGGCCGGGCGTTGCGCGACGGCCGCTGGTGGTACTACCTCGACGACGGCCTGTATGGCAGCTACAGCGGCCAACTGTACGACCATGCAAGGTATCCGGTGGAGGCGCTGGTGCCGTCGGGTAAGACCTACGCATCGGTATTGGCCGGGCCGACCTGCGACAGCATTGACGTCATCAATGAGCATCTGGAATTGCCGCTGTTGGACGTAGGCGATCTCATACTCGGTCATGCCATGGGCGCGTACACCTGGGCCTCGGCATCGGAATTTAATTTCTTTCCTCGCGCCACCGTGCTGGCGCTGGATGGCGGCCGCCTGCTTGCCGATCGGGGGCGCCGGTGAGCTGGAACCGGCGCCGAGTGCTTCAGGCGGGAAGCGCGCTGGCCGCAGTGTCGGCAGCCGCTGTCCTGACGCGCACGGCGATGGGCAGACAGACCAGCGCTGCTCACCGTGCGGTGCCCGGCAAGGTCGCGCCGGGGAACAGACAGATCGCGCTGCTCAATCTACATACCGATGAACGGTTGGAAATCGAATATTCTCACGACGGAGCGTACGTACCCGAGGCACTGTCGAAGATCGAAGTGTTGTTGCGGGACTTTCGCACCGGCGAACGGCATGTCATCGATCCCCGCCTCATAGATTACTTGGTAGAGGTGGCGCACACGGTGGGCGCCGACCCCGCCTTCAGTGTGATCTCGGGCTACCGGTCCCCGCAGACCAATGCCGTCTTGCATGAGAAGAGCGCCGGTGTCGCCCCGCATAGTTTACATATGGAGGGCCGGGCCATCGATGTGCGCATGACGGGGATCGATTGCGCCAAGCTCGCAGCCCAGGCCGAGGATTTGCAACGCGGCGGGGTCGGATACTATCGCGCGTCCAACTTCGTGCACTTGGATACCGGCGCGTTCAGGATCTGGAAAGGTTAGGCGCAGCGCCGCGGACACGCCGGGCCTCGAGCGCCTTCTCCAGCCGCTCATCGTGCCGGTAAATATCGTCGAAGAACAGAATATTGCCCTTCTCGGTGGCGATGGCGGTGCCGTACACGATGAACACCCGGATGCGATTCTTGAGGGTCACGGTGAGGGGTTCAGTGCCGTTCATGGCGGCGAGTATCTTCTCGCGGGTCCACTCGGGCGCGTCGCGCAGCACGTACTGCGCCAACCCGACCGGGTCGCTGACCCGCACGCAGCCATGGCTGAAATCACGGCGGGTCTCCGCAAACAGGGATTGCGCCGGTGTCGAATGCAGATAGACATTGTAGGCACTGGGCAGCATGAACTTTACGAGCCCCAGCGAATTGTTGGGGCC
>JANXZQ010000503.1 GCA_025355445.1 Gammaproteobacteria bacterium
GGCGCGTCGTGGCGACATGCCCCACGCCTGGTGCTTGGCGTTGTGGTAGCGCGCAATGTCTTCGGTGAGAAATCCGCACAGGTCCGCCATCGTCAGCGCGGCGGTGTTCCTTGCCGTCCTTCTTGCGAGTGGTGGCGCGCAAAGGTTAGGGGGCGCATTCGACGGCACGTGCAGCGTTTTGTTGCGCCGAAACGCGGCCGCGGCCGATCGCAAATTCAGCGCGCCGCGCTTACAGCTTCACCATCACATGCCGCGGCACGGTGTAGTCCTCGAGTGCATAGGCCGACAGATCCTTGCCGTAACCGGAACGCTTGAAGCCGCCGTGCGGCATTTCGCTCACCAGCATGAAGTGCGTGTTGATCCAGGTGCAGCCATACTGCAATCTCGCGGCCACGCTCATGGCCTTGCCCACATCCTGAGTCCAGACGGACGAGGCCAACCCGTATTCAGAATCATTGGCCCAGGCGACCGCGTCGTCGGCGTCCGTGAAGCGGGTCACCGAGACCACGGGCCCGAACACCTCGCGCTGCACGATTTCATCGGACTGCCGGGTGCCGGCGATCACGGTGGGCTCGAAGAAAAAGCCGCTTCCGGCGCGGACCTTGCCGCCGGCGGTGATTTCGACATGCTTGGTCGCCGCCGCGCGCTCGACGAAACCGGCGACGCGGGCGCGCTGCTCTTCGGAGATCAGCGGCCCCATCTCCACCCCGGCCTCGCTTTGCGTGCCCACTTTTAGGGAGCGCACCGCATCGCTCAAGTTCGCCACCAATTTGTCGTAGATCTTGGCGCCTGCGTACAGCCTGCAGGCCGCGGTGCAGTCTTGGCCGGCGTTGTAGAAGCCGAAAGTCCGCACTCCGGAGACCACGGCGTCGAGATCGGCATCGTCGAATACGATCACCGGTGCCTTGCCGCCGAGCTCCAGATGGGTGCGCTTGAGATTGCCGGCCGCGGCGGCCAGAATCTTCTGGCCGGTGGACACATCCCCGGTGAGCGAGACCATGCGCACGCGCGGATGCGACACCAACGGCGCGCCGACGCTTTCGCCCCGGCCGCAGATGATGTTGATCACTCCCTTGGGAAAGAGCTCGGCGAGCAGCTCTGCCAGCTTCAACGCAGTCAGGGGCGTCTGCTCGGAGGGTTTCAGGACCACTGTATTGCCGGCGGCAAGTGCGGGCGCCAATTTCCAAGCCGCCATCATCAGGGGATAATTCCACGGCGCAATCGAGGCGATCACCCCGACCGGATCGCGGCGAATCATGCTGGTGTAGCCGGGCAGGTACTCGCCCGCCAGGGCACCATGCTGCACACGTGCCGCGCCGGCGAAGAATCGAAAAACATCGGCGATGGCCGGGATTTCGTCATTGAGCGCCGCGGCCAGCGGCTTGCCGGTGTTGTCGGATTCCAATTTGGCGAACGCCTGGCCGTCCGCTTCGATGCGATCGGCGAGCTTGAGCAGCAGAGTGGCGCGGTCCTTGGGGACGGTTTGCGCCCACGCCGCCGCCGCCTTGTCGGCCGCGGCGACCGCCGCATTCACTTGCTGTGCGCTGGCCTCTGCAACTTCGGCAATGCTGCGGCCGGTCGCCGGGTCCAGGATGCGCTCGACCGGGCCTTCGCCGGCAACCAGCACGCCGTCGATCAACAGTTTGGTTTGCATCAGCCCACCGCCGTGCGTTTTTTCTTGTCCACGTCATCGAAGGGCAGGGTGTGCGGCGTCGCCGGACCTTTGACGTTCTTGCCGCGAATGGTGAGCTTGGCGCCATGCACGGCGGCGGGAACATCCAGGCGTGCGATGGCCATGGACTTGCCGGTCAACGTCGACACCATGGCGCAGGTGACCACACCCACCTTTTTGTCGCCCAGGTACACGAGGTCGCCCATATCTGCGGGCGTCTTGCCGTCCACCAGAAGCCCAAAGATCTTGAAGCGCTCCTTGCCTTTCAGCCGGCCGTGCGCGTCGGCCCCATTGAAGTCGCTCTTGCCAGGGCTCACGGTGAAATCCAACCCAAGCTCCCAAAGGCTGTCGCCTGGTGGGTCCTTGTCGAAGGGATACATCTGGGACATGTCGTAGGGATAGAAGAGCAGTGAGCTCTCCACGCGCAAGTAATCCAGGGTGGTGAAACAGGTGGGAATAATGCCCATCGGCTTGCCTTCACTTAAGATGGTGTCCCAGATCACGGCGGCGTCCTCGCCCTTGCAGAAGATCTCATAGCCGCGCTCGCCGGTGTAGCCGGTGCGCGAAATCGTCACGGCGCGGCCGAACAAAGTCGCCGGCGTGTGATGAAAATACTTGAGCTCGCGGATGCCGGGGACATGCTTGGCGAGAAAATCCACCGCCACCGGTCCTTGCAGCGACAGATCATGCAGGTCATCGTCGACGATCATCGCGGCGTTGCGGCCGACCACATACTTCGTCAAGGTTTCATGGCCGGCGCCGCTGCCGTGCACCACCATCCAGGAATTGGGTCCCAGGCGGTACAGGATGCAGTCTTCGATAAAGTGTCCGGCATCGCTCAACATGCAGGCGTAGGCGGATTTTCCCGGATAGATCTTGGTGACATCGCGCGTCGTCGCGTAATTCAATATGGCCGAAGCATGCGGCCCGACGAGATAGAGTTTCTTCAGACCCGACACGTCCATCAGGCCGGCCTTGGTGCGGATGGCCACATGATCCTGGGCCACGTCCTTCGCGTAGGTCCACGCCGTGCCCATGCCGTTCCAATCCTCGAGTTTCGATCCCAATGCCCGGTGCCGATCGGCCAGGACCGAGGTTCGCCAGCTAAGTGCCATAGTTGCCTCCAAAGTAGATCAATGTCTGTGCCATCGCGGCCGAGTTTTATTCCGGAGCCGTGCCGGGAGTGGTGGGGGAGCCGTCGTCGAAGGGCGCGAGCCAGGCTACAGCGGCCTCTCGATAGCGCGTCAGTCCCTTGTAGTCGATCAGCGCGGGGTGCAAATCGCGCAGCACCCGATGCACGCGACGCGCCCACTTGGGCACGGTCGCCAGCTCGCGCAGGCTGATGAGGTAGCAGCGAATGCCGAACACGATGGCGTTACTGCGCGGCAGACGCCACAGACCTTGCAGTTCCACGCGCAGATGCACCAGGTCGCTGGCATTCTGCGGCGTCACGGAGGCTCTATCGGCTCCCCAGAAGGGATAGTTCTCCGGCGATGTGTCGAGGCGCGGGTTGATGGTCATGGTCCAATTCAGGCGGCGCACCGGCGCGCCCAAGCGAAGGTTCAGCAGAAATTTCAGCGCCCGGTCGAAAACATGCAGCTCGTGGGCGAGCGGCACCGGACCATGCCATTCCTTGAAGGTCATACCCATGTCGAAATCCAACGACCAGTCGGCCTGAGTGGTCACCATGCCGGCCTCAGTCCACAAATCCCCTTCGCGCTGATCCATGACCACGAAATCGCCCTGCGCCTGGCGGGTGATGTAGTCGAGAGGCTCCTGCGGCAGCGAGGCGGCGTCGCCGAAGGTGAAATGCTGATCGATTTCGAGCGGTCGATTGATCCAATGCCAGCGATTTCCCTGCTTGGCAAGCGAGAAGTGCCCGGGATAGTCCTTGGCCAGCGACTCCATGATCAGCTCCAGGCAATCCCACTGCGAACTCATCATATGGGGCAGGGCCTGGTAGCGCAGCGGTTCGGCGGCCAGCACGATGGCCCGCTCGCGGCACTCCGCGACGTAGTGCTCGTCCACGTCGAAGGCAAACTCGACGACGGAACCCGGCGCCCCCGGCAGGTGCGGTTCGATGTTCACCGAATACATGTAGTTGTCTTCGGGAAACGGCAGCGGGAAGCGCCGAATCGCCTGCGGAGTATTCCGGTAGGTGAAGTCGTCGCGGAATGTCTCGTGTGGCTTGAAAACTGCGTTCATGGATAATTCCTACAGGTCCAGCACCAGGCGTTTGCCGTGCGCCCGCGATACGCAGGGCATGATGCTCTTGCCCTTGGCCTTGTCTGCGTCCGACAGAAAATGATCGTTGTGCACCAGGTCGCCGTCGAGCTCCAGCACCTTCGTCTGGCAGAAACCGCAGACGCCGCCGCGGCAAAGATAGGGTACTTCCACGCCGGCGGCCTCAATGCTCTCGAGCAAGCTTTGATCGGGCGGCACATGCACGCTGATTTTCGAGCGCGCCAGGAACACCTCGAAGGCATCGCCTACAGGAGGTGCACTGAATTGCTCCCAATGCACGTGGCTGTCGGGCCAGCCGCAGGCCTTGGCGGTGGCGATGACGTGATTGATCATGCCGACGGGACCGCACACGTACACATGAGTGCCGAGCGGCTGAGTCGCCAGCAGCGTCTCGAACGGGATGACCTGCCCTTCACTATCGTAATACATGTGAAGCCGCTCGCCCTCGCGGCGCTGCAGGCGTTCCAGGAATGCGGCGTGCCTGGAGGAGCGGACCGAGTAATGCATCTCGTAGGGTACGCCGCCGCCGTGCAAGTCCTCGAGCTGCGCGAGAAAAGGGGTGATGCCGATCCCGCCGGCGATCAGGACATGCTTGCGCGCGATCTTATCGAGACCGAACAGATTCACCGGATGCGCAATTTCCAAGCGGCTGCCGACTTTGACCGCGTCATGCATGAAGTGCGAGCCGCCGCGGCTTTCTTCCATGCGGCGCACGCCGATCTCGTAGCTGTCCAATTGCAGCGGCGAGCCGAGCAAGGAATACGGATTCTTGTGCAGGCGGGCGGCGCCTTGCATGACGACGATGATGTGCGAGCCGCCGGAGAAGACCGGCAGGCTGCCGCCGCCGACCGGAGCCAGCTTGAAGTGCTTGATCAATGGGGTCACCTGCTCGATGCCTATGACCTCGACGGCAATGGTCTGGGCATCGTCGCTCACAGGAAGACTTCTTTGACGGGCGGCAACTCGCCCGGCGCTTCGGCATCCGCCATGACGCCCATGTAAGCCGCCAGGCGCCGTGAATAGTGATCTCGCACCAGCAGCCAGCGCTCGCAGCCGACGCAGCGTACGATGTTGGTCCGCACGTCTTCGGTCGTGGCGCGGCAATGAATGCAGTAGATGCGCCGCGCCAAGGTGCCGCACTCCTCGGCACGGATCTCATCCTTGTTGAGATTGAATTCGAGGGCGATTTTCATGATGAGGCCAATGAAGCTCTCAGGTCCCGCAACGTACAGGCGCGTGCCCATCAAGGATTGCTCCAGGACGGATCGGAATCGTTCGAGCAGAGCGGGCGTGCTCTGGAATAGCTGCACATCCGCGACTGCGGCAGTCTCGAACTGCCGGCCGGGAGACGCCGCGCCCGCTTCGGGTGCCTCCGCACCGGGTGTATCCACACCGGGTGCCTCGACACCGGGTGACTCCGCACCCGGCACGAACAGGACCCGCGTGTACTTCAATGAGGCCTCCGAGGCGGCGCGCATTTCTGCAATCACCCGCAGCAGCGGGGCAGCGCCCACCCCCATCCCGAGCATCAAATGATAGCGGCCACGAATGTCCGCCTGCAGCGGTGCATACACGGGTTTGCTCTTGATACCGGTGACGAGCATGAGGTTCAGTACACCGCGAGCCGATGCGTGACGGCGACCACGGCGATCCCTACGGCCAGCACCACATAAGGCCAGAGGCCGGCGCGCTTGACGATGCGTTCACCCCCCACCATTTCCAAGTCATCCGCCATTTCACACGGGAAGACGCCTTTATCCTGAATGTAATGGCGATAGACGAACACCGGCACGATGAGTGCAGCGAAGAACAGGCCGGTCTTCAAGGTGCCGACGCCATAAACGTCCGCCCCGAAACCCATGAAGGCGAGATTCACGAATGACAGGAATGCGCCGGCCGCGAGAATCCAAGTCGACGCGCGCCACGGCCGCTCCTGTCGCGGCCGGTCCAGCCGATGAATCCAGCCGGCGTTCAAATTCAGGAAATTGAAGATCAGGTAGCCGATATTGGCGGCGCCGATGATGAACACCGAATCGGATAGAAGCAGCAGCACGAGGTTGAACCCTAAGTTGGTGAGCATGGCGTTGGTCGGTGCACCATGGGCGTTGACCTTTGCCAAGTACTTGGGCAGCCAGCCGTCGAGCGAAGCTTGATACAGAGTGCGTGAAGATCCGGCCATGGAGGTCATCAGCGACAACACCAGCGCGAGAATCAGCATGATGACCACTATCACGCCCACGAGCCGGCCGGCGTGCACCATCTTGGCCATGACGGCGGCGACGCCCATGCCGCTGTAAATATCCGGCGCCAACATGCCGCTGTAAACGGCGGGAGTGGTGATATTGCCGGCGGCATCGATAACCGCCGGCTGGACCAGAGTGCCCAACCCAAGATAGCCTTGGAAAGCAAAGGGCACCAGGGTGTACACGACCACGCAGAGCAATCCGGAATAGAAAATCGCCTTGAAGGTATCGGTTTTGGGGTTCTTGAATTCTCCCGTGTAGCACACCGCGGTTTCAAAGCCGTAAGTGGACCAGGCGGCGAGGAACATTCCCGCCGCAAACACCGTAATGCCCGGCATGTTCCAAGTGCCGTCAGTGACCCGGCCTAGCGCGTCGTGTGCCAGCGGAGCGAGCGGGAAGAAATTCGCTTTGACGATATCGCCCGTCAACAGCGGCACGATGCCGATGAGCAGGAGCGGGATCATCGCCGAAATCCCCAGGATCTTCGTGGTATTCGCCGAGCGCAGGATGCCGCCGTCCTGAATGAACTTCACCGCCAGCAAGATGACGGCGCCCAGCACGAACACGGCGTTGATGCGCAGGCTCAAGCCGGTTTTCAGGTGGCCGAGATCGAGCAGAGTAATCTGCCAGGTATTGATCAGCGCATCCGGCGCGAACAATCCGGTCAATATATAGCCCGCCGCCAGCGCCGAGCCCGTGGCTTGCACCGGGGACCAAGCAAACCAATTGCACCACACCGAAATGGGCGCAACGAGCTTGCCGTACCTCACCCAGGCCATGGCTCCGTAAATCGATGTGCCGCCCGCCTTGTTGGGAAACAGCCCGGCGATTTCCGCATAGGTGAAGGATTGAATGAAACCCATGGCGATCGATGCCGTCCAGATGACCCAGGACAGCTTGCCCACCGTCGCCGCCACGGCGCCGATGGAGAACAGCACCAAGGGCGGCACGCCGCTGGCCACCCAGAAGGCGCCGGTCCAATCGATGCCGCGTTCCAGGCCCTTGGCCCCGGTATCCGCCGCGGCAACTTCAGCGGTAACGTTCATGTTATGCGCTGCGCGCAGGGTACAACGGGGTCGCGGACGCCGTGTAACGGCGACCCCGTCCCAGGGCTGACATCAGCAGAGCGTGCCTACTCGAAATGGGTGCGTAACTGTTCGGCGATTTCAAAAATATCTCCCACGATTCCATACTTGGCCACTCCAAAGATCGAGGCTTCGGCATCCGTGTTGACGGCGACGATGGTGCTGACGTGCTTCATGCCCGCCAGATGCTGGATGGCGCCGGAGACCCCCATGGCGATGTACAGCTTGCAGGCGCTCGCGGTCTTGCCTGACTGGCCGACTTGACGGCTCTTCGGCAGCCAGCCCGCGTCGGCGATGGGCCGCGAGCAACCCAAGGTCGCCCCGACGGCGTCCGCCAACTCGCGGAACTGCGGCACCTTGGCCTCTTCACCGATGCCGCGGCCGACGGTCAGAATAAATTCGGCTGCCGTCATGTCGACATCATCGCCGGCGCTCAATTCAATGAATTCGCGGCCGGCTGCGCGGCTTTGCACTGCAGGCGCATCGAAGGCGGTGACGTTCGGGGTGCCGGGCGATTCCTGCGGCTTGAATACATTGCCGCGAATCGCCAGCAGCACCGTGCTGCGGCCGGGGAAGTCCACTTCGACATTGACCTTCTGCCCATAGCCGCCGCGCGTGGCGATGAGCTCGCCGTCGACGCGGCGTGCATCGAACACGTCGGTGGCGAAGCCTAACCCCAGGCGCGCCGCCAGCGCCGCCGCGTAGCCGAACGAATCGACGCTGTGCGCAACCAGCACCACATCCGGTGCCCGCTTGGCAATCAGTGCGCCCACCGCGGACTCGAAGGTGTCCGGGTCGAACTCGGCGGCGGCGGTTTTCACCGTCACGATCTCGTCGACTCCCGACAGGCTCAAGGGGCTGATGAAACGCTGCGGCGAGTCGCTCAAGACGGCGACCGCCACCAGGTCCCCGTCATGGCGCAGTCCCTGAGCCGCACTCAATAATTCCAGCGATATGGGGCGCAGCTCTCCGCGGCGCTGTTCGGCAATGACGAGAATACCGCTCATGGCGCCGCTCCCTTGAATTCCTTGATGATCTCGGCGAGGCGCGCGGCTTGCTGCGCGACGTCTCCTTCGATCAACTGCGCGCGCGCCTTGTCGGGCACATACATGCGCCGCACCCGCGACAGGGAGCCTGCCTCGCCCACGTCGGCAGTTCCCAAACCGACATCCGCCAGGGATAGTACTTCGATAGGCTTTGCCGCGGCCTGTTTGATGCTACGCAGTGAGGCATAGCGAGGCGTATTGATGCCGAGCTGAATGGTCAGCACCGCCGGGCATTGAATTTCGACTTCATGCAGCAGGCCGCCTTCGAGCTCGCGCCGGAAAACGGCCGACTTGGCGCCTGGCGAGTAGTTCAGGCTGCTGACCACAGCCGAGTGCGGCCAGCCCAGAAACGCCGCGGTGGCGATGCCGGTGGATGCGAATGATTGATCCGAGGATTGCACTCCGGCGAGCACCCGCGCGATGGCGATGGAATCGGAGTCCTCGACCGCTGCATCCCACACCCGCACCGCCCGGTCTGCGCCCTTGGCCAGGCACTTGCGCAGAGACTCATCCACTTCATCGGCACCCACCGAGACCACCACCACTTCCACGGACGCGGCCGAGGCTTCCTTGATCTTCACGGCCTCTTCCAGGGAGAAATCGTCCCACTCGTTCAAATCGCGAATCAAAAAATCCGGGTCGACGTCCCGCCCGTCGACACGCATTTCGAAGTCCTCATCGAGCGCGGCGACTTGCTTCACGGCCACCAGAATCTTCATGCGGCCACCTCGGCGGTGCGACGCGCAGGAACGGCTTCGCGAATGAGTTCAATCAATTCTTTAACCACGAATTTGCCCTCGTTACCGGTGGTTTTGAGCGCGTCCTCGAACATGGTGAGATCCTTAGGGCAGCTCACCACATACACTTCCAACCCGGGAATGGACGCCGCTTCTTTCATGCGGTTCTGCGCCGGTTTTTCCGAGCCCACCGGGTCAGGGATCCATATTCTGCCGCCGCCGGCGCCGCAGCAGAAGGAGTTCGCCTTGCAGCGCCCCATCTCGATGAGCTCGCAGCCGAGCAATGCCAAGAGGTCCCGCGGCGCATCGTAACCCTTGTTGAAGCGCCCCAAGTGGCATGGGTCGTGAAAGGTTACCCGGTATTTCAAGGGATTGGTGACCTTGAGGCGCCCTTCGCTGAACAAGCGCTTCGCCAGCGTGGTGTAGTGCTCGATCTCGAACTTGCCGCCGAAGTCCGGATATTCATTGCGAATGGTGTTGAAGGAATGCGGATCGGTGGTGACGACGCTCTTGAACGAGGCGCTAGCCAGCGCCTTGACGTTGGAGGTTGCAAGCACTTCGTACAGACCTTCCTCGCCGACGCGGCGGACATCGTTGCCGGCGTTCGACTCGCCATCATAGAGAATTCCGAAATCCACACCCGCTTCCTGCAGCAGGGAGGCGAAGGTTTGCGAGACTTTCTGGTTGCGTGGGTCGAAAGACGCGTAGTCGCCAACGAACCACAGCACATCCACGGGCTCTTTACGCGCGTCTTTGACGGGGAAGGGCAGGGCCTTGCTCCAGGCGCCGCGCTTGCGCTTGGATTCACCGAAAGAATTACCTGTCTTGTGAATGGTCTGCAGGGTCTTGGTGAGCAGCGGATCCATGGCGCCGTCCTCGACCAGCTTGCGGCGCATTTGCACGATGATGGGCACGTGTTCCACCGCGACCGGACAGATCTCGACGCAGGCCATGCAGGTGCGGCACGACCACAGGGTCTCCATGGCCACCTGACCGGGCGCCTTGCCATGGATATCGAGTTCAGCTGCCGCCGGGATCGTGCCGGACTCGAGGGTCGCGTTGGCAAACTCGCGCAGGCTCAAGATCACGTCGCGCGGAGACAAGGGAGCGCCCACCGCACGGGCGGGGCAGGCTTCGTGGCAACGTCCGCACTTGGTGCAGGCGTCGAGATTGAGCAATTGCTTCCAATTAAAATCAGTGATCTTGGCGGCGCCGGCTTCGACCTGCGACTCTGGAACGCGCGGCAGCCTTTGGGCGGCGAGCGGATCGCGCACCATCAGCGAGGCGGCCGCCGTGAAGATATGCTTGACCTTGGTGAAGGGAATCAGCGCGATGAGAATCAGTGCAATCAGGCCATGAAACCACCACAGGGCATGCCGCAGTACTGCCGCGCCATTCTCGGTGAGCCCGAGCGCACGCAGGCCTTCCGCCACCAGTGCGCCGACCGGCGACCACCAGCGCGTGTCCCACACTTCCGGCCGAC